>JAICMO010000030.1 GCA_025929185.1 Pseudolabrys sp.
CCAGTAGTCAGGTTTCGACGAACTCCTCGCGCCGATACCCTTGCGCATACAGAAGCGCGGTTAGATCGGCATGATCGATCCGTGCCGGAGCCGCGGCTGCCACCTTCGGCTTGGCGTGACAAGCGATGCCAAGCCCGGCTTCCGCGATCATATCCATGTCGTTGGCGCCGTCGCCGGTAACCAGCGTCTCGCTTTCCGCAAGACGCAGCTTGCTCCGTCGATCGATCAGAGTGGCGCGCTTGGCGTCACGGCCAAAAATCGGCTCTGCGACGGCACCCGCCAACTTGCCATTTTCGACGACGAGTGTATTGGCGCGGCCTTCGTCGAAGCCGATCATCGTGGCGATGCGCTCGGTGAACAACGTGAATCCCCCGGACACCATCGCGGTATACGCGCCGTTTGTGCGCATGGTCGCGACAAGCGTGCGCGCGCCCGGTGTGAGGGCAATGCGTTTGCTCAGTACGTCGTCGGCGACCGTTGTCGGCAATCCTTTCAATAACGCGACGCGTTCGCGCAAGGCCGGCTCGAACGCGATCTCTCCGCGCATGGCGCGCTCGGTGATGGCGGCAACGTGCGCTTTCAGGCCCACATAGTCCGCCAACTCGTCGATGCACTCCTGGCCGATCATGGTCGAATCCATGTCGGCAAGAAAAAGCTTCTTGCGGCGATGCGCCGTCGGTTGAACGACGACGTCGAATTTGCCGCCCAGCGCCGCACGAAAAGCCTCGGCCACGGCACGTTGGTCCATGCCGACATCCGGGGTAAAGAAGATGTCGGCCGCATCGGGGCCGAGCGGCACAGGGTCTTCTGCACGCGGAAAAACCGCTTGGGCATACCGCAACGCGTCAAGCGCATTGGGGCCGATCAGAGTGGTGACATGAGTCATGGCAGGGCGCGACGCAAGGATAGCCGTGCTTATTGCAGGGCCGACCGCGAGCGGCAAGAAACTTCAGCCACACCCTAGTGGTTTTTAATGACCTGAAGCTGACCGGGCTCAATTGTTTCAAGCCGCGTCAAAAGAAGCGGTACGAGCGGCTTAAGGTCGGCAAGGCAGTTTGTCTTCGACTGAAGGACAACGACTGCAATTGAAAGCGATGGAACATCCTGTTGAAACGGCAGATTACGACTGTTAAAAATACATCGAAGTGCTTCGAAACAAGGGCGAGCAAATCGCCGTTCTTGATTGTAGTCCACCCCATCTGCCGGGCGCTCTTGACTTCGTGTCCGGCGAGTTCACGCGCCAGACGCCAGTCGACGCATTCGTCGAGGAAAATCCTCACGAAACCGATTCGATCAGGCGATCTTTCGCTTCCTCAAGAAAAGCAATCACCTGATCGCGCGAGACGATCGGAAAACCTTTCAGAAATTCGTCAATGGAATCGCCAGCCTCCAGATAATCGAGCAAGGTTTGCACAGGTACGCGCGTGCCTGAAAAGACAGGTGTTCCGCTCATTACCTCTGGATCGCGCGACACAATTGGCTGTTTCATCGCAATAATGTAACCCGACGCTCCAGCGCAGACAATGACGGGTTCGGGATGGTCAGTAAAGCTGAGGCAATTCTTATTGCAGGGCCGACCGCGGGCGGCAAGTCGGCCCTCGCGTTGCAGCTTGCCGAGAAGCTCGGCGGTGTCATCATTAACGCAGACTCGATGCAGGTCTATCGCGACTTGCACGTCATTACGGCGCGCTCGAGCGCGGACGATGAAGGGCGCGCGCCGCATAAACTTTACGGTCACGTCGATGCGGCGGTGAATTATTCGACCGGGAATTGGCTGCGCGACGTTGCAACTGCACTTGATGAGGCGAAAGCGGAAGGGCGCGTGCCGATCCTCGTCGGAGGGACTGGGCTCTATTTCAAGGCGCTGACGACAGGTCTCGCTGCCGTGCCGCCGATCCCGACTGAGATTCGTAGCGATGTGCGTGGCCGGTTGGCGAGCGAAGGCGTCGCGCCGCTTTATGCCGAACTGCAACAACGCGATCCGCAGACGGCGCGCCGGCTGATGCCGAACGATCGCTCGCGCATCGCGCGCGCGCTTGAAGTGGTCATTGCCACTGGACGTTCGATCTCCGACTGGCATCGCGAAGGGATGCCGCCGCTCGTCGATCAGAGCCACGCCGCCAAAGTATTCGTCACGTGCGAGCGCGCCGAATTGATACGGCGCATTTCAGTGCGTTTTGACGCGATGCTTGAGACGGGTGCACTCGAGGAGGTGAGGGCGCTTGTGGCGCGCAACCTCGATCCGAATCTACCGGCGATGAAGGCGCATGGCGTACCGTGGCTTATCCGGCATCTCCGCGGTGAGATCGATCTTGCCGCGGCCGCCGAGGGCGCCAGGATGGACACGCGCCGCTACGCCAAGCGCCAGCTCACCTGGTTTCGCAATCAGATGTCCGACTGGCCCTGGATGGAGCGTGAACAGGCAGGGAAGGAGCTTGCCGGCCGGCTCTCGTAGCTCGAATAGCGCATTTTCTGCTTGACCGTTGGCTCTCGCGCTCCTATAACACGCAATGAAAATGCGGGCGAGAACCGTGATGAGCAATAAAATTATCGTACTTAGGAGCCGGACGCGGACCAGGCAGCCCTGACAGGGTTTCCAGCGGTGAGCGTCCGGACATGGCCCTTACGGGCCTTTTTTATTGCCTCGCGAAGAGACGGATACGGGAGGATAGCGACATGACACGCGAAATGACCGGCGCCGAAATGGTGATCGAAGCGCTTGCCGATCAGGGCGTGCAGCACATTTTCGGCTATCCCGGCGGCGCGGTGCTACCAATTTACGACGCCATTTTCGCGCAGAAAAAAGTTCAGCACGTTCTCGTGCGGCACGAGCAGGGCGCCGTACATGCGGCGGAGGGCTATGCGCGCTCGACCGGCAAAGTCGGCTGCGTGCTGGTCACCTCCGGTCCCGGCGCGACCAACGCAGTCACCGGCCTCACCGACGCGCTGTGCGATTCGATCCCGATCGTGTGCATCACGGGACAGGTGCCGACCCACCTCATCGGCAACGACGCGTTCCAGGAATGTGACACGGTGGGCATCACCCGGCCGTGTACCAAGCACAATTATCTGGTGAAGCGCATCGAAGATTTGCCGCGCGTGCTGCACGAGGCGTTTCACATCGCATCGAGCGGCCGGCCGGGACCTGTCGTGGTGGACATTCCGAAGGACATCCAGTTCGCCAAAGGCCTCTACTCCAAGCCGAAGGATTTTCCGCATACGGGATACAGGCCGAAACTCAAAGGCGACATGGCGAAGATCAAGCACGCCGTCGACCTGATGGCGCATGCCAAGCGTCCGCTGTTCTACACCGGCGGCGGCATCGTCAATTCCGGCAAGGCGGCGAGCGATCTGCTGCGCGAGCTGGTCAAGCTCACGGGCTTCCCGATTACCTCGACGCTCATGGGCCTCGGCGCTTATCCCGCCGCCGACAAGCAGTGGCTCGGCATGCTCGGCATGCACGGCACGCTCGAAGCCAACATGGCGATGCACGATTGCGACGTGATGGTCTGCATCGGCGCCCGCTTCGACGACCGCATCACAGGAAGGCTCGATGCCTTCTCACCCGGTTCGAAGAAAATTCACGTCGATATCGATCCGTCCTCGATCAACAAGAACGTCCACGTCGATGTGCCGATCATCGGCGATTGCGCGCATGTGCTGGAGGACATGGTGCGGCTGTGGCGCACCAGTGCGATCCACTCCGATAAAAAGGCGCTCGGCGACTGGTGGAAGCAGATCGAGAAATGGCGCGCGCGCAAGTCGCTTGCTTACCGGCCCTCGAACGAGGTGATCAAGCCACAATACGCCATCGAGCGGCTCTATGCGCTGACGAAAGATCGCGACACCTACATCACGACCGAAGTAGGTCAGCACCAGATGTGGGCCGCGCAGTTCTACGGCTTCCAGGAGCCGCGCCGCTGGATGACGTCCGGCGGCCTCGGCACCATGGGCTACGGCCTGCCGTCTTCGGTCGGCGTGCAGATGGCGCATCCGAAATCGCTGGTGATCGACATCGCGGGTGAAGCATCCGTGCTGATGACCATGCAGGAAATCTCGACGGCGGTGCAGTACCGGCTGCCGGTCAAGATCTTCATTCTGAACAATCAATACATGGGCATGGTGCGGCAATGGCAGGAATTGCTGCACGGCGGCCGCTATGCTGAGAGCTACACCGCGGCGCTGCCCGATTTCGTCAAGCTCGCCGAGGCCTATCATGCGCACGGCATTCGCTGCGAGAAGCCGGGCGATCTCGATCATGCGATCAAGGAGATGATCGGCGTGGACAAGCCCGTGCTGTTCGACTGCGTGGTGGATCCGGCGGAGAATTGCTTCCCGATGATTCCGTCGGGCCGCGCGCACAACGAGATGCTGCTGGGTGACGCGGCGGTGAAACTCGAAGACGCGATCACCGAAGAAGGCAAGGTGATGGTGTAAATTGGCTGCGATGAATTACAAAACGCTTCACATACTCGGCGTCATGCGCGGGCTTGACCCGCGCATCCATGATGAGAATCAGCAAGCGAAAACTTTTTGTAAGTCTACTTTTGCTGAATCGCTCCATGGATTGCCGGGTCAAGCCCGGCAATGACAGGCTGAACAGGACGGCAACGATGAACGCGAACGCAAATGTGAGTTCGAGCACTTCGCACTACCCGGCCGCGCCGACCGCGCAGCGCGCCGAGACGCATACGCTCTCCGTGCTCGTCGACAACGAGCCGGGCGTGCTCGCGCGCGTCATCGGCCTCTTCTCCGGCCGCGGGTACAATATCGAATCGCTGACGGTGTCGGAGACGGAGCACCAGAAGCATCTTTCGCTCATCACCATCGTGACCACTGGCACGCCGATGGTGCTGGAGCAGATCAAGAACCAGCTTGAGCGCCTGGTGCCCATTCACCGCGTCGTCGACATGACGCTCAATGGCAATTCCATCGAGCGCGAGCTGGCGATGGTGAAGGTGCGCGGCAAGGGCGAGCACCGCGTCGAGGCGCTGCGGCTGGCGGACGCTTTTCGCGCGCGCGTAATCGATGCCACCACCGAGAGCTTCGTGTTCGAGATCACGGGGAAAAGCGACAAGATCGATCAGTTCGTCGAATTGATGCTGCCGCTCGGTCTGGTCGAGGTCTCGCGCACAGGCATCGCCGCCATCGCGCGCGGGCCGGAGGGGATGTAGTCTCAATCTGTCATCCTGAGGCGGCTGCGCAGCAGCCCTCGAAGGATGACGGGTAATGCGTCGCGGGCGGTCACGCACGAATGTCGGTTTACCCGACATTCGATCTAAAATGCGATGGCGCGCCTGCGGCGCGCGCCTCAGGGTGACGGATGTCTTGATTTTCTCCGTCCGATGCCGTCTTTGCATGCGAACGAATTTACAGGGGTAAAACTATGCGTGTTTATTACGATCGCGACGCCGACCTAAACCTGATCAAGGGCAAGAAGGTCGCCGTCATCGGCTACGGCAGCCAGGGCCACGCCCATGCGCTCAACTTGCGCGATTCGGGCGTGAAAGAGGTCGCGGTCGCACTGCGCAAGACATCGGCCGGCGTGAAGAAGGCGGAAGCCGAGAAATTCAAGGTGATGGAAGTCGCCGAGGCCGCGAAATGGGCCGACGTGATGATGATGCTCACACCCGATGAATTGCAGGGCGACATCTGGCGCGATCACATCGCCAAGAGCATAAAAGAAGGCGCGGCGATCATGTTCGCGCACGGTCTCAATGTGCATTTCAATTTGATCGAGCCAGGCAAGGGCATCGACGTGCTCATGGTCGCGCCCAAAGGCCCCGGCCACACCGTGCGCTCCGAATATCAGCGCGGCGCCGGCGTGCCGTGCCTCATCGCCATCCATCAGGATGCCTCCGGCAATGCGCACGACCTCGGCCTTTCGTATGCCGCAGCGATCGGCGGTGGCCGTGCCGGCATTATCGAAACCACGTTCAAAGAGGAGTGCGAGACCGACCTGTTCGGCGAGCAGACCGTGCTGTGCGGCGGCCTCGTCGAATTGATGAAGGCCGGCTACGAGACACTCGTCGAGGCCGGCTACGCGCCGGAAATGGCTTATTTCGAGTGCGTGCACGAGGTGAAGCTGATCGTCGACCTCATTTACGAGGGCGGCATCGCGAACATGAACTATTCGGTATCGAACACAGCGGAATACGGCGAATACGTTTCCGGGCCGCGCGTCATCACCGACGCCACGCGTGCGGAGATGAAGAAGGTGCTCGCCGACATCCAGTCCGGCCGCTTCACGCGCGACTGGATGCTGGAGAACAAGGTCAACCAGACCTCATTCAAGGCAACGCGCGCCAAGCTCGCCGAGCACCCGATCGAGCAGGTCGGCGCGAAGCTGCGCGAGATGATGCCGTGGATCAAGCAGCGCGCGCTGGTGGATCGGAGCAAGAATTAGCTTTCTGTCATTCCGGGACGCGCCGAAGGCGCGGACCCGGAATCCATACTCCGCAGCGCCGGGTTATGGATTCCGGGCTCGCGGCCTTTGGCCGCGCCCCGGAATGACGAGATAACTTACTTTCGCTGGATCCCCTCCCACAGCCACTTCGCCGCGTTTTTCGGCAGCGCGCCTTTTTCGCTCGCGCGCAGGTTCGCCTCACGCATCAGGTCGACGGGGATCGCACCGATCAGCGGCCTGAGCGCGGCGATCAATTTCTCATCGTTGGCGCGGCGCGGCGACAGCAGCACGATCGCGTCATAGGGCGGGATCGCGTGCTTGGGGTCGCCGAGCACTTGCAAATCGTATTGCGCGATGCGGCCGTCGCTGGTGTAAACCGAGGCCACGTCGACGTCGCCGTTCGCCAGCGCCGCATACATAAAATCCGGCTGCATCGTCCTCTGCATGCGGAAATTCAAGCCGTAAGCCTCACGGATCGATTTCCATTCCGGCCGTTCGAAGAATTCGTAGTCGCCGGCAATCGATAAGCCCGGCGCGTGCGCGGCGAGATCGGCAATCGATTTGATGCCGAGCGCATCTGCCTTCGTGCGTGTCATCGCCAGCGCGTAAGCGTTCTCGAAGCCGAGGCTGCCGAGCAGGCGAATGCCTTTTGTCCGCCGCAGCCAATCGCCGACCGCGCTCAGCACCTCAGCGCGAGTCCTCACGTCCGCCTGATGCATGTCGTCCGCCCAGATCGTGCCGGAATAATCGACGTAAACGTCGATTTCATCGGCCGCGAGCGCGTTCAAGATGACGGCAGAGCCGAGTCCGTCGAGCCGCGCGGTCGACAGATCGTTCGCGGCAAGCCGATTTTCGATCAGCGACGCCAGCACGTATTGCTCGGTAAAAGGTTTGGTGCCGATAACGTACCTTGCTTGCGTCAGCGCGCGGCCCGGCAGCAACGCCGCCAGCACGACGACCGCAAGCCCGAGTGCGCCGGCACTGACAAGCTTTCGGCTGCGCGTCGCCAGGCCTCGCTCCATCAATGCCAACAGTTGATCGACGACGAGCGCCAACACGGCCGCCACCACGCAGCCGAACAGCACGAAGACCCAGTTCTGCGTCTGCAAGCCGGCAAAGATGTAGTTGCCGAGACTGGTTTGCCCGATGGGGGTGGACAGCGTCGCCGTGCCGATCACCCACACCGCCGACGTGCGCACGCCGGCCATGATGACCGGCATCGCGAGCGGCAACTCGATATCGCGCATCACCTGCCAGGGATTGGCCCCGGTGAGGGAAGCCGACTCGCGCAGCGACGGATCGACACCGGCCAAGCCGGTCACCGTATTGCGCAATACCGGCAGCATCGAATAGAGCGCAAGCGCAAGCACGGATGGCAAAAAGCCCAGCGCCGAAAAACCTGCACCGAAAACACTCTTGCACAACTCCGAGAGCGCAAGCAGCAGCGGATAAAAGAGGGCAAGCAGCGCGAGTCCGGGAATCGTCTGCACAACACTGGCGAAGGCAAGCGCGCCTGCGCGCAGCCGTGGCCTGCGCAGCGCGAAGATTGCGAGTGGCAGGCTGATGCCGAGGCCGATGACGAGTGCGGTAAGGCTCACCAGTACATGACTACCGAGGTAGTCCGGCAGCCGGTCCAGCGCCTCGGCAAGGCGTGCGTCGGTGTTCATCGCCGCGATGATGGCTGGGTTTGCAACACGCGGGCAAGCCGCTAGTTTGCCGATGAACGGGGGATTTCGTGGCGATGGTTGATGCCGCGTCGGCGAGCACGCAAGCGGTGACAAGCGCAGTCGCGCTTTCCGGCGTCACGGTCGCGTTCCGGCTCGCCGATGGCGGCGTCTACCGCGCGGTCGAGCATGCCTCCCTTAAGGTGGCCGACGGCGAATTCGTTTCCATCGTCGGGCCGACCGGCTGCGGGAAATCGACGCTGCTCAACATCACCGCCGGCCTCATCGCGCCGGCTGAGGGACGCGTCAACATATATGGCGCGCCGCTTGCTGCGCTTAATCGTCAGGCCGGCTATCTGTTTCAAGCGGATGCACTGTTTCCGTGGAAGACTGCGATCGACAACATCGCCATCGGCATCGAGACGGCCGGCACCTCGCGCTCGGACGCGCACAAACGGGCGCGGGAATGGCTGGCGCGCGTGGGCCTCGGCACGTTCGGTGACCGCTATCCGCACATGCTCTCGGGCGGTCAGCGCAAGCGCATCGGCCTCGCGCAGGTGCTGATCCGCGATCCCAAGATTTTACTGATGGACGAGCCGTTCGGTCCGCTCGATGCGCAGACACGGCAGATCATGGGCAGCCTGTTGCTCGATCTATGGAGCGCAGACCGCAAGGCCGTGCTGTTCGTAACCCACGATCTGGAAGAGGCGATCGCGCTCTCCGATCGCGTCGTGATCATGTCGGCGGGGCCGGCGGCTCGCATCATCGGTGACTGGAGGGTGCCGCTCGCTCGACCGCGCGATATCGCGGAGGTGAAGCTCGATCCGGCCTTTCACGATTTGCATCGGGAAATCTGGCAGATGCTCAAGGCGGAAGTCGTCAAAGGCTACGCGCAGTCGGGAGAGGGGTGATGGTCCGGGCCGCTGCAACAATCACGTTTGACCCTCTCCCCTTGCGGGAGAGGGTGGCTCGCGCCGGAGCGTTAGCGAGGCGCGGGCCGGGTGAGGGATCTGCGTTTCCTCTACACGCTGCCCCCTCACCCGCCCTCGTTCGGCTTCGCCTTCACTCGGGCACCCTTTCCCGCAAGGGGAGAGGGGAAAAGAGGTTGTCGAAATGCCTCGCCTGAACCTGCTCGCGCTGCAAGCTCTTGTCGCGATCGTGTCGGTCGCGATCTGGTACGTGTTCTCGACCTATCCCGTGTTCGGTCACGTGCTGCTGCCGCCCTTTTTCTTTTCCAATCCGGTCGATGTGGCGGCGCAGATCGCCGACTGGTTCATTTCCGGCGTGATCTGGAAACATCTCTGGATCACGCTGTGGGAATCGATGCTGTCGTTCGCCATCGGCTCGCTAGGCGGCGTGCTGGTCGGCTTTTGGTTCGCCCGCCAGCCGCGCGTCGCCGCTGTGTTCGATCCTTACGTGAAGATGGCCAATTCGCTGCCCCGCGTGGTGCTGGCGCCGATCTTCACCCTGTGGCTCGGGCTCGGCATCTGGTCGAAGGTCGCGCTCGGCGTGACGCTCGTCTTCTTCATCGTGTTCTTCAATGTCTATCAGGGCGTCAAGGAAGTAAGCCCCACGGTGCTGGCGAACGCACGCATGCTCGGCATGAACGAGCGCCAATTGATGCGCCACGTCTATTGGCCGTCGGCGCTGTCGTGGATGTTTTCCTCGCTGCACACCTCGGTCGGCTTCGCCGTCATCGGCGCGGTAGTAGGCGAATATCTCGGCTCGGCGGCCGGACTCGGCTATCTCATCCAGCAGGCGGAAGGCGTGTTCGACGTGGCCGGCGTGTTCGCCGGGATGTTCGTTTTGGCGGCGTTTGTGATCGTAATCGATGCGGTGGTCACGGTTGTGGAGAAGCGCCTGCTGATCTGGCGTCCGCTCGCGGCGGACGCAAGGCCTTAAAGGCCATAGGGCGGGCGGCTTCTCAGGACGCGCGCGCTCCGCTATCATTTTTGCAAATGAAAACAGGGGAGGAATGAAAATGAGGATGCTCGCTCGACGGGTGCTGGCGTCGGCTGCCGCGTTGGCGCTGATGTCCGGCGTGGCGCTCGCGCAATCCAAGGTCACGCTCGCGATCGGCGGCGCCGGCTGCCTGTGCTATCTTCCTACCGTGCTCGCCAAGCAACTCGGCGAATACGACAAGGCCGGGGTCAAGGTCGATATGGTGCTGCTGAAAGGCGGGTCGGAGGCGCTCAAAGCCGTTATCGGCGGCAGCGCCGACGTGGTGTCCGGCTATTTCGACCATTGCGTGGAGCTCGCGCCCAAGAAGCAGAACCTGCAATCGTTCGTGATCTATGATCGTTTCCCCGGCTTCGCGCTCGTCGTTTCGCCCAAGCACAACGACACGGTCAAATCGGTGAAAGACCTTGCCGGCAAGAAGGTCGGCGTCAGCGCGCCGGGTTCCTCGACCGACTTCTTCCTCAAGTACATCCTGAGCAAAAACGGCGTCGATCCGAAATCGGTCGCTGTGATCGGCGTCGGACTTGGCGGCTCGGCGGTCGCGTCGATGGAGCAGGGGACGATCGACGCGGCGATCATGCTCGACCCGGCGGTGACGATCCTCGCCGGCAAGTACAAGGACCTGAAAATCCTAAGCGATACGCGCAGCCAGAAGGATACGCTCGCGGTGTTCGGCGGCGAATATCCGGGCGGCGCCCTCTATACGAAGGCCGACTGGATCGCCTCGCATCCGAAAGAGACGCAGGCGCTGACCAACGCGATACTCGCGACCCTGAAATGGATTCATTCGCATACGGCGGAAGAGATCGTGGCCAAGATGCCGAAGGAAATGGTCGGCAAGGACCCGTCCCTCTATCTCGCCGCGCTCAAGAATACCATGCCGATGTATTCGGAGAACGGCCTGATGGACCCGAAGGGCGCCAAGGCGGTGCTCGCGGTGTTCGCCCAGTCGTCGCCGGAAATTGCAAAAGCGAACGTTGACGTGTCGAAGACCTATACGAACAAGTTCGTCGAGGCGGCGAGCAAGAAGTAAGGCGAAGAGCTTCATCGCAAATGTGGTAACACGGCGGGGACTTTCCCCGCCGTGTCGTTATTATGAGCCCATGAATATCCTCTCGATCCAGTCTCATGTCGTTTTCGGCCATGTCGGCAATTCGGCCGCCGTATTTCCGTTGCAGCGGATCGGGGTCGAGGCTTGGCCGATTAACACGGTGCAGTTTTCCAATCACACCGGCCATGGCGAGTGGAAAGGCGTGGTGTTCGAGCCCGACATGATCCGCGATCTGGTCGCCGGCATCGAAAAGCGCGGCGTGCTGGGCGAGTGCGACGGCATGCTTTCCGGCTATATCGGCTCGGCCGAAATCGGCGCCGCCATTTTCGATGCGGTCGCCACGGTCAGGCGCGCCAATCCGGCTGCGCGCTATTGCTGCGATCCGGTGATCGGCGATGCGGGCCGGGGAATGTTCGTTGCGTCCGGCATTGCCGAATTCATCAAGTCCAAATTGCTGCCGGTTTCCGATCTCATCACGCCCAACCAATTCGAGCTCGACTACCTTGCCGGCGGCGAATCCAGAACGCTCGCGCAAGCGTTCAGCGCGATCGAGGTCCTGCACGACCGCGGGCCGCGCGCCATCCTGGTCACCTCGCTGCATACCGATCAGACGCCGGATGATTGCATCGATCTGGTGGCGTCCGACCCGACCGGCCAATATCTCGTGCGTACACCACGGCTTGAAACGGTGGCGAACGGTGCCGGCGATCTAACAGCCGCCTTGTTCTTTGCGCGCTATTTGCGCAATGGACGAATCGATGAGGCGCTGTCGCTCGCCGCGTCCGCCGTGTTTTGCGTGCTGGCCAAAACGATCGAGGCGGGAACGGCGGAGATGCAACTCGTGGCCGCGCAAGATGACTTCGTCAGCCCGAGCCGTCTATTCGAGGCCAAGCGCCTCGGCGCATAAGGCTTTTGCTATACGCATCAATTGAATTCATTGCTTCCGCGCTTGTGTGGATCGGTGATTTTGTCACACTGCCTTCGATCACACGAAACCATCGTCAGGCGAGTCTTTTATGAAACGCCGCTTTGCGACGCTTGATGTTTTCACGAACCGCCGCATGGCCGGCAATCCGCTCGCCGTTGTTTTGCAAAGCGAGGGCCTCGACACGGAGGCGATGCAGGCGATCGCGCGCGAGTTCAACTTGGCGGAAACGGTGTTCGTCTTGCCGCCGCAGAATGGCTTGCACCGCGCGCGCCTGCGTATCTTCACGCCGAAGCGGGAGCTGCCGTTTGCCGGACATCCGACGGTTGGAACGGCCGTGCTGCTTGCCTTGCTAGACGGTGGCGGCACTGCACGCGATCTGATTCTCGAGGAGGGTATTGGACCGATAGCTTGCCACGTTGCGCCCGGCGAATCGCATGGAAGCGCGACCTTCGACGTCCCTTCGCTGCCGAACGAGAGCGGGGTGCCGCCCCTTGTCGAGGCAATTGCTCCCGCGCTCGGTCTGTCAAAGCAGGATATTGGTTTCGGCAATTTTGCGCCGGCGTGCTGGTCCGCAGGCGTTCCTTTCGCGTTCGTGCCGCTGAAGAACCTCGACGCGGTCCGCCGAGGCAAGCCGGAGATGGCGCCGTTTGAAAGCACGTTCGTCGAGCCGCAGGCCGTTTACGTATTCACGAATGAAACAACCGAGGCGGGACGAAATTTCTATTCCCGCATGTTTGCGCCCGCGCTCGGTATCGCGGAGGATCCCGCGACGGGATCGGCCGCGGCAGCGCTCGCCGGCGTGATTGCGCGATTTTCGAACCTTCCAGACGGCGACCACTCATTCACCGTCGAACAAGGCTACGAAATGGGGCGGCCGAGCCTGATCGAACTCGGGCTGACGCTCGCCGCCGGCGCTCTCACGAAAGCTTCGATCGGCGGCGGCGCTATCCTCGTCGCCCAAGGTAAAATCGAAGCATGACCTACGACAGGCCTGATCAGTTCTTGAACATGCATAGCGCTGCCGTTTTTCATGTCGATCGGCTGAACCTTACATTCGCGCCGAAGCTGTGGGATTTCGCCGAAACGCGAAGAAATGAGATCGCGGCCCGCTTCGCGCAGATGCGACGCGCCAACCCTGCGCTGTGGAACGGCCGCGTGCTGATGCTGCACGAGTATGAACATGCAGGCGATGTTTTTCGCGGCGCTTTTCTCGATACCGACTACGCGAGCTTTCGTGTCTGGCATCAGCTCGGATGCCCCGGCGCGCCGATATACGACTGCTTCGGTGCCGCTGCTCTTTTGTCGGCCGACGATGCTTTCGTTCTTGGCGTTATGGGCGACCAGACCGCGAACGCGGGCCGCGTGTACTTCCCTTGCGGCACGCCCGACACCGACGATGTCGTGCACAACCGTGTCGATCTCGAATTCAGCATTCGACGGGAGTTGAAAGAAGAAACCGGCCTGGACGCAGCCGAGTTCGAAGCGGAGCCGGGGTGGACGACTGTCATCGCCGGACCGTTTATCGCCCACATCAAGTTGCTGCGTGCACGCGATAAAGCCGCGTCTTTGCAGGAACGCATCGGTACGTTCCTCGCACGGCATCCCGCCGCGGAACTCGCCGGTACGCTCATGGCGAAAGATGCCAACGATCTCACCCCAGCCATGCCAGAGTTCGTCGCCGCTTTCCTGAAACACCGGTGGTCCGGATAGCGGGCCTTGCTTCGCAGTGCACCAATCAGCTAGAAATGAGCCAACGGCCACGGTTAACGCGGGTTTAATCATCTTCCGCGACGCTGAACGCCGAATACGAGGGATTTGAAGGCAAATGTCCACGCGCCGGAACATTCGCGCGATCGGACGGGCGGCCGAAACGGCTGCGCCCGCTGCCACCCTCATTCCGGGCACGCTCCTTCTCCTTATCCGCCCCTGAGGGCCGGCTGGGCATTCGCGCCTGGGCACTCGGGGGATACGGAAGAGCAACCCCTTGAAGAGCGCCCGAGCGGCGCGTTTGACGAGAAGGATTAAGACCCAATGGCCACGCAACGTCAGTCCGAGAAGGACCGCGTCGTCATCTTCGACACCACTTTGCGCGACGGCGAGCAGTGCCCCGGCGCAACCATGACGCACGAAGAGAAGCTCGAAGTCGCCGAGCTGCTCGACGACATGGGCGTCGACATCATCGAGGCCGGCTTTCCGATTGCGTCCGAAGGCGACTTCGCCGCCGTGCAAGAGATCGCCAAGCGTTCGAAGAATGCGGTTATCTGCGGCCTGTCACGCGCCGCATTCAAGGACATTGACCGCTGCGCCGAAGCGATCAAGCCGGCGAAACGGCACCGCATCCATACGTTCCTGTCCACCTCGCCGGTGCACATGAAATACAAGCTCCAGAAGGAGCCGCACGAAGTCTACGAAATGGTGATCGCGCAGGTGACGCGCGCGCGCAACCACACGGATGACGTCGAATGGTCGAGCGAGGACGGAACGCGCACGGAGTTCGATTTTCTCTGCCGCTGCGTGGAAGCTGCGATCAATGCGGGCGCGACCACGATCAACATTCCCGACACGGTCGGCTATTCGACTCCCGAGGAATATTTCAACCTGTTCAAGATGGTGCGCGAGCGCGTGCCCAATTCCGACAGGGCGCGTTTTTCCACGCATTGCCATAACGATCTCGGCATGGCGGTCGCCAATTCGCTCTCCGGCGTGATGGCTGGAGCGCGGCAGATCGAATGCACGGTCAATGGAATCGGCGAGCGGGCAGGAAATGCGGCGCTGGAAGAAATCGTGATGGCCATCCGAACGAGGAACGATAAATTCCCGTTCGTCACCGGCATCGACGCAACAATGCTCACGCGGGCATCGAAGCTCGTTTCGGCCGCAACATCGTTTCCAGTTCAATACAATAAGGCGATCGTCGGCCGGAACGCGTTCGCGCATGAGAGCGGCATCCATCAGGATGGCATGCTCAAGAACGCACAAACTTACGAAATCATGACGCCGGAATCCGTCGGCGTGAAGCAGACCTCGCTGGTGATGGGCAAGCATTCCGGCCGGCACGCCTTCGTGCACAAGCTGGAAGAGCTCGGCTATCAGCTGGCCGGCAATCAGCTCGAAGATGCTTTCGTGCGCTTCAAGGCACTCGCCGACCGCAAGAAACAAATTTATGACGAGGACATCGAAGCGCTGGTCGACGAGGAAATCGCCACCGCCCACGACCGGAGCAAAGTGCTGTCGCTGACGGTGATCGCGGGTACGCAAGGCCCGCAGTCGGCGACGTTGACGCTCGACATCGAAGGCAAACACGCCACAACCCAGGCCTTTGGCAACGGCCCGGTGGACGCGACCTTCAAAGCGATCCATGCGCTGGTCCCGCACGAGGCCAAGCTCGAGCTGTACCAGGTGCACGCGGTCACCGAGGGAACGGATGCCCAAGCGGAAGTGTCCGTTCGCCTGTCGGAGAACGGCCGCTCGGTGACGGCGCGCGGCGCCGACCCGGATACGCTGGTTGCTTCGGCGAAAGCCTATTTGGGTGCGCTCAATAAGCTCACCAGCCGGCGTAACAAGATGCCTGCTATTGAGCGGCGAATTCACTCGACCGACGCGGGCTAAAGTCTGTAAAAAGGCTTATCGTGCTTCCCGCAGCAGGAGGCACGGTAACGCCGAGCGCATTTAGTTCCGTTCAAAAATAAAAATCACAATTCGCCCGCATTTTATTCTTTGTCGCGGCGGATTCGGCCTTTAACCCGCGCCAGAGTGAATTGGCCGTGGGAACTTTCCGAATGAAACTGTCCGTTGCTGCTGCTGCTGTTGTTGCGGCGCTTGCTATTTTCGTGCCTGCCACCGGAAGCGCATATGCAGCCGGGTATTCGTTGGGGCAGGGGACCGCGCTCGCCGAGATCGACATTTCGCGCATCAAGACCACTCTGAACCTCACGCCAGCGCAATCGGCCTATTGGCCGGCTGTCGAAGCTACCTTGCTCGATATCGCTCGCCGGCAGGAGCAGACCCACTCGGCCGGCTTGGTCCATCGCGTCAGCCACCGATTCATTTCAATTATTCTCGATGGGGAAGCAATACAGCGGCTGGCAACCGCCGCGCGCCCGCTGGTCGTCGCGCTTCGCGACGATCAGCGGCGCAACGCGCGCGCTCTCGCCCAAGAAATGGGTCTTGGTCCGGTCCTGGCTGCGCTCTACTGAGGCCAAGCAAGCGACGCCAGCTATCCGGTTTGAAGCTCCGGCGCCGCTCGACATCGCCGTCTTTTTAGCCGCAGGGGCCCAAAACCTTTGGCCCATTGACACTTCTTTCTCCCATTGCAACTCTGCCCGACGAGAGGTTCGGTGGGGGCAGTCTAGGGAGAAAAAAATGAGAAAAGGGTTTTATTTGCTGGCGGCAGCGGCATTTCTCGCCGCCGGCCCGGCGCTCGCGGAAGACACGGTCACGATCGGGTTTACCGCCTCGCAAACCGGCAAGCTCAACAACGATTCAACCTCGCAGTTGCGTGGATTTGAGCTGTGGCGGGACGACGTTAATGCAAAGGGTGGCATCAAGGCGGGCGGCAAGAGCTACAAGGTCAAGTTTGTCAGTTACGACGACGAGTCGCAGGGCACCCGCGTCCAGCAGCTCTACACGCGCCTGATCACGCAGGACAAAGCGCAGTTCCTGTTCAGCCCCTATTCGTCGGGCCTGGTGGCGACCGCGGCGATCATTTCCGAGCAGTACGGCAAGGTGATGATGAGCATCGGCGGCGCGGAGGAGAAGACCTATAAGCTCGGCAACAAGTACCTGTTCCAGACTTACACCGGCGCCAGCCAATATCTCGCGGGCGCGCTCGACGTTCTCAAGCACAAAAATCCCAAGGCCAAGATCGCGTTCGTCTATGAAGACGACCCCTTCTCCAAAGCCGTCGCCCAGGCGACGCGTGAACTCGCGAAAAAGGACGGCTTCACGGTCGCGCTCGAGGAGTCCTACAGCAGTTCGACGACGGACTTCGGCCCGATCATCAATAAAGTAATTTCGTCGGGCGCCGATGCGCTGCTCGGCGGCGGCCACTATGCCGACGGCTCGACGCTTGCGCGTCAACTGCACGATCAAAAGGCCAAGCTGAAATGGGTGACCCTGCTGGTCGCGCCCGACAGCCCGAATTTCTCCAAGCTGGGCGACTCCGCGGTGGGCATCTCAGTGCCCTCCCAGTGGGAGCCGCAGGTGACCTACAAGCCCGACTTCGGCCCGACACCTGCCGAATTCGCCAAGGAGTTCACCGCCAAGTACAAGATCGCGCCCGGATATCACGCGGCCGGCGGCTATTCCGGCGCGATGATCCTGCAGCATGCGATCGAGAAAGCGGGTTCGATCGATCCCAAGAAGGTGGCGGCGGAACTGAACAAGACCGACGTGACGACGTTCTTCGGGAAGTGCAAGTTCTCGACCGACCCCAAGAGCCATGGTCTCCAGATCGGCCACACGATGGTGCTGGCGCAATGGCAAATGAAGGACGGCAAGCTGGTCAAGGAAGTGATTTGGCCGGATAACGCCAAGACTGCGAATATTATGTATTGATCGATGCGAAGGCGGGTCATAAATGCGGCCCGCCTCCCCGTTTTCTGGCAACAGCGATGATCGGAATTCTTGCATCCGTCGTTGACGGTGTGCTTGTCGGAGCCGTTTACGGCCTCGCCGCCATGGGTCTGACGCTCATCTGGGGCGTCATGAACGTTATCAACCTGTCGCACGGCGCGATCATCGTACTGGGCATGTTCGTCGTGTACTTTCTGACCGGCGCGACCGGCGTGAGCGCCTATGTCGGAATCCCTGTCGTGGTCGTCGTCGGGTTCGTGGCCGGCATCATCATTTACTGGATGTCGGTCAATCGCGTCATCGGCCGCCCCATTCTGATGAGCCTGCTGGCGACGTTCTCGCTCAACATGATCATTATCGGACTCGCCACCGCCGCGTGGACCACAAGTCCTTACAACGTGCCTGTTTCGCTGCCGGGCATTACCGTCCAAAATTACACGTTCACCGGCACCCACATCATGGCGGCGATTATCGCCGGCGCTATCGCGGGAATACTTTATTTGTTCCTGCACTACACACGGCCGGGTAAAGCGATTCGCGCGGTCGCCAGCAACCGCGACGCCGCCGAGCTCAACGGCATCCCGACGCGGCAGGTGCTTGCCATGGCATTCGGGCTCGGCGTTGCGCTTGCCTGCGTTTCCGGCGCGCTGATTGCGACTTTGTTTCCGTTCACGGTGTTGTCCGGCGGCGCTTACCAACTCAAGAGTTTCGTCGTCACGGTGCTCGGCGGCCTCGGCAACCCGGCCGGCGCGCTGCTTGGCGGCATCGCCCTCGGCATGGTGGAGGGGCTTGCCACCCCGTTCACCCCGGTCAGCTGGACGCCCATCATCGAATTCGGCCTTTTCGTGCTGACGCTGATCGCGTTCCCGCGCGGCATCTTCGCGTTTACGAAAGCGTGATCGGCCGTGCCGAGCTCAATCTCTCAGGACGTTGCAAAGGCCGGCACGTTCAAGCCACAGCGCAGCTTTGCGGACGAAATCTATCGGCACGTGCGGGAGCCTTTCCCGTGGCTGATCGTGATCTTCACGGCGGTCGTCGGCTTGGCGCCGGTCGTCATGGATGACGTCAGCCTGCGCGAGAGCCTGCTGCTCGCGGCCGTTTACGTGACGCTTGCAAGCAATCTCAATCTGATGATCGGCTATGCCGAATACGTGAACTTCGGCAACATCGTGTTCTTCGGGCTCGGCGGCTATATCGGCGTTTATCTGGCGACGAGTTGGCACGTAAATCTGGTGCTTTCGGTCTTGGCCGGCGGCGTGTGCGTCAGCGCGCTGGCTTATCTGTTCGGCCGCGGAATTCTCGGCTTGCGCGGCGCGTTCTTCGCCCTCGCCACCATCGGCGTGAACGAGGCGATCCACGCTTTCGTCACTAATTTCGAGCCCTGGGGCGGCGCGACAGGCATCTATCTCTCGATGGATGCCTACGAGCCGCTCGGCGGGCCGATGAGCGGCCTGTGGTTTTGCTATTATCTGCTCGTGCTGGTGATGGGGCTGTCGCTGCTGTTGAGCTACGCGATCAAGACCTCGAAGTTCGGCCTCGGCATTCTGGCGATCGGCCAGAACGAGGACGCGGCCGCGGTCCTCGGCGTGCCGACGCCGCGCTACAAGGCAATCATCTACGCCATCTCCGGCTTTTTGCCGGCGGTCGCCGGCGGTCTCTACTTTTTCAAAAGCGGCATCATCGAGCCGAACGGCGCCTTCGACCTGACCACATCGATCGAAGCGATCGTCATGATCATGCTCGGCGGCGCCGGAACGATTACGGGTCCGGTGATCGGTGCGTTTCTGTATGAAGAATTGCGCGGCTTCCTGTTGTTCTCCGAGACATTCTCGCACCTTCAGCTCGTGCTCGCCGGCGCGCTGCTGCTGATCATCGTGCTGTTCGTCCCGGGCGGGCTGTTGGGCTGGCTGCGCGCGCGGCTGCCGTGGCTCAGGAAATGGCTGCAATGACCGCGCTGCTGCAAGCGATCAACCTGAGCCGGCGTTTCGGCGGCGTGCAGGCCGTCTCCGAACTCACGTTCACGGTCAACCAGGGCGAAATTCTCGGATTGATCGGACCGAACGGCGCCGGCAAATCCACCGTCTTTAATTTGCTCAACGGCGTGATCGCGCCGGACACCGGGCAGATCATCTTCGACGGCAAGGACATCACCGGCCTGCCGCCTTACACCGTTGCGCGCCACGGGATTGCGCGCGCGCATCAAATCATGCAGCCGCTCCTGGGCCTCAGCGTGCTGGAAAACTGCATGGTGGGCGCGTGTTTCGGACGCGAGAACATGAACCTCGCCGATGCGCGCGAGGCCGCGCGCGAGGTCGCGCAATCGGTCGGCCTCGGTGACCGCATCAACGCCCTTGCCGGCTCGCTGACCACCGCCGGCAAGAAGCGGCTGGAGATGGCGCGCGCGCTGTCGGCTCACCCCAAACTTCTGCTGCTCGACGAGGTGCTCGCCGGCCTCAACCCGACCGAAATCGAGCACATGATCGAGACGATCCGCGGCATTCGAAAAGGCGGCATCACAATCCTGATGATCGAGCACGTCATGCGCGCGATCATGAGCCTGTCCGACCGCATCGTGGTCATCAACCTCGGCAAGCGGCTGGCAGAGGGGACGCCGCGCGAGATCGCGGAGAACCCGGAAGTGATCACAGCCTATCTCGGCGATTCCAAGTTGCTGGCGACTGCCGAGGAGGGCGCGCCGTGACCGAAGGCGCGAACGGCGCTTTGCTTCTCGACGTCGAGGAGCTCGAAGCCGGTTACGACGACGTGCAAATCCTTTGGGGCATTTCGCTCAAGGTGAAAGCCGGCACGATGACGACGCTGGTTGGCGCCAACGGCGCGGGCAAAACGACCACCTTGCGCGCGATTACCGGCGCGATTCGTCCGATGGGCGGGCGCGTGACGTTCGGCGGCGAGGACGTGACGCGGCTTTCCACCCATGCGAAGGCTGCGCGCGGCCTCGTGCTGGTGCCGGAAGGGCGCCAGCTCTACCCCGATATGACCGTCGAAGAAAATCTCGAGATGGGCGCCTATGCGGCGCGCGCGCGCAAGCGCTACGACGACCATCTCGAGAAAGTTTACGCCCTGTTCCCGCGGCTCAAGGAACGCCGGCGGCAGCGGGCGGGGACGTTTTCCGGCGGTGAGCAGCAGATGCTCGCGATCGCGCGCGGACTGATGTCCGATCCAAGGATTCTCATTATCGACGAACTCTCGCTCGGCCTTGCGCCGGTTGTCGTGCAGCAATTGGTCGTAACGCTGAAGTCGCTGAAGGAAGAGGGAACGACAATTCTGCTCGTCGAGCAGAACGTGCATCTCGCGCTGGCGCTCAGCGACTACACTTATGTCATCGCGGAAGGACACTCGTTCACCGAGGGGCCCTCAAGCGAAGTTGCCGCAAAGCCCGAGGTACGGCAGGCCTATCTTGGTCTTTAAAAGATAGCCTTTATCGCTGCTTGCTTAAGTTCCCCCGCCGGGCGGCAGAGATAATGAACGGCGGTACATCAACATTGCGCGCATTTAATCTCTGACAAAACTTTAACTTGTCTGCGCCGCCGAGCGCGCCACTATTCCAATCATCAGAATGCCATTGGAGGTGGCCATGTTGAAATCAGTACTTGCCGGGACAACTGCCTTAGCAATCGCCGGTGCGACGCTGGCGTACGCGGCACAGCCGGGGCCGCGGCACGACCGCGCAGATCGTTGGCGGCCGAGCGCTGCCGACATCGCGGCGTTCGGTGATGCGCGTATCGCCGCGCTCCACGCGGGATTGCAGCTCAAGCCGGACCAGGAAAAGAATTGGCCGGCCGTCGAAAGCGCGCTGCGCGACCTTGCCAAGCAGCGCTCGGAGCGCTTTGCCGCGCGCGCCAGCGCCGACAAGCCGAAAGATCCGATCGAGCGTCTCGCCCGCCGTGCGACCGTAATGAGCGAACGCGGCGCTGCGTTGAAGAAAGTCGCCGACGCTGCCGCGCCTTTGTATCAAACGCTCGACGAAGGCCAGAAACACCGTTTCATGATCCTCGCGAGGCTTGGCCACCATCGCTTTGCGCAATGGCGCCACGGCGGCCGCGACGACTGGCGGCAGCATCGTCGCGGCGGTCCGGAGAGGGGTCCGCAACCGCAATAACGGGAAGTGGACGGCGGCAAACGTGGCTCTCCCTGACACGCGCCGCCGCCTCAAGCCGCCGGGGCGACCCCGGCGGCTTTTCTTTGTATTTGCATGCGCTTGTGAGGGCGGGCGCGGCTGGACAGGGCGGGGGTCGCTTTGCTAAACGACGCGCGCCGATCGGAGCACGCGCTCCGCATCGGCAATCCGGGCGCATAGCTCAGTTGGTAGAGCAGCTGACTCTTAATCAGCGGGTCCAAGGTTCGAGTCCTTGTGCGCCCACCAATCATTTCAGGAGCTTAGGCGCAAAGTCGGCGGAACGGGGCAAGAACGTGCAACTTTTTGTGCGACACCGTTTGCGACTTTTCGCTCTGATTCCATTCCTCACGGGATCTCCGCTGGCGTTGGCCGATGACATGCAGTCATGGCGCGATTGCCTGCGTCATGCGATCGATCGTCTCGACGATCGGCGCTCGGATGCGCGCACGGTGGCGGCGGCCGCGGCCGAGGCGTGCCGCGCGACGCGCATCGCCGTCACGCGGCCGCGCATCGAAGCGTTCCTGAAACACCCTCCGATCGACGGTGAAGTTGAAAAAGCAATCGACGCCAACCGAAAAGGTGACATCGACTTTGCTAGCGTGATCGTCTTAGGGCTGCGCCGTTAGTTCGCGGCACGCCACAATTTTCTGAGTACTCGCGACCTCGGTAAAAGCACTATCGATGAGGATTGTGTTCGGCGCGGTACGCTCGAAGGGAATTGGTGCGGCAATCGACGACGCGAAATTTTCTCCTATCAGGGCGGGTGTGAGCGTCAGCTCTAATTTGTCTTCTGCGATCCTGGCTCTGGGGCTGCCCGACATAGCCAGAGAGGATCTGCAGAAGCTTGCAGTCGAGAGGAGCCGTGACGATGGCGGACGAAGCGCAACGGACCTTTTCGCCGGTAGCGAAGCTCGCGCTGGCAAGGGCGGCCCAACTGGTGGCGATGAAATACGGGGACAAGACGCTGGCGTCATCGGCGCGCGCACAGGAACAAGAGGCGAAGGCGGAGATCGCGGCGCTCAAGGCCAAGGCGGCGCAACCTTAGACGCCGACGCCGCGCGCGCTCTCGACGCCGCCGCCGGCGACCTCGAGATCACTATCACCGACGAAAACGGCAATCCGCGCAAGATTTCCGCGCGCGAGGCCTTGCGGGAAGCCGACGAGGACGCGGCGGCGGCGCGCGAATTGCGCGACTGCGCCAGGCGGATTCAATGTCTGAGGTCACATGAGGCAGCGCGTCGCCTTTGCTCGCGACGGCATTGCCAATGCGCCGTGGGTTTTTATGCGAATTCATATGGCTTGCGAGAGCGCGAGCGGGCATTTTTAGCAACTCGTTAACCATGCTATCGCACTATCTCGCTTCAAGAACTATGCGACTGCGCGCGCCTTTTCTCGGCGCCAAAGGATACCATCATGCAAAGGCGTTGCAGTCGGCTTTGCCTTCTGTCGGCTGCTTTCATTTGCCTGCTTAACGGAGTGGCAGTTGCCGAGGACGGCGTGTCCTCAACGGGGATCCTTTTCGGTCAAGTTGCGGCGCTGAGCGGCCCCGCGAAGGATCTGGGCCAGGGCATGCGCGAGGGCATCCTGGCCGCTTTTGAAGAAGTCAATCGTGCGGGCGGCATTGGCGGGCGCAAGCTCGAACTGAAATCGGTCGACGATGGCTACGAGCCCGAGAAAAGCATCGAGGCCACAAAAAAGATTATTGCGGACGACAAGGTGTTTGCGCTCGTCGGCGCGGTGGGAACGCCAACCTCAAAAGCCAGCGTGCCGATCGCCACGGCCGCCAAGGTGCCGTTCATCGGCCCGTTCACGGGCGCCGAATTTCTGCGCAATCCGTATAACCGCTATGTGGTCAACATCCGGAGTTCGTACTTCCAGGAGACCGAGGCCTGGATCGAGCATTTGACCAAGGACCTCGGCATCACCAGAATCGCCATTCTCTATCAAGACGATGCCTTCGGCCTCGCGGGCCTCGAGGGCGTGAAACGGGCGATGGCCAAGCGCCATATGTCGCTCGTCTCGTCGGGCTCGTTCAAGCGCAACACAACCGCGGTAAAAACGGCCTTTCTCGAGATCGAGAAAGGCAGGCCGGAAGCAATCGTTACGGTCGGCCCATACAAGCCGATCTCGGTCTTCATCAAGCTCGCGCGTCGCATGCATGCGGATGCAGTTTTTGTCGCGATCTCGTTTGTCGGATCGGTTTCGCTTGCGCAAGAACTCGGACACGAAGGCGGCGGCGTGATTGTGAGCCAGGTGGTTCCGTTTCCGTGGGATACCTCGATTCCCGTCATTGCGGCCTACCAGCGGGCGATAAGGTCGATGAATGCGGGAGCGAATCCGAATTTTGTTTCATTGGAAGGCTACTTGGCAGGCCGCGTGGTTATCGAAGGTCTCAAGCGGATTTCCGGCGAGCCGGCGCGCGAGAAGCTTCTGGATGCGATCGCGCAATCGCCTATCGATCTGGGCGGCGTGACATTCACTTTCGGTCGCGGCCAAAACCAGGGGTCGAACAGCGTCTACTTTGCGATTCTTCAGCCTGACGGCTCGTTTAAGCCCGCGCAGAAGCTGTTCAAGATCACCGGGTGAAAATGCCTCAGATTTCGCCAGGCGGCGCGGTATCTGCGATCTTAGAACCGATCGGCCGCGTCTTAAAAAAACGAACGGGATGGTTTCCGACCATTCGCGCGCGGCTTTACCTGGCTTTCGGCTTCGTTGCGGCGCTGACGATCATCGGCTCCCTCATCGCGCTTTACGAGTTCACCGCGATCCGGACGACCACAAACAGAATATTGTCGCGCAATTTCCCCGCCACCACCGCGTCGCTACGCGCCGCGGAAGAAGCAAGCAGCCTGATCTCGTCTGCCCCGCGCCTGATGGCTGCGCCGAGCGACAAGGCTCGGGCGAGCATTATCGCCGGCATCGAGCGGCAGGCAAAAAGCCTCAAAGATCGGATTGAACGGTTGCGCACCTTGGGGGTGGCCAAAGCCGACGAAATCGATGCCGTGCGAATGGCGATGGTCAAACGGCTCGCCGCGCTCGACGAGGCGGTTATCGCGGAAATCCACATGTCGGAGAGGCGGCGCGTGCTCGCCGGGGCCATCCGCCCGGCGCACGAGCTGATGCTCGACGGCCTTGCACCGGCGATCGACGACGCGTATTTCGACGTCATGACGATGAGCAAGGACGATCCGACGCTGAATTCGCGGATCGAGTCGCTGCATCGCTTTTTGCAGATGGAATCGGAAACGAATCTTCTCGCAGGTCTCTTGACCGAGGCTTCCCTTGTCAACGATGGCAATCGTCTGGAACCTTTGCGCGACCTGATCAATGCGGCAAAAAGGAAGATCGAAGCGGGGCTGGCCGCAGCCGGCGATCCGGCGCAACGGGAGCATTTGACTGCGCTTTATCAAAAAATCGCGGCAATTGGCGCCGCCGACGGCATTGTTGCCCTGCGCCATGGCGAGCTTGAGAAGCAGCACGACGCGCAGGTCGCGTTCGCCGCAGCGCAAACGGAAGCCAGGAAGCTCAAGGCGGTCGTCGACGATCTCGTCACCGGACAGGCGCGTATTGCGCAAGCCAGTGCTCTCGACGCAACGCGCCAGCTTCGTGCAGGTGAAATTCTTCTTATTGTTCTGTCTCTTACGGCTATCCTCGGCGCCTCCCTGATTGCCTGGGCCTATGTCGGGCGCAACCTGAGCAGACGGTTGAGCGTGCTCAGTAACGGGTTGCGTCGCATCGCGGACGGCGATCTCAGCGTTCAAATCGAAGATCATCGGCGGGATGAGATCGCGGACATGGTCCGCGCGTTGCTGGTCTTCCGGAAGGCGTCGGCGGACGCCGCCGCCGCCCGGCAAGTCGAAATCGAGCAGGCAAGAATGTCGGACGTTCGCCGCTCGTCGATCGAAGCGCTGACGCAAAAGTTCGAGCGGGCCGTGACGCACGTCATCGAAACGCTCAACGGCGCATCGAAGGCGATGGACGTTTCGGCGCGAGCCATGGCCGAAAGCGCCGCCCATAATCAGGAGCAAGCGGTCGGTGCGGCGGCCGCCTCCGAAGAGGCGACCACCAATGTCGAAAACGTCGCGACCGCGGCCGAAGAAATAGCGCAATCGATCGAGCATATTTCCGGACGCGTTTCGGAGTCGGCGAATGTCGCGCGGCAAGCTGCCGGCGAGGCGCAGGCCGTCACCACGGCGGTGGAGCAGCTATCGGCGTCCGTCGGGCAGATCCGCGACATTATCAAGCTAATCCGCACGATCGCGACGCAGACCAATTTGCTCGCGCTCAACGCTACCATCGAAGCCGCGCGGGCCGGAGAGGCAGGCCGCGGCTTTGCCATCGTCGCGCAAGAGGTGAAGGGGCTCGCGACGCGCACGGAAAAAGCGACCGGCGAAATCACGCGCCAGATCGAAATGATCGAAGGCACGACGTTCCGCTCGGTTCAAACGATGAAGGCGATCTCGTCGACGATCACGCGCCTTGACGAGCTCGCGAGCGAAGTCGCGGCGGCGATGCGCCAGCAGGATTCAGTGACGCAAGGCATCGCGCGCAACGTCAGCGCGGTCGCGCAGGGAACGCGCGCCGTTTCGGCGAATATTCATGAAGTTTCGAACTCGGCGGTGCAGACCGGGCGGGTGGCGCAAACGGTGCTTCAGGCCGCGGTTGACCTCGGAGCTCAGTCGAATCTGCTGTGGAAAGAAGTCGAGCAGTTTCTCACGCACGTTCGCGTCGCTTAGCCGTTTGGGTCGGCGAGAATGCCGCGTACCAACGCGGCATAGAGCCGTTCGACCGCTGTTTTTGGCTGGGCTAACCCAAGTCGCTCGAGGCATTCGTCTTTGCCTAAGGCGAATGCGCCGCGCAAAACAAAGGCGGCGAGCTGCATTGGCGACGAGCTCTTGAGGCGTTGCAGCGCCGGCAGCAGGCGCTGCTCGGTTTCGGTGAAGTCCGTGCCGAACGGGAAGGCCGGAAGCAACCCGGCATTGCGTGCGGGGCCGAGCGCGCGGGCGATCGCCTCGGGCGTGTTGTTGCGAGCGGCTTTGGGAACCTCGTACGAGCGCTCGATTTTGCCGGC
Source organism: Pseudolabrys sp. (assembly GCA_025929185.1). Taxonomy (GTDB): domain Bacteria; phylum Pseudomonadota; class Alphaproteobacteria; order Rhizobiales; family Xanthobacteraceae; genus Pseudolabrys. The sequence goes on from JAICMO010000030.1 coordinate 26,792, forward strand.
TTTTTTGGCCTGGCCCAAAAGCTCTTCCTGAAAGCGCGAATCGGTGATGCCGAGCATTGCCGCGATCACGTCGCGGTCGCTTTTGCCGCGGATATCGGCGATGCCGTATTCGGTGACGATAATGTCGCGCAAGTGCCGCGGAATGGTGATGTGCCCGTAGCGCCAGCGGATATTCGACTCCGCTTTGCCCTTCACGATACGGGATGCTCGCAGCATGATGACCGAGCGCGCGCCCTCGAGCGCGAAGGCCTGCGCGACGAAATTGTATTGTCCGCCGACGCCGCTGACGATGCGGCCGTCTTCGAGCCCGTCCGAAATCACATCGCCCAGCGCGGTGGCCATCATGGCGTCGTTGATGAAGCGCGCGCCGACGCGCGCGCGGCGCTTGGCGTCCTCGCCGCCGTAGAGCTGATTGACGAAATCGATCGGCCGCATGCGGAATTTGGCGAGCACATCGGCGGGCATCTCGCGTAAGGCTTGGTAGAACGCGCGCGAGCCGAGAAAGAACCCGGCGTCGAGCACGGCGCCATCCACTTCGCGCTTCAGCACTCCGGCGCGGAAAAGGTCGACGAAACCTTCGACAAACATCTCCGAGCAGCCGTA
>JAICMO010000058.1 GCA_025929185.1 Pseudolabrys sp.
CGTAAGACCTTGAGCAGGCGGCAGAACATGATCGTTTTGATCGATAACTACGACAGTTTTACCTTCAACCTCTTCCATTACCTGGGCGGGTTGGGGGCGGACGTCGTCGTCCATCGCAACGACAAGATTTCACCGGACGAGGTGCTGGCCGCCGACCCGGAGGCGATCGTGCTGTCGCCGGGCCCCTGCACGCCGAACGAAGCGGGCATTTGCCTCGAGCTGATTGCAAAAGCGTCGGCGAAAATTCCTGTGTTGGGTGTCTGTCTCGGCCATCAGGCCATCGGCCAGGCCTTCGGTGGCAAAATCGTGCGCGCCCCAGTGCCGATGCACGGCAAGCTTTCCGAAATCCGGCACAAGGACACGGGCGTCTTTCGTGGCATCAACGGGCCCTTCAAGGCGACGCGCTATCACTCGCTCGCGGTCGAGCGCGCGAGCCTGCCGCGCGATCTTGTCGTCACGGCAGACACAGACGACGATGTGGTGATGGGCTTGTCGCATGCCAGCCTGCCGCTGCACGGCGTGCAATTCCATCCCGAAAGCATCGTCTCCGAGCACGGCCATCTGATCCTGAAGAACTTTCTCGATCTCGCCGCCGCCTGGAATACGCAGCGCGGTCGCGCGGCGGCTGCGCGCAAGCGCGTATTGAACTGAGGGGCGCTTTTCGTGGCCGACGATTTCAAGGCGCTCATCGCCAAGGTCGCAACCGGTGCGAGCCTGACGCGCGAGGAATCCGCCGCCGCTTTCGATCGCATGATGTCCGGCGAAGCGACGCCTTCGCAGATGGGCGGCCTCCTGATGGCGATGCGCGTGCGCGGCGAGACGGTGGACGAGATTACCGGCGCGGTCACCACGATGCGCACCAAGATGCATGGCGTGAAAGCGCCGCCCGGTGCGGTGGACGTCGTTGGCACCGGCGGCGATGCGTCCGGCTCGTTCAACATTTCGACTTGCGCCGCACTGATCGTCGCCGGCGCGGGCGTGCCGGTGGCCAAGCACGGCAACCGGGCGCTGTCATCGAAATCCGGCGCCGCCGACGTGCTGATGGCGCTCGGCGTCAAAATCGACCTTACGCCCGAGCAGGTCGGCCGCTGCATTCACGAAGCCGGCATCGGTTTCATGTTCGCGCCGGCGCATCATCCGGCGATGAAAAACGTCGGGCCGACGCGCGTCGAGCTCGGCACGCGCACGATCTTCAACCTGCTCGGCCCGTTGTCGAATCCGGCAAGCGTCAAGCGGCAGATGATCGGCGCCTTCTCGAAGCAGTGGATCGAGCCGATGGCGCAGGTGCTGAAGATCCTCGGCTCGGAAAGCATCTGGGTGGTGCACGGCTCCGATGGCCTCGACGAGATCACTACGTCCGGCTCAACCAGCGTGGCTGAATTGATGAACGGCAAGTTGCGCACCTTCGAGATCACGCCCGAAGATGCCGGACTGAAACGGGCAAAACCGGATCAATTGCGCGGCGGCGATGCCGATCACAATGCGAAAGCGCTGCTCGACGTGCTCAAAGGTAAGGCAAGCGCCTTTCGTGACGTCGCCGTGTTCAACGCGGCCGCGGCCCTGATCGTTGCCGGCAAGGCGAAGGACCTGAAGGACGGCGCGGCGATCGCCGCAAAATCGCTCGACTCCGGCGAGGCGGAGGGGCGGCTCGATCGGCTGATTGCCGTGTCGAACGCCGCTTGAACCGATGACGGATATTCTGTCGAAAATCGAGGCTTACAAGCGCAAAGAGATCGCAGCAGCAAAACGCGTGCGTCCGCTCGATGAGGTCGAGCGCGCCGCGAGGACGCAAGGTCCGCCGCGCGGATTTTTGCGCGCGCTCGAGCGAAAGCACGCAGCGGGCGAATACGCGCTGATCGGCGAGATCAAGAAGGCGAGCCCTTCAAAGGGGCTGATCCGGGCCGATTTTGATCCGCCTTCGCTTGCGCGCGCCTATGAGGCGGGTGGCGCGGCATGCCTTTCGGTGCTCACGGATGCGCCATCGTTCGACGGAAAGCCGGAATATTTGACCGCCGCGCGGCAGGCAACGCGCCTGCCTGCCCTGCGCAAGGATTTTATCTACGAGCCCTATCAGGTCGCGGAATCGCGTGCGCTCGGCGCCGACTGCATCCTGATCATCATGGCCGCCCTAAGCGACGCGGATGCGAAGGCGGTCGAGGGCTCGGCCTTCGACTACGGCATGGACGTGCTGCTCGAAGTGCACAACGAGGTTGAGCTTGCGCGCGCGTTGAAGCTGCGCTCGCGCCTCATCGGCATCAATAACCGTGACCTGCGCACGTTCGAGACGACGCTTGCCGTGAGTGAGCGCCTGGCGCCGCGGGTGCCGCGCGACCGCGTGATGGTGGGCGAGAGCGGCATCAATACGCCCGCCGATCTCGCGCGGGTGTCCGCAATCGGCATCAACACGTTTCTGGTGGGCGAGAGCCTCATGCGGCAGAGCGACGTTGCGGCAGCAACGCGCGGGCTCCTGAGCCGCGCCGCCAACCGCCACGCGGCGGAATAGCCATGGCCAAGGCGGACAAGAAAAGCAGGCCATCGTCCAAGCCCGAAAGCAAGCTGAGCCATGTCGACCCGCGTGGGCACGCGCGCATGGTCGACGTTTCCGATAAATCGGCAACCGAACGGGTGGCCGTAGCCGAAGGCCGCGTCATCATGCGGAAGGAAACGCTCGATCTCGTGCTTGAAGGAAATGCCGCAAAAGGCGACGTGCTCGGCGCCGCGCGCCTTGCCGGCATCATGGCGGCAAAGCGCACGCACGGCCTCATCCCGCTTTGCCATCCCCTGCCCTTGACGAAGATCGAGATCGAGATCGACCCCGAACATTCGTTGCCGGGTTTTCTCGTGCGCTCGACTGTGAAGGTGACGGCCAAGACCGGCGTCGAAATGGAGGCGCTCACCGCGGTGTCGATCGCATGCCTGACGATCTACGACATGGTGAAGGCGGTCGAAAAAGGCATGCGCATCGAAGGCATCCGCCTCATCGAAAAACGCGGCGGCAAGTCGGGTGACTGGCGCGCGGAGGGATAGGCCTTGGCCAAGGCGCTGATGCAGGTTGCCGAAGCGCTTGCGCTTGTGCTGACGGATGCAAAGCCGCTTGCTCCGGAGACGGTCCCCGTAAACGACGCGCTCGGCCGTGTGCTTGCCGAGGACCTCATTTCCTTGCGCACGCAGCCTCCCGCCGCCGTCTCGGCGATGGACGGCTATGCGGTGCGCGCGGCGGATGTGAGCGCAGTGCCCGCGACATTGCGGGTCGTCGGAGAGGTGGCGGCCGGCCATCCATTCAACGGCGAGGTCCGCGCGGGTGAAGCAGTGCGCATCTTTACCGGCGGCGTGATGCCGCAAGGCAGCGACACCGTCGTGATTCAGGAATTCACGGCGCGCGGCGGCGATACCGTTGTCGTCAACAGAACGACCGAAAAGAACAAAAACGTTCGCGCTGCGGGAATTGATTTCGGCAAGGGCGAGCGCTTGCTCGCCAAGGGCCGCCGCCTCACCGATCGGGATCCGATGCTGGCGGCGGCGATGAACCACCCGCATGTTTCCGTTCACCGCCAGCCACGCGTTGCCGTTCTGGGCACCGGCGACGAACTGGTGCTGCCCGGCAGCGAGCCGAAACCGGGAGAGATCGTCTATTCCAACGGCTTCGCCCTTCTCGCTCTTGCCCGGCAGGAAGGCGCTGAAACCATCGACCTCGGCATTGCGCGAGACAATATCGCGGACATCGTCGGCTCGGTCCGGCGCGCGCGGAGCGTCGGCGCCGATGTGCTGGTGACGACCGGCGGCGCTTCGGTCGGTGACCACGACCTCGTGCAGCGCGCCTTGTCCGAAGAAGGCCTGGCGCTTTCGTTCTGGCGCATTGCGCTGCGGCCGGGCCGGCCGATGATGCACGGCCGCCTCTCCGAGATGCAGGTGCTCGGCCTCCCCGGTAACCCGGTCTCCGCCTATGTCTGCGCCTTTCTGTTCCTCGTTCCGCTGATCCGCGCCTTAAGCGGCCGGAGCGACATCGCGCCGAAGCCCGAACGCGCCCTTCTTGGACGGGACATGCCACCTAACGACGAACGCGCCGACTATTTGCGCGCGACGCTCGCTGCGGATGCGGATGGCGTAGGGGTAGCGACGCCCCTGCCGCTTCAGGACAGTTCTCTGATGGCGCCATTGGCCAAGGCGGATTGTCTGCTGATTCGGGAGCCGCACGCGCAAGCGGAGCGCGCCGGGTCACCGTGCGTCATCCTTAAGCTCGGGCTTTAGCGGCCTTTCGAGTTGTTCACTTCAAATTAAATGGTTGCGGAACACATACCGAACAGATAGTGTCCGTTCATGCTTTGTTTCTGGCCTGTGAAGCTTTTGGACATCAGCCTCACGGCCGACCCGGGGAGAGAAGCCCGATGCTAACCCGCAAGCAGTTCGAGCTCCTGCGTTTCATCCACGAGCGCCTCACGGAAACGGGCGTTCCGCCCTCTTTCGACGAGATGAAGGACGCGCTCGACCTTCGCTCCAAATCGGGCATTCACCGCCTGATCACAGCTCTCGAGGAGCGCGGCTTCATACGCCGGCTGCCGAATCGGGCGCGCGCGATTGAGGTGATCAAGCTGCCGGAGTCGGTCGGTCATGGCCTCGGGCAAAGTCGGGCGCGCCGCTTCACGCCGAGCGTCATCGAAGGCGACTTGGGCCGCGTGCGTACCGGCTCCGAGGATGATGGAGGACGCCCGATCGCGGTTCCGGTCATGGGCCGGATTGCCGCGGGTACGCCGATCGAGGCGATCCAGACGCGCAGCCACGTCATCAACATGCCACCGGACCTGCTCTCGGCCGGCGAACACTTCGCACTCGAAATCCGCGGCGACTCCATGATCGAAGCCGGCATCCTCGACGGGGACGTTGCCTTGATCCGCCGCACGGAGGCAGCCGACACCGGTGATATCGTCGTGGCGCTGATCGACGACGAGGAGGCCACCCTCAAACGTTTCCGACGCCGCGGCGCGTCGATCGCGCTGGAGCCCGCGAACACCGCCTACGAGGTGCGCATCCTGCCGCCGAATCGCGTGCGCATTCAGGGCAAGTTGGTCGGCCTCTTTAGGCGCTACTAAGGCATGATTGCTTTGGATTGAATCGTCTCAATGTCTTCGGCGTCACCCGCGGGTCCATCTCCTTCGCAAAGATGGATTGCCGGATCAAATCCGGCAATGACGCTGCGGCGAGCGGCGCGCGTTTTAAGCGATCGTGTCCCAGCGCCGTAGATCGTCGAGCACAGCCTAAAAACGCATCGCCGGTGCTGCGGCGTAGGAATTCGGCCACGCTTCGTTCGCCCGGGTGCAGCCTTCAATCCCCCGCCTCGAGTTCGTCCGGCTTTGGCGTGGCGTCGCGCGGGGACGCCGTCTTTTGCACGGAAGCGCCTGAGACGCGCGTGTCTTGGGCCCACGGCCGCTCATAATCGGCCGGCCGGGCTGCGCTCCATTGAAAGCCGTTGTCGGTCCAGCGCAAAGCGATCGCCCCGTTTGCGCGCCAGACATCCCGATCGATCACAGTGGCCGCGCATTTCGGCGGTGCTTCGCGCGGGCTGATCACCACCGCGGCATGGGTGCAGTCATCCTCGAAGGCCTCCGCGCTTAAGGCCATCGCCACAAGCCTGCCGCTCGCCAGCTGACCGACGCAGCCGGCTTCATCGCAACGCACGCCCTCGGCCAGGCTCTTATCTTTTGGCGTGCGCGGATCGGCATCGGCGGCGAGCCATTCTTTGATCGCAAACGCATCGCGGCCGCTGTGAAGGACAGCCAACCGGCCGTCGCCCGCACGAAAGGCTGCTGCCTGCCCGTCAGCCGCGACCAGAACATCCGGCTGGTTCGTTGCAAGCGCCCATGCGCAGGCAGCCACTCCGACGGCTGCACCGGTCCAGCGCAAAGGCGTGCGCAGCAGGCAAATCAACAGCACGCCCAGCGTGCCGAGCAGCAACGGGCCGGTGCCAAAGGCATGGATGTGGCCGACAGCGCCGGGCAGGCCTGCCACCCATTGCGCAATGAAGATCATCCATTCGAGCCCTAGACCCATAAGGTGCCAGAACGGCCCGTCAAAGCCGAACGGCATCGTTAGTACGCCGATGATGCCCATCGGCATGATAAATCCGGAAACCACCGGCATCGCCAGCAGGTTCGCAATCATTCCGTAAGGCGCAAGACGATGAAAATGGTAGGCGGCGTACGGCGTCGTCGCGAGGCCGGCAACGAGCGATGCCAGGATCAGGCCCACGATCTCACGTACGCCCCAGATTGCGACGCGCGCGCCGAACGAGGTGTCCGCGTCGGCGTGCCACGGCAGGCCGCGCTGGTATCCCGCGATCAGCGCGAGCGTTGCCGCAAATGACATCTGGAAGCTCGGATGCATAACCGCTTCCGGCGCGAACATCAGCACGCCGAGCGCCGCAACCGTGATCGTGCGGAATGTCAGCGCCGGCCGATCGAGCATCACGCCGATCAATACGATGCCGATCATGATGAACGAGCGCTGGGTGGCCACTTCGTTTCCGGACAGTAGAAGGTAGAACAGCGCGGTTACAAATGCTGCGAGCGCCGCCCATTTCTTGATCGGATAGCGACTTGCAAAACTGGGGATGAGCGCGAACCCGGCGCGAATGAAAAAGAACACGACGCCAGCCACGACAGCCATGTGAAAGCCGGAGATTGACAGCACGTGCGCAAGGCTCGATACGTACATGGCGTCATTGACCGGGACGCTGATCGCGTCGCGCTTTCCGGTAATCACCGCCGACGCGATCGACCCCTCATCGCCCGGAATGGCCGCTCGTATGCGGCGGTCGATCGACTCGCGCAACGAATCGAGAAACGATGCATAGCGCAACCAAAGGCCAGGTGCTTCCGCCGGCGGCACGATCTTGATCGCGCCCAGCGCGTAACCCGACGCGCCAATCTGCTGGAAATACATGTCGCGGGCGAAGTCGTAGCCGCCGGGCCGCAACGGAGACAGCGGCGGCGTGAGCCGCGCCTTGAGAGCGACGAATGATCCGACCAGCGGCGCTGTCCCTTTTTTTACCGCGAGCCTTACCCGCGCCGGCGCCGCATCGAGACGCCTCCCTTGAATCTCGGCGACGCGGATGGTGATGCGGTCGCTTCGCTCGCGCTCCTCGCGTTTTTCGACGAAGCCGGAGAGCGAGACGGTGGCGGGATGACTCAGCACGGGGTGCTGGATGCGCGCGGTCTTGATCGTTGCCGCGGCAAAGCCGGCGGCAAGCGCGGCAACCGCGAGGGCAAGCGGAAAGCCGAACGGCCGCTGCTGCGCAAAGTACGCGATCGCAATCGCAGCAAGCGCCAGCGGGACGGCGGCCCACAATGCCGGTTCGTGATCCGCAGCAAAATAAAGGACGACGCCCGTCCCGAATGCCACCGGCAGCCACGGCACCAGCCGTCCGGGCGCGACCTCGGCAAGCGCCCATCGCTCGATTGAGGCGCGCAGGCGACGGATTGCCTGCGCGAGGCCTTCCGGCAGCAACAACCGCGCCCGCCGACGCGTGGCCCCCACGCCCGCAGCCCACGCTTTCGCCCGCGATCGGGTTTGGTCGGGCCCAGCCATTCTACCCCACGCCACTGCGTACCAAGAGCTAATGGTACTTCAGCCGCAGGTTGTGGCTAGGAGAACGGTTGTGAACCTTCACAAATTCGCGGGCCGGGCTGGATGGTCAGCTTTTCGGCCGATCCTTTGCTACGTCTTTGGCGAAGGTGTCGCGCAAGCCGATCGTGCGGATGAATACCGGCCTTTCCGAAGTTGAATCGCGGTCGCGGCAGAAATAGCCCTGCCGCTCGAACTGCACCGGCACTTCCACTTTCGCATCGAGCAGTGTGGGCTCAATGCGCGCATCCGGCAAAACCTCCAGCGAATTCGGATTGAGATCCGCGGTGAAATTTTCACCCCCGGCCGGCTCCGGTTTCGTGAACAACGGGTTGTAGAGACGCATCTCGGCGCGAAGGGAATCCGCCGCCGAGAGCCAGTGCATCGTCGCCTTCACTTTGCGGCCGTCCGGCGCATTGCCGCCTTTGGTCGCCGGATCGTACGTGCAGCGCAATTCGATGATGTCGCCGTTCGCGTTTTTCACGACCGCGTGGCATTTGATGAAATACGCGTAGCGCAATCGCACTTCGTTGCCCGGAGAAAGCCGGAAGAATTTCTTCGGCGGATTCTCCATGAAGTCGTCCTGCTCGATATAGAGCTCGCGACCAAATCTGATCTTGCGTGTTCCGGCCTCGGGATTGTCCGGATGATTGATCGCCTCAAGCTCCTCCGATTTTCCATCCGGGTAATTCTCGATCACAACCTTGAGCGGCTTGAGCACCGCCATGCGCCGCAATGCCGTCTTGTTCAGCGCCTCGCGCACTGAAAATTCGAACATGCCGACGTCAACAAGGCTATTCGCTTTGGCGACGCCGATGCGCTTGATGAAATCGCGAATGGCTTCCGCCGGGACGCCGCGACGGCGTAGGCCGGCAAGGGTCGGCATGCGTGGATCGTCCCAGCCGGTCACATGCCCGCCGCGCACCAGTTCGGTCAGCACGCGTTTCGACAATACCGTGTAAGTCAGATTGAGGCGGGCGAATTCGTATTGGCGGGGCCGCGACGGCACCTTCAGGTTTTCGAGAAACCAGTCGTAAAGCGGCCGATGGTCCTCGAATTCGAGCGTGCAGATCGAATGCGTAATGCCTTCGATCGCGTCGGACTGCCCGTGCGCAAAATCGTAGCTCGGGTAGATGTGCCAAGTCGTGCCGGTGCGCGGATGCGGCGCGTTCAAGATGCGATAGAGCACCGGGTCGCGCAAATTGATGTTGCCCGACGCCATGTCGATCTTGGCGCGTAGCACGCGCGCTCCATTCGGAAACTCGCCGGCGCGCATGCGGCGAAACAGGTCGAGGTTTTCGTCCACGCTGCGGTTGCGGAACGGGCTGTCCTGGCCCGCCTCCGTCAGCGTTCCGCGCCGTGCCCGCATCTCGTCCTGCGTCTGGTCGTCGACATAGGCCTTGCCGGCGCGGATCAGGTCTTCCGCCCATTCGTACAGTTGCTTGAAGTAGTCCGACGCGTGATGCAGGCTCTTGCCCCAATCAAAGCCGAGCCAACGCACGTCGCGCTCGATCGCGTCGATATATTCCTGCTCCTCTTTGGCTGGGTTGGTGTCGTCAAACCGCAAATGACAGCGGCCGCCGAATTCTTGCGCCAGGCCAAAATTGAGGCAGATCGACTTGGCATGACCAATGTGCAGATAGCCGTTCGGCTCGGGCGGAAAGCGGGTGACGACGGATTTGACGCGGCCCGATTTGAGATCGGCCTGCACGATATCGCGGATGAAATCGCGTCCGGCGCCCTCACCCGCCGCGTCCAGCTCCGGCCGTTCGTCTTTCATCGTGCCCAATCCGGTCAAACTCATTGCGGCCTATGCCATGGCCGGCGGCGACGCTCAACGTCAAATGCGCTGACATTTTGAACGGCACTTATGGTAGAGGGGGCGCCGATGAGCGACCCTGTCGTTACCCGCTTCGCCCCCTCGCCGACCGGCTTTCTCCACATCGGTGGAGCGCGCACGGCGCTGTTCAACTGGCTCTACGCGCGCGGGCGCGGCGGCAAGATGCTGCTGCGGATCGAGGATACGGACCGCGAGCGCTCCACAGCCGCCGCCATCAACGCCATCATCGACGGGCTGACCTGGCTTGGACTCAATTGGGATGGCGAGATCGTTTTTCAATTCTCGCGCGCCGCTCGCCACCGCCAGATTGCCGAGCAACTGCTCGCCGCGGGCAAGGCTTACTATTGTTATGCGACGCCAGAGGAGCTTGCCGCCATGCGCGAGGAAGCGCGCCGTGCGGGCCGCTCAAAGCTCTACGACGGGCGCTGGCGTGATCGCGATCCGTCGGAAGCGCCGCCGGGGGTGAAGCCGGTGATCCGCCTGAAGGCGCCGCTTACCGGCGAGACGGTCATCGACGACCAGGTGCAAGGCCGCGTCGTTTGGCAGAACGCCGACCTTGATGACCTCGTGCTGCTGCGTTCGGACGGAACGCCAACCTACATGCTGGCGGTCGTGGGCGACGACCACGACATGAACGTGACGCACATCATTCGCGGCGACGACCACCTGACGAACGGCGCGCGGCAGAAGCACGTCTATGACGCGCTGGGCTGGCCCGTGCCGACGATGGCTCACATTCCGCTGATTCACGGCCCGGACGGCTCGAAGCTCTCCAAGCGGCACGGCGCGCTCGGCGTCGACGCTTACCGCGCGATGGGTTACTTGCCGATCGCCCTGCGGAATTATCTCGTGCGGCTCGGCTGGAGTCACGGCGATCAGGAAATTTTCAGCACCGAGGAGATGATCGCGGCGTTCGACCTGCCGCAGATCGGTCGCTCGCCCGCGCGCTTCGATTTTGCCAAGCTCGAGAGCCTCAACGGCCAGTACATGCGCAACAGCAGCAGCAGCGACCTGCTCGCCGCGCTCGAAGACCTGTTGCCGCACATCGCGGGCGGCGCCGAACTGGCGAACAGCATGACGCCGCCGCTCCGTTCCAAGCTGATCGCGGCCATGCCGAACCTGAAGGAACGAGCCAAGACGCTCGTCGAACTATTTGATAATTCAAGATTTATTTGGGCGAAGAGGCCCCTCGTTCCTGACGATAAGGCGCAAGCTTTGCTCACCGAGCAGGCAAGAGCAATTCTGGCCTCCGTGATCCCGGAATTCGAGACGGTATCCGACTGGAGCGCCGCCTCGGTTGAAGCAACGGTCCGCGGCTTTGCAGAACGGTGGGCATTGAAGCTCGGCGCCGTGGCGCAGCCGCTGCGCGCCGCGTTGACCGGGCGGACAACATCCCCGCCGATTTTTGATGTGCTCGCCGTGCTGGGCCGGGAGGAGAGTCTCGCGCGCCTGCGCGATCAGGCGACCGGCCTCATCAAATAGTCGCAAGCCCGTCGGGCAACGCGCGAGGCGTGTCTATATTCCGGGTGATAGTGCGTTGAACCGCGCCTTGCGGCGCACACTTGGATGGGCTACCCCAAAGTGGCCTCGGGATTCCGCAGGCCAATGCAGGCCTCCGCCGCCCCGGCAGCCCACTTCGCGAGGCCCCACCCGCTCTCAAATCGAGGGTTCGATCATGGATGCCAAAACCGACGCCAAAGGAAAGGCCGGCACGTTGACGGTCGGCAACAAGAACTGGGATTTCCCGGTCTACAAGGGCACGATCGGCCCGGACGTGGTCGATATCGCAAAGCTGTATGCCGAAAGCGGGATGTTTACCTACGATCCCGGCTTCACGTCGACTGCGAGCTGCGAGTCCAAGATCACCTACATCGACGGCGACGAGGGCATCCTGCTCTACCGGGGCTATCCGATCGAGCAGCTCGCCGAGCACGGTGACTTTCTCGAGACCTGCTATCTGCTGCTCTACGGCGAGCTGCCGACGCCTGCCCAGAAGGTCGATTTCGACTACCGCGTCAACCGGCACACCATGGTGCACGAGCAGATGATGCGGTTCTTTCAGGGCTTCCGCCGCGATGCGCATCCGATGGCGGTGATGACCGGCTGCGTCGGCGCGCTGTCGGCGTTTTATCACGACTCGACCGACATTTCGGACCCGCATCAGCGCATGATCGCGTCGATCCGCATGATCGCCAAAATGCCGACGCTCGCGGCCATGGCATATAAATATTCGATCGGCCAGCCGTTCATGTACCCGCGGAACGATCTCGACTACGCGTCGAATTTCCTGCGCATGTGCTACGCCGTGCCGACGGAGGACTACAAAGCCAATCCGGTGCTGGCGCGCGCAATGGATCGCATTTTTATCCTGCATGCCGATCACGAGCAGAACGCCTCGACCTCGACCGTGCGGCTCGCCGGCTCATCCGGCGCCAACCCGTTTGCCTGCATCGCGGCTGGCTGCGCATGCCTGTGGGGACCGGCGCATGGCGGCGCCAACGAAGCGGCGCTCAACATGCTGTCCGAGATCGGCCGGGTCGAGCGCATTCCAGAGTTCATCAAGCGCGCCAAGGACAAGAACGATCCGTTCCGTCTGATGGGCTTCGGACACCGCGTCTACAAGCACTACGACCCGCGCGCGAAGATCATGCAAAAGACCTGCCACGAGGTGCTCAACGAGCTCGGCATCAAGGACGATCCGCTGCTCGACGTCGCGATGGAGCTCGAAAAGATCGCGCTGCACGATGACTATTTCGTCGAGAAGAAGCTTTATCCGAACATCGATTTTTATTCGGGCATTACGCTCAAGGCGATGGGGTTCCCGACCACCATGTTCACCGTGCTGTTCGCGGTCGCGCGCACCGTCGGCTGGATTGCCCAGTGGAAGGAGATGATCGAGGACCCGAAGCAGAAGATCGGCCGCCCGCGGCAGCTCTATACCGGCGCGACGCGGCGCGATTACGTGCCGATCTCGCGGCGGAAATAGTCTCTGGTTCGAGCCCATGCGGCGCGGCAGCGGCGCCGCATGTGTAGATGCGCTGCCTTCCGCCGCTAGCGGTGATGTCCACCAGCTTGATTCATGTCGCCGTGTTTCTGGTTAACGGTCTGGTCCGTCTTGGCGGTGTTCGGCGGATTGGTCGGATGTACGCCGGTCCCGACCCGCACTGGATGACGCGTTGGCTTGCCGGTCCCTGCTCCGGAGATGCCCTTTACGCCTCCGGTTCGGATGGAGCCTCTCCCGATTTTGCTGCCGCCTGTCGGCTTAATGATGGTCGTCTTTGTGCATTTTATAGCGCTATATGAGGGGCTCATTTTGCAGTCGTAATCGCACATGGTTTTGCCGCACGGTTTGCTACAGCCATAATGGCCATTGCCGGACTGGGCACTTCCACCGCATACCTGTGAAACAGTCCCGAACGACGTCGTTTGCTGTTTTAACGCCGAGGCGGGCGACAAATCCGCTGCGATAGCCAGGGTGATTGACACGAGAGAAAAAAGCAGAATCGCCTTGCGCATTTGATCCTCCATGCCGTCACTAGATAACAGCGCTCAACACCACGGCGTGGCGCCACCGTGATGGATGCCCTCGCATCGAAGGTACCGGTTGTATGAGCGGCTATCGCCGGCGACATACGAACAGTCTTTCCCGTTGCGGTGGTCGCGCACGACCGTGCCGCGGGCCATGCAGTTCTTCGTGCTGCTGCCCGTCTTCACAATCGGATTGTGGCTGGAGCCCGGACCATGCACCGGGTGGTACACGATCGGATTGTGGCTGGAGCCTGGTCCGTGCAAAGGCGGCTTGGAGGTCGTCGATCCGCCGTTGCTATTCGTGTCGCTGTTCCCGTGATGACCCGCCAAAGCGCTGCCTGAATTGGCGGCGAGCAAAATCGCGACCGCCGATGCGGCGACAAAACTAACCCAGCGTGACGACTTGCTTGTCATTTGCGCCCTCCTCCAGTTATGCCGAACGCCCGCGGGCCAATCTAGACCGTGCCGCCGCCCCTGGCTCGACTGTTGGTCGCAGGGCGCAGCAATCGGGTTCACGCCAATTGTGAGAACTATTTCAACTCGCCGATCAAGTCAGAGACAACTTCCGCTTCGCGCACGAGTGTCGGTTCGGCGCTGTTCACTTGCGATATTACACATGAATGTTCTTACTGCACCACAGGCTGCTTTGTCCTTCGGGCACTGCATAAGCAGCCCGCCAGCGCACCGGAGCGGGGAGGTCGAAGCCGACTACCTGTCGAATTCCTTGCGGCCTACGCGCCCTTTCCGTTTTTTCCTTTGCCGTTGAGCTTCGGCGCGGTAGCGCCGTCGTATCCCCATTGTACGTAGGCGCCGGCCCAGGTGAAGCCGCCGCCGAAAGCTGCGAGGATCAGGCGGTCGCCGCGCTTGAGGATTGCCTCGTAGTCCCACAGGCAAAGCGGGATGGTCGCGTTGGTGGTGTTGCCGTATTTGTGGATCGTCACCATCACGCGGCTCATCGGCAAGCCCATGCGCTCGGCCGTCGACGCAATGATGCGCTTGTTGGCCTGGTGCGGAACGAGCCAATCGATCATGTCCACGCGCAAGTTGTTGCGGCTCATGATCTCAGCCGCGACCTCCGCCATGCGCGCGATGGCGAATTTGTACACCGCGGCGCCTTCCTGGTGCACGTAGTGCAGCCGCTTCGCCACCGATTCCGCGGTCGCCGGCATGCGGCTGCCGCCAGCCTTCTGGTGCAAATGAATCATGCCCGAGCCGTCGGAGCGGATCAGCGCATCCATGATGCCTTCGCCGCTCGGCTCCAGCAGAACGGCGCCGGCGGCATCACCGAACAGCACGCAAGTGGCGCGGTCGGTGTAATCGACAATCGACGACATCTTGTCCGCGCCCACGACCACCACTTTCCGGCAGGTGCCGTTGGCGATGAATTGCGCGGCGATCGTCAGCCCGTACAGAAAGCCCGAGCAGGCCGCCTGCACATCGAAACTGCCGATGTTGCGCACGCCGACCATGTCGCAAATCAGGTTGGCCGTGGACGGAAACTGCATGTCCGGCGTTGTCGTCGCGCAGATCAGCAGGTCGATTTCGCCCGGGTCGGTCTCGGTTTTTTGCAAAAGGCCGCGCACGGCCTCGGCCGCCATGTGCGATGTGCCGAGGCCCTCACCTTTGAGAATGTGGCGTTGCTTGATGCCCGTGCGCTCGGTGATCCAGGTATCGCTGGTATCGACCATTTGGGCCAATTCCGAATTGGTGAGGAGATCGGGCGGAACATAGCCGTGGACGGCGGTGATCGCGGCGCGAGCAGGGGTCAACGGCGGTTTTCCATTTCCAGTGAAGGCGGGCCAGCCAAGGCGGTGGAACCGGCTGACGTTATGCGGTTGACGTTACGCGGTTGGCGCTCCGGGCGCTACTGCCGCCTAAGCCGGGGCCTAGCGCCCACAAAATTAAGCACAATTTCCGCCGCCCGGTGGCTGGCGGAACTCTGGCCGATCTCCATGATTTCATCCAGCCGCGCAAAGGCGGCGAGCTGCCTTCGCCGCTTGGCCGAATCGCCAAATAGCGGGACCAGGGCCTCGCTCAGCCGTTCGCCGGTGCATTGCTCTTGAAGAAACTCAGGGACGACATTCTCGCCCAGCACAAGGTTTGCGAGGATCACCGACGGCACTTCGATCATGGCCCGCGCAACCATTGCTTCGAGCGCGGACACCTTGTAGCCAGCAACCATCGGCACACCCGCAAGCGCAAGTTCCAGCGTGGATGTGCCGGACTTGGTCAGCGCCAGCCGCGCGTTTCGGAAGGCGGCGCTTTTTTGTTCCGGGTCGGCAATGACCCGCGCCGGCAAACGCCACTGCGCAACGGCGTGTTGCATCATCGCCGCCAACTGCGGGACGGTTGGGACGATCACTTCCATCCCTCCAACGCGCGCCCGCACGCGCGCAAGCGCATCGCCGAATGCTTCCTGCATGCGACGAACTTCGCCGGGGCGGCTGCCGGGCATGACGAGAACAAGCGGGGGATCGGAATTACGCCGCTGCGACTCTTCTGCATTCGGCCGTAACTCACCGACGCGCTCGATGAGCGGGTGGCCAACGTAGGTGCCGGGTGGTCCGTCGAGCTTTCGCAATATTGCCGGCTCGAACGGCAGCAGCGCTAAGACGTGGTCAACGTACGGGCGCATTGCCTTTGCGCGACCCGGTCGCCATGCCCAGACCGACGGACAAACATAATCGATAATCGGAATGTCCGGTGCCCGGCGGCGGACGCGGCGTGCCACGCGATGCGTGAAGTCCGGACTGTCGATGATGACGAGCACGTCGGGGCGCGCGGCGGCAACGGCATCGACCGTCTGGCGAATCCGCCGGAAAATTTTCGGCAAGCTCGCCGGAATTGCGGAAAAACCCACGATAGCCAATTCGTCGAGCGGGAAAAGCGTCGAAAGCCCCTCTTCCGTCATGTGACGGCCGCCGACGCCCGAAAACGTGACGAGATTGTTCGTTCGCAGCTTAAGCGCACGCATCAACGAGGCGCCGACGCGATCGCCGGATTCTTCTCCCGCGACCAAAAAGATGTGGCGGCCGTTGCCCGCAGCCGTGCTCATTGTGCCGTAACGGCCTTCATGCCGACGACAAAAACCTTGAGCCGGTCTTCCGCCGCTGCGACCTCGGCTGGATCGGCGACAATGGTTTCGCCTGCGATGACTGCAAGCCCTGCAAGTCCGGCCTTCGCAACGCCTTCGACGGTTTGCGGACCGACCGAGGGCAGGTCGAAGCGGCGGTCCTGCGTCGGCTTGGGCGCCTTGACCAGAACGCCGCGTCCGGCGGGCGCGCGAATGCGCCCTGAGACGCGCAGCTCTGCGACGCGCGCGAGCATCCGGTCGGTGCCTTCGATCGCCTCGACCGCGAGCACATGGCGGCCCGAGACGACAACGGCCTGCCCCACGTCATAGGGACCCGCAGCGCGCAAATAGGCGAAGCCAGTCTCGATGTCCTCGCGGTCTTGTTGCGAAGGATGAATTTTGCCGAGAGGCCCCTCGGGCATGAGAATTTCCGGTGCGACATCGTGCGCGCCCACCAGCCGAAATCCATGCTGCTCGAAAATCGTGCCTACTCCCGACAACAGATGATTATCGCCGCCGCGAAACGCCGCGGCAATCTTCGGAAGCAGCGTGAGCGTCTTGAAATCGAGCCTCAACTGCCGAAGCGAAGGCCGCACCAGCGCGCCAATGAATACGACATCGCGGCAACCGGCATCGCGCAGCAACCGCTGCAAGCGACCGAACTGGCCGACTGAACCCCACCGGTGCGGGTATTCGGCAATTTTCGCCGCATCCGCGACGCCGCTGATGCCGAAAAGAACAACACGCCGCCCTCTCCGAATGACGGCGTCGGCGACCGCGAACGGAAGGCTGCCGGCGCCGCAAACGATAGCAAGCGGGCTATCTTCCACGCCAGTCGCCGCTGCGCTCATGCATCCTCGCGGGCTTCGGCGCGCCGCGCCGCCATTGTCAGCGGCCGCTTGCCGGCGCGAATGAAATCGATCATACGCCGAACAAGCACATCCGCCGCTGCGCTTTTCACAAGTCGATCGAGCCGCGCGCGGAACTCGCCCTTGCCGAAGAACACCGTCTGATAGGCGGCGCGGAGCGCATGAATTTGCGCTTTGGAAAAGCCGCGCCGCGTCATTCCGATCACGTTAAGGCCGACCAGGTCCGCAAGAGGACCCTGCACCATTCCCCAGGGGATGACGTCGGCACGCACGCCGCTCAGGCCGACGATCATGGCCCCCTCGCCGATGCGCACGAATTGCCGGACGGCCGAGTTGCCGCCAAACACCGCGAAATCGCCGACGGTGACATGGCCACCGAGCACCGCGTTGTTCGCAAACGTAACATCGTTGCCCACTTTGCAATCGTGCGCCACATGCGAGCCGACCATCAGAAAGCAGCGATCGCCGATTTCGGTGACGCCGCGATCTTCTTCCGTTCCGATGTTCGCCGTCACGCCTTCGCGGATGTCACAGTCGGCTCCGATCACCAGACGCGTCGGGCCGCCGCGGTACTTCACCGATTGCGGCGGCGAGCCGAGGGAGGCGAATGGGTAGATGACCGTGCGCGGCCCGATGATGGTATGGCCGGTGACATGCACATGCGCAACCAAGCGGCAGCCGTCGCCGATGGTTACATTCGGCCCGACCGTGCAATAAGGCCCAATCGAAACATTCTGCCCGATCGCTGCCCCCGTTTCGATCCGAGCGGCCGGATCGATGGTGGTCATCGCCATGCTCATGGATCGGAGATCATGGCGCCGACCTCGGCCTCGGCAACGATCTGGCCCCTCACCTTCGCCTCGCCGCGATACCACCACATCGTCTTCCGCCGCGCGATTCTGCTCATGTGGTATTCGATGGTATCGCCGGGCAGGACAGGCTTGCGGAATTTCGCTTTATCGATCGTCAAAAAGAAGACCGATTTGGGCTTCGCCATCCCGAGTTCGATAATGCAGAGCACGCCGGCGGTCTGCGCCATGCCCTCGATCATCAGCACGCCGGGGAAAACCGGATTGCCGGGAAAGTGACCTTGAAAGTGCGGCTCGTTCACCGTCACGTTCTTGATGCCGATGCCGTGCTCGTCACCGCGGATATCGATGACCCGATCGACCATCAGGAACGGATAGCGATGCGGCAGCATTGTGAGGATCTGCGCGATGTCCGCCGCCTCGAGCTTGGTGACGGCATTATCCATCGGCGCCGCCTCGGCCGTCGGATTCAGGTTTCGTTTTTTCCCGCGCCAGGCGCTCGAGCGTCATCATCTCGCGGAACCACTGCTTGACCGGCTTGGCCGGCGTGCCGCCCCAGCGCGCGCCGGGCGGCACATCGCCGTGCACGACGCTGATCGCCGCGATCTGCGCGCCTTCGCCGATGGTCACGTTGTTATTTAGGCCGACGCGCGCGCCGAGCACAACAAAGTCCTCCAGGGTCGAGCTGCCCGAGATGCCGCTTTGCGCCACGATAATGCAATGCCGGCCGATGCTGACATTGTGGCCAATCTGGACCAGATTGTCGATTTTGGTGCCCTCGCCGATCACGGTGTCGCGGATCGCGCCGCGGTCGACGGTCGTGCCGGCGCCGATCTCGACGTCGTCCTGGATGATGACGCGGCCGACTTGCGGAATCTTGAGATGGCCGCCCGGACCCATGGCAAAGCCGAAGCCATCCTGGCCGATTTTGCAACCTGCATGGACGATCACCCGATCGCCGAGCAAGGCATGGGTGACAACGGCGCCTGCGCCGATCGAGCAGCCGCGCCCGATGCGCACGCCGGGGCCGATGACCGCATTCGCGGCGACGATCGTCTCGGCGCCAATTTCCGCATCCGGCCCAATCACGGCGCCCGGATCGGCGATCACGCCGGTCTCGAGTCGCGCCGACGGATGGACGGATGCTCCCGCCGCGCCTTCGGCATTGTGCAGCGAGCTCGGCCGCAGAGCGTGCGGAAACAGCGCGCGACCGGCCGCAACAAACGCCTTGTAAGGCTCGCGGACGCACAAGGCGACCGTCTGCTTGGGCACGCGCCCGGCAAGCGCCGCGGTGACGAAGCATGCGCCGGCGTGCGTTGCCGCGAGCTGATCGACGTAATTGCGGCTGTCGCAAAAGCTCAAATCGGCGGGCCCGGCGCGATCCAGCGGCGCGATGTTGCCGATCCGCCGCTGGCCCGCATCGCGTGAAGCCGCGTCGGCTCCCGTAAGCGCGGCGATCTCATCGACGGTGAGGCCGCGCGTATGCCGCAGAAAGATCGGCTCCGTCATGTCATCAGCGCCGTACGCGAATGCGCGAGCCGGATCAGAACTTGGCGCCTCCGCTGAAGCGGAACCATTGCGTGCGGTCGTAGCTCTTCTTGGTGACCGGGACCGCAAAGTCGAAGCGCAGCGGCCCAAGGGGCGAATCCCAGATCAGGCCAACGCCCACCGATGAACGGACCGACGCATCGTTGCTAAAGTTCAAGTGCTCGCCTGTGA
>JAICMO010000157.1 GCA_025929185.1 Pseudolabrys sp.
CCAAGTACGTCTTCGTAAAGCATGCGGGAGAAAGCGCCGGAACGCGTCCTGCTCCTGAAAATTGGGGTGGCGGGAAGGGGGAGCAGTCGGCATGACGATCGCAATCATTCTGATCATCGCCGCAGTTTTGTGGCGGGCGCACCTGGTCCTGGCCGTCGATGATTGGCGGCGCAAGTGAAGGACATCTCCTCCAGTATCGATCGAGTTCTTTGTTGATGGCGCTCACGAGCGCGCGGGCCCGCCGATTGTGGCGTAATTTCGCCTCGCTACGGTGCTTGCACAGCCTATGGAACATAGTCCGGCTAACCGCATTGCCGTGCTGTTGAACGGTGATACGGCAAGGTGAGACGAAACAGGATGAAGCTGCGCCATTCGATCGCGACCGCGTTGACGCTGATGATTTTGTGCGCCCCCGCCGGCGCGCAATCCCAGAGTATGTCACCCGAGGACATGCAGGCGGCGCAGCAAGTCTGCCAAAACGACGTCTTTACCTTGTGCCAGGACAGCGTGCCCGATCAGAACCGCATCACCGCGTGCTTGCGCAAACATTTCCGCGACGTGAGCGCACCATGCCGCGAATTCATGGCCAATTACAACAAGCATACACGGCGACATCGGCATCATTCATAACGCGCAAAAACAGCGCGCGACGCCCTCGCTGCTAATGCACTCTGCCCTCCACGGCGATGCTGCCGCCGACCTTGACGCAGGTGTTGGTGCCCGGGAGCTGCACGAACCCGGGACCGTACGCCACGCACGGATTGGTCTTTACGACCGGGCGCGCTTTTTCGGACTTCTTGGACTTGTGAATCGGCTCATCGGCGGCGGCCCCTGAACCCAAAGCAAAAGCCAAAGCGAGCACAGGCAGGATTGTCTTCATGACGCTTTCCCTTTGCAATCTGCCGCCCGCAAGCCCGCAGCCGCCTACCCCTAATTAAGCTTGATCTTTAAGGTTGAACAGCCTTGCCGCTTGCCGGCGGGCTCATGCCGCATGATGTTTCAGCTCTTCGAATACTCGGCAAAGGTGCAGCGATGATCGAGCGACGCAAGGAGCCGCGGACCCGGTCTTATCTGGGCGGGACGATCGCATTCAATGGCCGGCGCTCCACCGCCGACTGCCTGATCCGAAACACGTCCAATTCAGGCGTGAAGCTTGCGGTCGACAACAACGCCTTCATCCCCGATGCATTTGAGCTTCACGTGCCGCAGCGGCAGGGCGCTTATCGCGCGCAGATGAAGTGGCGCAGTAAGTCGGAAGCGGGAGTCGAGATCGAGCGCTTTGCGGACGCAGACACGCCGATCCCGCTCGGACCGGCTCGCCGCATCAAGCAGCTCGAGCGCGAAAACGCATTCCTTCGCCACCGGCTGACGGGCGAGGCTGAGTAAACGCCAAACGCGCGCGAGTGTGCGCTACTTATGCCGATCGCCGGAATGGCGCTGCCTCATGCGCAGAATTTGGCCCGACGGTTCGTGCCCCCCGTTTGCTTGAGGACGGCGCTCTCAGGCCGCCGAGATTGACGGGATGGTCATAGCGTTTCGGCAGCGCCTTGCCGCGAGGCATGCGACAGGGGCGCGTTTCCCATTGGGCGATCCCGATCGCGATTTTTTAGTTGCACGATGGCTTAATCGCCTTCGGTAGACACGCCGGCAAAACGACCGACGAGATCGGGCCGATATGCGCGCGCGGCATTGCAGAGACGCGCGTTTCACCAGCTCTTTGCCGCAGCGCACAACGATCTTGGAAATCATTGTCCGGCGCGTGCACCTTTACGCGAATTTTATCGCTGCACACGTCACCACAGTTTCACGAAAGCGTCGTCGGGTCGCCACGAAGGCCGCGTATCAAGACGCGAAATGGGTAAGGGAGCAGACGAGGAGGACGAGACTATGCAGCTTGATCGTCAAGCCGAATCCGCCCTTTCGCGTTGTTTTGCGCTGCCCACCCGCTGCCCCCATTGCGGAGACTGGCTGGTCGCGCCGGTTGCATCCGAATTCGTCGAGGGCGGAGAAATTCGCCACCACTGGGCCTGTGAAACGTGCAGCGGCCAGTCGCTGACCTCTGTTTCCGTTGAGGCGGCGTCAAAGCACTGAGCTCCTCGCCCGTGAATAGACCCGCATGCGTGGTGTTTGCTAGGGTAAGCCGCGCGCGGCACATGTCGCCGAGCGGCCATGCATGGAGGGAGTACGTATGACGTCAACAATTTTGCGGACCGCCTTGGCAACGCTTGCTTGCGCAACAGCCGTTGCGCTGGCGACGCCGTCGATGGCGGCGATGGTGCATTTCAAAGCCAACATGAAAGCTTCCAACGAAGTGCCGGCAACCAAGAGCAAAGGCACGGGAACGCTCACGGCCACGCTTGACACGTCGTCGAAGAAGCTGACCTGGAAGGGCAGCTACAAAGGCCTGACCGGACCGGCAACCGCCGCGCATTTCCACGGTCCCGCGGCGGCCGGCAAGAATGCCGCCGTAGCGGTGCCGATTTCGCCGAACACCAGCCCGTTCCAAGGCTCGGCGACTTTGACGGATGAGCAGATCAAGGATCTCGAAGCCGGCATGTGGTACGTCAACGTGCATACGGCCGCGAACAAAGGCGGAGAGATCCGCGGTCAGTTGAGGAAATAAACCCGTTCGGCCAGCCGGCGACGGCGCTTTCCGGTTGAACCCGTCGGCCTCACGGCCGGCGGGTTTTTTCATGCGACCGCCGCCGTGACAATGCGGCGGCGGATTGCGGGCTTGGCGGCGTGCGCATCGGCGTTCTAATCTGAGCCGGCGACAAAACTTAGCGAAAGTCTCTCATGTCACGATCGAACGGTTCGGCGCCCATTCTGGTCGCCGGCGGCGGCATTGGCGGACTGGCCACCGCCTACGCATTGGCGCTCAAAGGCTTTCCTGTCCGCATCCTCGAGCAATCGCCGGAGTTTCGCGAAGTCGGCGCCGGCATCCAGCTTGGCCCGAATGTCTTTCGCGCGCTCGAACGGCTCGGGCTTAAGGAAGCCGTGCTCGCCGACGCGCATCGCCCCCCCGCGCAGGAGATGCGCGATGCGCTGACCGGCGAGTTGATCGTCAATATCCCGCTCGACGAGCGGTTCGAAACGAAGTTCAAGCAGCCCTACGCCGTCAGCCACCGCGCGGACATTCTCGACACCTATTTGAAGGCCTGCCGCAGCAACAATCTGGTGACGCTGGAAAATAACCGGCACGTCGAAGGCTACGACGAGACTGCCGACGGGGTCACCGTCACGCTCAAGGGCGGGGAAAAAGTCCACGGCCGCGCGCTCATCGGCTGCGACGGCATGTGGTCCGTCATTCGTGAGCGGATCGTCGCCGACGGCAAGCCGCGCGTGTCAGGCCATATCGCCTATCGCGGGGTGCTCAAGCGCGCCGAGGTGCCGGACGATCTCTGGCGGCCCGACGTCGTGCTGTGGGCCGGCCCGCGAACCCACTTCGTGCACTATCCGCTGCGCCGCGGCGAGCTCTACAACCTCGTCGCCGTCTTTCATTCGGATCACTACGAAGAAGGCTGGAATGCCGAAGGCAGCACCGAGCTCCTGTGGCAGCACTTCAAGGGCGAGCGGCCGGAAGTGCTGCGCATGCTCGAGCGCATCGAGACCTGGCGCATGTGGGTCTTGTGCGACCGCGAGCCGGTGAAGAACTGGAGCGCCGGCCGCGTCACGTTGCTCGGGGATGCCGCGCATCCGATGCTGCAATATCTTGCACAAGGCGCCTGCATGGCGACCGAAGACGCCGTCACCCTTGCCGACAAAGTCGCCGAGCAGCCGGACGATCTCCCCGCTGCGTTCCTTGCCTACCAGCAGGCGCGTTACCTGCGCACCGCGCGCGTGCAGATCATGGCGCGCGTATACGGTGAATTCTATCACGCGCGCGGGCCGACCGCCGAATTGCGCAACATGATGCTCGCGGGTCGCACGCCCGAGCAATCTTTCGATGGTATCGCGTGGCTTTATGGCGAAGAGAGCTGACGAAACCGCTCTTGACGCGTGTCATTGCCGGGCATAGCCCGTCGAAGACGGGCGTAAACGCCCTTTCGACCCGACAGTCCACCACAAGAAAAAATTCTCGTGAAGAAAGATGGATGCGCGGGTCGAGCCCGCGCATGACGACTACGGATCGCGAGAGGAACGATTTCGGAGGCTTGAGTTATTCGGCGCATCACCGCTTGTGAATATGCGCGTCGTCGATGACCTTGCCCCACTTGACGATATCGGACTTGAGCCGCGCCATCAGTTCATCCGGCGTGCTGGCTGACGCATCGATGCCGACCTTGGCAAACTTGGCCTTCAGGTCGGAATCGGCGGTGACGTCGCGGATCGCTTTGTTCAGCGTATCAATAACAGCCTTTGGCGTGCCCTGCGGCGCGAAGATCCCGTTCCACGACGTGACCTCGTAGCCTCTCACGCACGCCTCATCCACGGTCGGCACGTCCGGCAGGAACGGCGAGCGTTTCGGCCCGGAGGTTGCGATCGCGCGCATCTTGTGGCTGTTGAGCTGCCCCTGGATCGCCGGCTGGAAGTCGATCTGCATCTGCACGTCGTTGCGCAACAGGCCGACGACGATATCGGGCGAGTTCTTGAACGGCACGATGACGACGTTGAGCTTGGTCATCGCCTTGAACAGCTCGCCGCCGAGATTCTGCGTGCCGCCGACGTTGATGGTGCCGATGTTGAGCTTGCCCGGCTGCGCTTTCGCCGCCTTCATGAAGTCGGCGAGCGTCTTGTAGGGCGAATCTTCCTTCACGGCGAAGACGAGATTGAACGTGCCGATGGTCGAGATCATCTCGAACTGCTTCACCGGATCGAACGGCAGGTGATTGAAGATCGCAACGCTGATCGCCGTGCCGTTGGTGACGAAGCCGAGCGTGTAGCCGTCCGCCGGCGCCGAAAGCACGGCGCGCGCGGCGGTGATGCCGCCCGCCCCCGGCATGTTCTCGACAAAGAATTTTTGCCCGAGCTTGGCGCTCAACTTGTCGGCAAGGATACGCGCCGACACGTCGGCGACGCCGCCGGCGCCGAACGGCAGAATGATCTTCACCGGCTTGTCAGGATATTTCTGCGCGCTGGCGCCCTGCGGCACGGCGAGCAAAGCGAATACTGCCGCCATAGCAAAAACGCTGCGCAGCTTTGTCGATTTGAATTTGGTCATCAGACGTTCCTCCACCGGTTTTTATTTGTTAACGCCGCGTTCGTCAGAAGCCGTAGAGCCGCGCCGGATTGTCCACCAGCAGCCGCTGTTGCAGCTTCGAGTCTGGCGCAAATTGCGGCACCAGATCAACCAGATCGGCCTCGTCCGCCTCATGGGTGGGGTTCGGGTGAGGAAAATCGGTGCCCCACAACACGCGGTCCGGAATGGCCGAGACGATGGCGTGCGCGATCGGCAGCGCCTCCGTATAAGGCGGCATCGAGATGCGCTCGGAGCCGCAAACCTTGATCCAGCAATTGTCCAGTTTCGCAAGCTCGAGCAAGGCGCGCAAAGCCGGCTGATCGACCCCGCCCTTGCCCGGCACGCGGCCCATGTGATCGATGACAAAGGGCACGGGCAGCTTGCGGATCATCTCGGACAGCGGCGCGATATCGGGCGCATCGAGGTGCAGCACCACATGCCAGCCGCGGCCCTTGATGCGGTCCGCGACGCGATTGAACACGCCCATATCCGGCGCACCGCCCAAGTGCTTGACGAAATTGAAACGCACGCCGCGCACGCCGCCACGGTCGAGCACGTCGAAGTCGGCATCCGTGAACGTGTCGTCCACAATCGCTACACCGCGATAGCGCTTCGGATCGGAGACGATGCAATCGAGCATCGCCGCGTTGTCCTTGCCGTGGCAACTCGCCTGCACGATGACCGCGCGCTCGATGCCGAGATGCGCGTGCAGCGCGGCGAGCGCTTCCTTCGGCGCGTCCTCGGGCGTGTAGCGGCGGCTGGGCGCATACGGAAAGCGCGACGCCGGCCCGAAAACGTGGCAGTGCGCGTCGCAGGACAGCGGCGGCAGCTTGAACGCCGGCTTGCGGCGCTTCGAGAAATCCCGTGGGAGCATGATGTCCTTGTCGTCGTCAGTGGCAGCCGGAAAAATCGCCGTGATCTTCTGCGCCGGGCCGTTCGTATTTTTCAAGCCAAAGCGCTAGCGACGGCGAGGTGACGCCGGACGCCTGCGCCTGGCGCAAGGCGACCCGGATGCACGCTTTGGTAAAACGATCGGTGCCGGCGTCAAACGGCGCGTCACCGCCGGCGACGGCGGAGACGACCTTGTTTTTGAACACGATCGTGCCCGGATCGCCGTAGGCGCGCAGCAGCGCCTGAAACGCGTCGTGTGGCGCCGGCTGGAACGGCTTCTCGCGCCCAAGCGCATCCTTCGCCGGATGCGCCGGATAGACCGACAGGCACGGCACCCAGCCTGCCGGAATCGGCTCCGTCGCCGCATGCGTGCGTCCGTGCGCCAGCAATTTCGGCAGCACGTGCGTGTGCGGCCCTTGCGGGCTGCGTCCGTCGTGCGGCGGGATCGGCTGGGAGACCTCAATCCGCCCGCAACGGCTCGCGAACACACGATGCGGATTGGCGGCGAGAATCGTCGCCATGGCGGGACTGCCGGGCGCGAGCACGTTCTTGCCGACCTGCGTGCGCAACAGCTCGACAACCGTCCGATCCTGCACGCGGATCATCGCATCCACATGCGCAATCCCGAGGCCGAGATCGAACAGGATGCCCTCTTTGTCTTCCGCGCGCAGGGCTTCCACATCGGCGCCGATCTCCGTCAGGGCGCGCCGCCGATGCATGCCCGCTGTTTCAAGTGGCAGACACAGCGAGAAGTTCTGATTCCAGCTTACCTTCGCGGCGGTCTCGAACGCGATCGGCCGCAAACCCTCACAAAGCGTGACGCGAATTCCCCCGCGCGCCGTAACCGCGGCCATGGCCGGCGGCGAAAGGTCGAGCCGCACGCCTTCGCCGCGATCGCGGGTAAACTCGGCGATGGCGCCGAAGGTGCCCAGCGCCCAGTGACTGTCCGGATCGGCAAGCTGATCGGCAAGGATCGCCTGAAGCGTCTGGCCTGTCGAATTCACCATTCCTACTCTACCGCGCCGGAATATCGCCGCGCGCCCACCCCTCCCTGGCCGCGGCGGCGAAATCGGCAAACCGCCCCCCGGCGATCGCCTCGCGCACGCCGCGCATCAGGTCCTGATAATACGCAAGATTGATCGTGGAAAGCAGCACCCCGCCCAGCGTTTCGTTGGCTTTCACCAGGTGGTGCAGGTAGGCGCGCGAATAATCGCGCGCGGCCGGGTGCGGGCTTTGCTCGTCGAGCGGGCGCGGGTCGGCGGCATGCCGCGCGTTCTTGAGATTGATTGCACCGAAGCGGCTGAAGGCAAGCCCGTGCCGCCCGTTGCGCGTCGGCAGCACGCAGTCGAACATATCGACGCCGCGCGCGACCGCCTCCAGCATATCTTCCGGCGTGCCCACGCCCATCAGGTAGCGCGGCCGCCCCATAGGCAACGTCGGATTCGTTTCGGCGACGATCCGCAGCATCGTCTCCTGCGGCTCGCCCACGGCAAGCCCGCCGATCGCATAGCCGTCGAAATCGATCTCGACCAGCTTCTTCGCGCTTTCAGCGCGCAAGATCGTATCATCGCCGCCCTGCACGATGCCGAACAGCGCGTAGCCTTTGCGCGCCCTCGCCTCAAACGCCCATTTGCTGCGCTCGGCCCAGCGAAGCGACAATTGCATCGCGCGCTCGATTTCCGCTCGCGTTGCCGGTAGTTGCAAGCACTCGTCGAGCTGCATCGAAACGTCGGCGCCAAGCAGCGCCTGGATTTCGATCGCACGCTCGGCCGTCAAATGCACGATCACGCCGTCGACATGCGAGCGGAACGTGACGCCCTTCTCGTCGAGCTTGCGCAAGTCGGAGAGCGACATCACCTGGAAGCCGCCGGAGTCGGTGAGGATCGGTCCGGGCCAATTCATGAAGGTGTGCAGTCCGCCGAGCGCGGCGACGCGCTCCGCGCCCGGCCGCAGCATCAAATGATAGGTGTTGCCGAGCACGATCTCCGCGCCGGTCGCGCGCACCGCCTCCGGCGTCAGGCCCTTCACGGTCGCCTGCGTGCCGACCGGCATGAACGCCGGCGTCTGCACGACGCCATGCGGCGTGACCATCTCGCCGCGGCGGGCGGCGCCG
>JAICMO010000262.1 GCA_025929185.1 Pseudolabrys sp.
CGGCCACCAGACCATGAAACCGAGGACGATCAGCGCGATCCAGGCGGGTTTGCCAAATTCGTCGAGCTTCGCGGTGATAGGCATTTTGAGCCTCGCGTGTGAATGTAAATAACATTCACATAGTTAAAGCCGCTCTTTATACGCGTCAAGGGGGCGGCAATGACGGAACAGCAAATTTAATCGCGATCGTCTGTTGCGCCAGAGGCCGACGGCAACCCGAGGCCCCGCAGATAGATCAAGAATGCGGCCTCGAGCAATTCTTCCGGCGCCATCGGCAAGGTCCGCCGCGCGGCATCGCCGCGCGAGAACAGCGACGCAATGCCGTGCGTGAGACTCCATATGTGCAGCGCCACCATCAGCGCCGGCGGACGGGCGCGCGCGGGCATATCGCCGACGAGTTTTTCGGCCGCAGCGCGCAGCACCGCGAAGGCCCGCTCGCCCGCGGCACGCAATTCCGCATCGGTATCGAGCGGGACGCCGGCTTCGAACATCGCTGAATAATAAGCGGGCTCGCGCTTCGCAAAAGTAAGATACGCCTTGCCTAGCCGATCGAACGCGGCGATCACGTCCGGCTTGCCGTCTTCCCACGCGCCCGTCAGAGCGGCGGTAAACTCGTCGAAGCCGCGGCGCGCGACATCCGCGATCAGTTCGTCGCGATCGCGGAAATGCCGGTAAGGCGCGGCCGGACTCACGCCCGCCCAGCGCGCGGCTTCCGCGAACGTGAAGCCTGCCGGGCCTTTCTTCTCGATCAGTTCGAGCGCGGCGCGCACCAGGGCCTCCTTGAGGTTGCCGTGGTGGTAACCGCGCGAGCCGTGATCGTGCTTGCCCCATCTCATGTAAAGGGCTTTTACATGAGCAGGGCGGAAAGAGGAAACGACTTCGCCCGGCTCAGCGAGCGGATTTCTTGCGCACGGCAAGCGGCAATGAATCGAACAGCGTCGGCCCGCCGGGCTGCGCGCCTTCGATGGTCAGCAGGCGCAGCTTGGTGGTGACGCCGCCGTTTGCCGAAAAGCCGCCCGGCTTGCCATTTGCCGCCAGCACGCGGTGGCAAGGCATGACGATCGGCGTCGGGTTTTCGCCCATGGCTTCGCCGACATCGCGCGCGAGGAGCTTGTCGCCGAGTCGCTCTGCGATCTCGCCATAGGTCATCGTCTGGCCGGGCGGGATTTTGCGCGCGATCGCGTAGACGCGCCGGTTGAAGTCCGGAATGCCGGTGTCGTCGAGCGCGATGTCGGTGAGATCGCGCGGTTCGCCGTTGAGCAACGCGGTAACGCCATCGATCGCGTGGCGGACCTGCGGCGTCGGTTCCGCCTCGCGCGCATCGGGCTGCCGCCGCCGAAGCCGCTCGCGCAGCTTGCCGTCGTTCGCCTCGGGAAACTGCACGGCGAGGATGCCGCGCTCGCTCCACGCAATGCCGCAACGGCCGATGGCGGTGTCAAATAGTGTGAAATGAGGCGTCGTCGTCATCGGACCATTCGCTCCGCCCTTTAATCTATGCCGACCGCGTGGCTACGCCACCCGCTTCCTGATCGGCTTGCATGGCAATGCGCAGCGGTTTCGGGATCGGCCGCGCGCGTCCACGGGAGATGAAAGCGACCTGCACATGCGCTTCGACGATCAGGTCCTCGCCGCGCATGACCTTCTGGTTGAGCATGACGGAGGCGCCTTTTACTTCTTCCGGCGTGGTGACGATGTCGAGCACGTCATCCATGAAAGCGGGCTTGCTGAAGTGAATATCCATGTGGCGCACCACGAAGGAGAAGCCCGGCGCCTCTTTCTCCGTCTGCTCGAACAGCGCGCGGTGATCGGCGCCGATCAGGCGCAGGTAATTCGTGCGCCCGCGCTCCATGAAGCGCAGATAGCTCGCGTGATAGACGATGCCGGAGAAATCCGTGTCCTCGTAATAGACGCGCACCTGCTGATGGTGACGGCCGTCACGGATTTCGCCGTCGAGGGCGTTTATTAAGTGGGCCAATCCTGAATTTCCTTATCGATATCCATGCGACCGTCGATCAAACGGATGACTACGATCTCCGACGAATCGACCGTATAGAAGATCACGTACGACCACACCAACACGCTGCGTATGCGTGCGGCCAAATCTGCTCGCTCACGTCCCATAAAGGGAAAGCGCCCGAGCAATTCCAATTTTGAATCAATGTCGGCGATGAAACTATCTGAAGCGGAAGGGTTCTTATTGGCCAGATAGCGATAGATTTGTCGAAGATCGTCCTTCGCTTTGGCGGATATCCGAACCTTCATTTTTCTTCAGCGCGCACCTCGCGCAAAAATTCATCGGCGTTCCACTCGGTTACTCGGCCGGCTTCAACATCGGCGAGCCCTTCGTCGATGAGCTTCTTGAGAACCCGGTACTTTTCAGCCTGCTCGAAAATATAGGCAACCGCCCGCTCCTGCATTTCTTCGGGCAGCAATTCGAGCGCTTCGGCGGCGCGTTCTTTGAAAGGTTTCATAGCGGCTATTTTACCATGGTCCCAATCGGAATTAACTGGGGTCCTCGTCCCCGGAAAACAACCCGAACTGGCTGGGATCGCGCGCGGGCTCGGGCAGGCCGAGATGCCTGAATGCGTGGCCGGTGAGGAGGCGTCC
>JAICMO010000035.1 GCA_025929185.1 Pseudolabrys sp.
AGGATCGTATTCCGTTCACGTATGTCGTGATGATCATCGGCACACTGGCGCTGACGGGCTTTCCGCTCACCGCCGGTTACTTCTCCAAAGATGCGATCATCGAAGCGGCCTATGTCGGCAAGAACCCGATGGCGCTCTACGGTTTTGCCTGCACGGTCTTCGCCGCGCTGCTCACGTCGTTCTATTCCTGGCGGCTCATCTTCAAGACCTTCCATGGCGAGCCGCACGACCGCCAGCATTGGCGCCAAGCGCATGAAAGCCCGATGGTGATGCTGATTCCGCTGGCCTTCCTGGCGCTCGGCTCGATCGTGGCGGGATTCCCGTTCGAGCAAATCTTTGCCGGCCACGGCGTTGAGGGCTTTTTCCGGGAATCGTTGACTTTCGCGAAAGGCAATACGGTCCTCGAAGACATGCATAGCGTTCCTCTCACGATCGGCAGCTTGGCCACGATCATGATGGCGATCGGCTTCGTGATCGCCTGGCAATTCTACATTCGCCGGCCCGATCTTCCTGCCGAGCTCGCGCGCACGCAGCAGCCGCTTTATCTCTTCCTGCTCAACAAGTGGTATTTCGACGAGCTTTACGACTTCCTGTTCGTCCGTCCGGCCAAGCGTTTGGGACGCTTCCTATGGAAGGGCGGCGACGGCTGGCTGATCGACGGCTTCGGCCCGGACGGCGTTTCGGCGCGTGTGCTCGATGTCACGCGCAACGTCGTGCGCCTGCAAACCGGTTACCTCTATCACTATGCCTTCGCGATGCTCATCGGCGCGGCGGCGTTCATCACCTGGTTCATGTTCGCGGCGGGTACGCATTAAATGAATTGGCCGATCCTCTCCGTCGTCACATTCCTGCCGCTCGTCGGCGCGCTGTTCATCGTGCTGGTACGCGGCGAGGACCGCTTCGGCAAGGGCACCGCGCGATGGGTCGCGCTGTGGACCACACTGGTGACCTTTGCCGTCTCGCTCATCATGCTGTGGCACTTCGATCCCAGCACCGCCGAGTTCCAATTTGTCGAGAAACATCCGTGGCTTGGCGTCGCCTCCTACCATCTTGGAGTCGACGGCATTTCGCTGCCGTTCGTCATTCTGACGACGGCGTTGATGCCGATCTGCATCCTCGCGAGCTGGACCGCGATCCAGCGTCGCGTGAAGGAATACATGATCGCGTTCCTCGTGCTCGAGACGCTGATGGTCGGCACGTTTTCGTCGCTCGATCTCGTGCTGTTCTATCTTTTCTTCGAGGGCGGCCTCATTCCGATGTTCCTCATCATCGGTATCTGGGGCGGCCCGCGCCGCGTCTATGCCAGCTTCAAGTTCTTTCTCTACACGCTGCTCGGCTCGGTGCTGATGCTGCTCGCCATCATGGCGATGTACTGGCAATCCGGCACGACCGACATCGCGGTGTTGCTCCGCCACGGCTTCCCCGTCGGCATGCAGAAATGGGTGTGGTTCGCGTTCTTCGCCTCGTTCGCGGTGAAGATGCCGATGTGGCCGGTGCACACATGGCTGCCGGATGCGCATGTGGAAGCGCCCACGGCAGGATCGGTGATCCTGGCCGCGATTCTGTTGAAGATGGGCGGCTACGGCTTTCTTCGTTTCTCGCTGCCGATGTTTCCGACGGCGTCGCACGATTTCGCGCCGCTCATCTTCACGTTGTCCGTCATCGCGATCGTCTACACGTCGCTCGTCGCGCTGATGCAGGAGGACCTTAAGAAGCTGATCGCGTACTCCTCCGTGGCTCACATGGGATTCGTCACCATGGGCATCTTCGCCGCCACTGCGCAGGGCGTCGGCGGCGGCATCTTCCAGATGATCTCGCACGGCATTGTCTCGGCCGCGCTGTTCCTCTGCGTCGGCGTCGTCTACGACCGCATGCACACGCGCGAGATCGCGGCCTACGGCGGCCTCGTTAACCGCATGCCGCTTTATGCCGCCGTGTTCATGGTGTTCACGCTTGCGAATGTGGCCTTGCCCGGCACGTCGGGCTTCATCGGTGAATTTCTGACGTTGATCGGCACCTTCAAGATCAACATTACCGTGGCGACGTTCGCGACCCTCGGCACGATCCTGTCGGCGGCTTACGCGCTTTGGCTTTACCGCCGCATGATCTTCGGCGCGCTGGAAAAGTCGTCGCTGGCCGGCATTATGGATTTGGGCTGGCGCGAGCTGGTCATCTTCGCGCCGCTCGTCGCGCTGACCATCCTGCTTGGCGTCGCGCCGAAGCCGGTGCTCGATGTATCGGCGGCATCGGTGACGCAACTTCTTGACCGCTATAACCACGCGATTGCAGCGGCGAACAGTCCGGGATCGTCATTCCGGGGCGCTCGCGAAGCGAGCGAGCCCGGAATCCAGGGATACTCGCATCTGTCTCTGGATTCCGGGTCCGGCCCTGCGGGCCGTCCCGGAATGACAACGGATCAAGAGGTTGCGCAGATCAATAAGACAGCGGGCATCGCGCGATGAACGAGACGACGCAACTTTCCGGGCTGTTGCCGGTGCTGCCGGAGATTGCGCTCGCGATCGGCGCGATGCTGATGCTCATGCTCGGCGTCGCCATCGGGGAGCGCAGCGCGCGTCTCGTTAACGGGGTCTCGATTCTCATCCTGATCGGGATCGCGCTGCTCATTGGTTGGCTGCCCGCGGGCCGGCAGGTGCTGTTCAACGGCAGCTTCATCGTCGACGATTTTGCGCGCTTCCTGAAGCTGCTGGCGCTCGCCGGCACGGCCGGAGCGTTGTTGCTGTCGCTCGATTACCTGAAGGTCGAGCAGCAGCAGAAATTCGAATACGGCGCGCTGTTCCTGCTGTCGACGCTTGGCATGCTGATGCTGATCTCGGCCAACGACCTGATCGCGCTCTACCTCGGCCTTGAGCTCATGAGCCTTGCGCTCTATGTCGTCGCCGCCTCGAACCGCGACAACCTCAAATCCACAGAAGCGGGCCTCAAGTATTTCGTCTTGGGCGCGCTTTCGTCGGGCATGCTGCTTTATGGCGCGTCGCTGGTTTACGGTTTCACCGGCACGGTGAGCTTTGCCGGAATTGCGAAAGTTGCTGCGCAAGGCGGCGTCGGCCTGATCTTCGGCCTGGTGTTCCTCTTCGTCGGCTTCTGCTTCAAGATTTCCGCGGTGCCGTTCCACATGTGGACACCGGATGTCTATGAGGGCGCGCCGACGCCGGTGACGGCGTTCTTTGCGGCGGCGCCAAAGGTCGCCGGCATGGCAATGTTCGTGCGCACCACGATTGTGGCGTTTCCCGGCATCACGCACGAGTGGCAGCAGATCATCGTTTTCGTCGCCATCGCATCGATGGCGCTCGGCTCGTTCGCCGCGATCGGCCAACGCAATTTCAAGCGGCTAATGGCCTATTCCTCGATCGGACACATGGGCTTTGCGCTGATCGGGCTTGCTGCCGGAACGGCGGAAGGCGTGCAGGGCGTGCTGGTCTACATGGCGATTTACGTGGCCATGACGCTCGGCACCTTCGCCGTGATCCTTTCGATGCGCCGTCAGGGCAAGCTGGTCGAGAACATCGGCGATCTCGCCGGTCTCGCGCGCACGCATCCGACCATGGCGTTCTTCCTGGGCGTGCTGCTGTTTTCGCTTGCCGGCATTCCGCCACTCGCGGGCTTCTTCGCCAAATTTTACGTCTTCCTCGCCGCCATCAACGCGGGGCTTTATGCGCTCGCCGTCATCGGCGTGGTGACGAGCGTCGTTGGCGCCTATTACTATTTGGCGATCGTGAAGATCATCTATTTCGACGAGGCGGCGGAGGGTTTCCAACGCATGCCGGCGAGTGTGCGCCTGGTGCTCGCGATTTCCGGCCTCGCGAATTTGCTTTTCTTCGTTTATCCGGGGCCGCTGCTGAATGCGGCCACCGCGGCGGCGAAATCGCTTTTTTGAATGAACCGCGACGCCACGGGCCTGGCGGGGGTCCGGCATAAAATCTACGAGACGCTCGGCTCCACCAACGCCGAGGCGCTGGCGCTTGCGCGCGCGGGCGAGTGTGGTCCGTTGTGGATCAGCGCACGCAGCCAGACAGCCGGGCGCGGCCGGCGTGCCAGCACGTGGGTTTCTCCACCGGGCAATCTCTACGCAACGCTGTTGCTGGTTGAACCTTCAAGCGTGGATACCGCGCCGCAATTGTCATTCGTTGTCGCGCTTGCCGTGCATGACGCAGTCGCCCAGTGCGCGCCTGCGCTGGGTCCGGCATTGAAGGTGAAATGGCCGAACGATCTGCTGATCGGCGAGGCCAAGGTCGCCGGCATTCTCATCGAGAGCGAAAATGAGCCACGGTTTATGGTGGCCATTGGCATCGGGATCAATTGCATCAGTCATCCACCCGATACGCCTTACCCGGCGACCGATTTGGCAGCGGTTGGGGCGGCCGTAGCGCCCGGTGCGCTTCTGGACGCGCTGATGGCGGCCACGAACCAACGATTGGCGCAATGGCGGCGTGGCGAGAACTTTGCCGGAATCCGCACTGATTGGCTTAAGCGCGCGGCGGGAATAGGCCGCGAAATTCGTGTGCGGCTACCGGAGCGTGAAATTGCCGGTCGCTTTCAGGGGCTCGATGCGGCCGGTCGGCTCCTGGTGCAGCAAGCGGGCAAGCCGCTTGAAGCAGTCACGGCTGGCGAAGTGTTCGGCTTCGGAAGCGGGGCGTGAGCATGGCCGGCTCGCAGCAGGAACTCGTGTTTGCGCCGCTGGGGGGTGTCGGCGAGATCGGCATGAACCTGTCGATCTACGGCGTCGGCGACGAGCGGCAGCGCACCTGGCTCGCCGTCGATCTGGGCGTTTCCTTTGCCGCGGAGGAGCATCTTCCCGGCGTCGACCTGATCCTTCCCGATATCCGCTACCTCGCCGAGGAGCGGAGAAATCTGGCAGGCCTGGTGCTGACGCACGCGCACGAAGATCACTTCGGCGCGCTGCTCGATCTCTGGCCGCGGCTGAACGTTCCAGTTTATGCGACTCCCTTTACCGCCGCGTTGCTCGCTGCAAAGCGCGCCGGCGAGCCTGGCGCCCCGGACATTCCCGTGACCGTTATTCCGGTCGGCGGCCGTTTCAAGCTCGGGCCGTTCGATATCGAGATGATATCGATGGCGCATTCGATTCCGGACTCGAACGCGCTGATTATCCGCACGCCGGCGGGAACGGTGCTGCACACCGGCGACTGGAAGATCGATCCCACGCCGATCTTGAACGATCCGACCGACGAAAAGAAGCTGCGTGCGCTCGGCGAGGAGGGCTGCCTCGCGCTGGTGGGCGATTCGACAAACGCCGTGCGCGACGGCCAATCGCCCTCGGAGGCCGATGTCGCCAAGGCAATTACCGAACTCGTGAAATCGGCACGCGGCCGCGTGGCCGTAACGACATTCGCCTCGAACGTCGGCCGCTTGCGCACGGTCACCGAAGCCGCGCGCGCCGCCGGCCGCGAAGTCGTGCTGGTAGGCCGCGCCATGGAGCGCATCGTGAATGTCGCGCGCGAGACCGGTTACCTCGATGGCGTGCCGCCGTTCCGCGGAGCCGATGTTTACGGTTACCTGCCGCCAAACAAAGTCGTGGCACTTTGTACCGGCAGTCAGGGCGAGCCACGTGCGGCGCTGGCGCGCATCGCCGAGGATCAGCATCCGGATGTGACGCTCTCGCCGGGCGACCGCGTCATTTTTTCCGCGCGCGCCATTCCAGGCAACGAGAAGGCCATCGGCCGCGTGCTCAACGGCCTTATCGAGCAGGGGATCGAAGTCATTACCGACCGTACGCACCTTGTGCACGTTTCAGGCCACCCGCGACGCGCCGAGCTTGAGCAACTGATCGGTTGGGTCAAGCCGAAGGTTCTCATTCCCGTGCACGGTGAAGCCCTGCATTTGGCCGAACATGCGGCGCTGGCGCGCCGCTGTGGCGTGCCGAACGTCATTGTCTGTCGCAACGGCGACTTGGTGCGGCTCTCGCCATCGCCCGGCGTGATCGATGAGGTCCCGGCCGGACGCATCTACAAAGATGGATCGATTCTGGTGGACGCGACCGCCAGGACTGTGGCCGACCGCCGGCGCTTGAGCTTTGCGGGTGCGATTTCCATCGCGGTGGCGATTACCGAAAAGGGAGAACTTGCCGCCAATCCGGAAATGGATCTGATCGGGATTCCCGAACGCGACCGCGATGGCGGACTGATCGAGGAGACTGTCTATGACGCGGTGGTCTCAACGTTCGAGTCGCTGCCGCGCGGGCGCAGGCGTGATGCCGATTCCGTTGCCGAGGCGATTCGCCGCGCGGCGCGTGCGGCCGTCGCCGAGCGCTGGGGCAAAAAGCCGATGTGCCACGTGCACGTGTTGACGGTATAGTGCACTTGCTGCCTGAAAAGGATCGGGAATGATCGGCCGGCTCAATCACGTTGCTATCGCCGTGCGCGACATCGCGAAAGCGGCACAGGTTTACCGCGACACATTGGGCGCCGAGGTTTCCGCCGTGGAGCCACAGCCGGAGCACGGCGTGAACACGGTGTTCATCACGCTGCCGAACACGAAGATCGAGTTGATCGAGCCGCTCGGCGAGAATTCTCCGATCGCCAAATTCCTCGAGCGCAATCCCGACGGCGGCATCCACCACATTTGTTACGAGGTGTCCGACATTCGCAGCGCGCGCGACGCGCTCAAGCGGCAGGGCGCGCGCGTGCTCGGCGACGGCGAGCCGAAGGTCGGCGCGCACGGCAAGCCGGTCCTGTTTCTGCACCCGAAGGATTTTTGCGGAACGTTGGTCGAGCTTGAACAGGCCTGAACCGATGGCCACCGGCACGCTTGTCGCAATTTATTTCATCATCTGGTGGGTCGTCCTGTTCGCCATACTGCCCTGGGGCGTAAGGAGCCAGGAAGAAACCGGCGAGATCAGCGCGGGGACCGATCCGGGCGCTCCGACCAGCGCGCGCATGCTGCGCAAGCTGGTGCTCACCACGCTGGTTGCTGCCGTAATCTTTGCAATTTTTTATTTCTTGCAGGCGGCGAATATCATCTCGCTGGAAAGGATCGTCCAGTTCACGCATCCGCCGCATACGTGAGGCAAAAAAAGAGCAGGGCGCGGACGCCCTGCTGCTTGTCGCACATATTGTCCCAATCCTCGCCTTATGAACCTTTTTGCAAGGGGCAGCGATCAATCGCGCCGGGACTTGCTTCTCTCCCAAGACTTGGACCGCACATTAGGAGCCGGTCTTTGGCGCCGGCTTCCCACGCGGCAGCAAAAGCGTAGCTCATCGAAACGGCCCTGTCACCGGATTTCCGACAATCGGCTACGGCTCAATGACGATGGGGGCATCGAGCTCGAGGCGGCTGGTAGGCGAAAGCTGCGCGTCGATCTTAACCGTCCAGTTACCCCCTTCCGGCAGCCGCAACCCGTCGACTTCCCAACCGCCATTGGCAAGCAGCCGAGCCGCGCGGACCAGCGGTTTGCTGTCGGCGGCTGGGGCGGTCAGCGAGAATGTCACGGCTTTCGCCGGCAATTCCGTCAGGTCTTCGTGCCAAAGGCGAATTGTCGCACGTGAGGTCCCCACCCGGCCAGGCGCGACGGTCACATCGGCCATTCCGTTTTCGGAATGGATATGGACGAAGGCCGCATCGGCAGCGACGGCGCCGTATTGCGCATGCACGTGGGCGTGGCCGGCCGGCGGCATGGTCCCAAGGAGGCCAACAACGAGCAGCACAACGGTACCGAGAGCAAGCTCGATCAGGCCGTTGCGCTGAAGCGCGCGGGTCGCCCCGGATTTTGCGAGCCGCGACGTGAGATAAAACCTGTTGACGCTCGCGACCCCAACCATAGCGGTGAACAGGGCGATCTTCACGAGCACCAGACGGCCGTAGTCCGTGCCGAACAGATTGGCGAGCGTGACCACCAGGTACCGCGTGTTGATGATGCCTGTTGTCAGCAGCGTGCCGACGCAGATGATGCCGAGCACCGAGAAGCGGCTTACCGCGAGCGGAATCGTTTTCCTAATCAGGTCGTCGGTGCGTGCGCGGGCGAGCAGCATCGCAAGCGGCGGCAGGCCGCCGACCCAGGCGCCGGCGGCAAGCAGATGCAAAACATCGGACGCCAAATGGACGTCCCCGTTCATGCCCGGCGTCGCGCCGGCGTGACCGACCCATGCAAGGCTCGCCAGCAGGGCGGCTGCAAGAACGGGCGTGAAAATGCTCCAGGGCCGCCGCGCGGCGGGCGGCCACATCGTCAGTGCGCCGAGCAGGAGCGCCACGACAAAACGTGCGCACCAGATTTGTCCGAAACGAGTCTCGCCCGCGACCGTGAAGATGCCGCCTTGCGCGCAAACGTCGTAAATCGTCTCGCCGTAAATATTCGCCGCCAGCAGAACGAGCCAAGCGGCGCCTGACAGCACGGCGACGGCGAGCGCGATCAAAACGATGCGTCTCCAGGCGATCTGAAACGCAACGCTTGCGCCACCGCCGCTATCGCGCATCGCGGATTCGGCAATAAAGACACGAAAGAACACCACGCCCGCCGCAAGCACGGTCGCGGCGAAGTGAATGACGCGCACGATGACCAGGAGTTGAGTCAAAACCTGCTCCCGCACATGCGCAGCCTCCTGTCGAGCGGGGCG
Source organism: Pseudolabrys sp. (assembly GCA_025929185.1). Taxonomy (GTDB): domain Bacteria; phylum Pseudomonadota; class Alphaproteobacteria; order Rhizobiales; family Xanthobacteraceae; genus Pseudolabrys. The sequence continues at coordinate 8,586 of JAICMO010000035.1, forward strand.
CTAGCGGGCGACCCGAAAGGTGAAAATTCCTTCGGTCGTATGCGTGTCAACCGAAAGCACGTGCCAGAAGACCTTGTAAGTGCCGGCGGACAACGGCTTTAGGCCGATCCGCAACTCGGCCGGATTGGCCGTGTCGACGACGGCCTTGCCGGTGTCGACGCGCTTGCCGGATTGACCGCGTACCTCGATTCGGCTGAAGGCCGGCTCGAGCTTTTCGGTGAACCACAGGCTTACCTCACCCGGTGCCGATTGCACGGTGCTGCCGACACGCGGGCTCGCGTGATCAAGCATCGCATGCGCTCTGGCAGCACCCGTCGCGGGCAACAGGAATGCAAATGTCGCAAGATACATCGTCATTCGGTTCATGGTCATCATCCTCACTTGCCGAGCGTCGGCCTTGCTGCGGACGCGGCGCTCGCAAGGAGTGGTCGTCCGATCGAATTGGGAAATATGTCGTCGAGGTAGAGATGCAATTGTCCGATGACGCCGATGTTTTTTCCGCTTTCGCGGTTGACCGGGATGACCGCCTCAATGCCGACCTGAAATTTTTCACCGACCCAAATCACGCCGGGATTGATGGTGCCCGTGCTGAGGGTTCCGGATGTCAGCGTGTGCGCGACCGGCGTTTCCATCGAGAATTCGACGATCGGAATCAGGTGATTGACGAAATCGGGCAAGCCGAGATCGATTACCGCCGACTTGAGATAGGGCATGCTGTATTGAAGCGAACCGCCCCAGACGAGAACGTTCGGATTCGTTTCGATATCGGTCAAACCGGTGTCCGGATCGAAACTTGCGCTCGTGCGCGAACTCGGAAAGGCGTATCCGATCTGCCCCGTTATTGCGAATGGCCGCGCCCATCTCATGCCGTCGGGCAGATCGCCGAAACCTTTGCCGAAGAAAATGGCCGGCGTGTAGGAGGCGATGGATTCGGCTCCAACGCCTTCCGCGCCGCTGCCGCCCCATTCGACGTCCAGACCGAGCGAGGCGACGAATTCGTGTTCCGCATTCTTGAAGACGCGATATTTCAGACCGGTCTCCAGATTTTGAAACCCGCTTGCGCCGTTCATGTTGGGTCCGCCGGGAAGGCTTATGTGAGTCCATGTCGGCGCGAAGGAAATGGCGAAATCATCGGTGATGCGTTTCGCAAATTCGCCGGAGATGTTGAGTTCCCTTGCCGAAGGATCGGCACCGGTCCTGAAGGCAGAGATGGTGGGAAACGCAAGTTCGTCGTTCACGCCGGGATCGTCGATCGCCAGCGTCGCCGGAAAGAACCGGTTTCCGACGATCTCATGGGCGCGTGCGCTGTCGAACGAAGCAAGCGCGGCGACGAGCCCGCACAGGCTCGCGCGTAGAACAGGATTGGACATGGAATGCTCCGCATTGAACGTGACAAAATTGGCTCGGCCGCAGGCGTCACGCCGGGAGCGGAGGCCCTCGTGCGAGTGCCAGGCTGACGGTGGCCAAGGGTCGCGCGGCCACCGACACCGGGCGGAGGACATCCAAAATTCGGGCGGGAGTCAGAATGCCGGCAAGCAAATCGTGGGGCGCGGCCGGCGAGGCGCAGGCCGCGCAGAGATTGCAATGTTCGCAGGCATGACCCGGAATGAGACCGGAGCGGTCCGACTGCGGACTTGAGGATTCGTCGCCAGCAACGCTATGGCAGATCACGGAAGAAGGATCGAACGGGCCCGGATTGCCGGCAGAAAGCGGCGGCGCCAGGCCGAGCAGAATGGCATGCAACGCGACCGCGTAGATCGCGACCCAGCTCAGAATCCGGCTACTGCCTGCCCGCATTAAGCGAATTCCTAAAGCCCGCCTTGGCCTATCATGAATATAGATGCCCAAAGGGTGCGAAAAATTCCCGACAGTCGTGCCGCCCTTGTCTTTTGCCGTCCGATCCGCTTTCACTCCGGCTCTGTTCTTTTGCCTTGATTCACCAAAAAGCACCATGCGCCTGTCCCGCTATTTCCTGCCGATCCTGCGAGAAACGCCCAAAGAGGCCGAGATCGTCTCGCACCGGCTGATGCTGCGCGCCGGAATGATGCGGCAGGAAGCCGCGGGGATTTACGCTTTCCTGCCGCTCGGCTTCCGCGTCTTGCAGAAAATCTGCCGGATCGTGCGCGAGGAGCAGGACCGCTCAGGCGCGCTCGAACTGCTGATGCCGACAATTCAGTCGGCCGAGCTGTGGCGCGAAAGCGGACGCTACGAGGCTTACGGCAAGGAGATGCTGCGCATCTCCGATCGGCACGAGCGCGAAATGCTCTACGGCCCGACCAACGAGGAGATGATTACGGAAATCTTCCGTGCCTATGTACGGTCTTACAAGGATTTGCCGCTCAATCTTTATCACATCCAGTGGAAATTCCGCGACGAGGTGCGGCCGCGCTTCGGCCTGATGCGAGGCCGCGAATTCCTGATGAAGGACGCTTACTCTTTCGACGTCGATCAGGCCGGCGCGCGAAACTCCTACAACAAGATGTTTGTCGCCTATCTGCGCACGTTCGCGCGGCTCGGCTTGAAGTCGATTCCGATGCGCGCGGAGTCAGGCCCGATCGGCGGCGATATGAGTCACGAGTTCATCATTCTTGCTTCGACCGGCGAGAGCGAGGTTTATTGTCACAAGGACTATCTGGATTTTGCAGTGCCGTCGGCCGATATTGATTTTGACGATCCCGCGCTGCTGCAAGCGACGGTCGATAAGTGGACATCGCTTTACGCCGCCACGTCGGAGAAGCACGATCCGGCATCGTTTGCGAAACTGCCGCCGGACAAGCAGGTGTCCGCGCGCGGCATCGAAGTGGGCCACATCTTCTATTTCGGCACTAAATATTCCGAGCCGATGAAGGCGCTTGTCGCGACCGGCGACGGCAAGGAAGTTCCGGTGCATATGGGGTCGTATGGCATCGGCCCCTCGCGGCTTGTTGCCGCGATCATCGAAGCCTCGCACGATGATGCCGGTATCGTCTGGCCGGAAGCCGTCGCGCCGTTCAAAGTTGCGCTTCTCAATCTCAAGCAAGGTGACGCGGCAACCGACGGCGCCTGCGAGCAGCTTTACCGCGACCTGACAAAAAAAGGGGTCGAGGTTCTCTATAACGATTTGGACGAGCGGCCGGGCGCGAAATTTGCCGCCGCCGATCTGATCGGGGTTCCCTATCAGGTGTTGATCGGCCCGCGCGGACTGGCCGAGGGCAAAGTCGAGGTCAAGAGGCGCGCCGACGGCTCACGCGAAATGATGAGTCCGGTTGCGGCCTCGGATCTGTTGGCGCGCTGACTTTCGCTATCGACCTTCTTGCAGTTCCCGCGCATCGACCCTGCCGAAGCACGGGCTCGGCCCTGCGGGCCCGCTGCCGCCTGAGTTTCGCACATAACGCCCAAAAACTTGTGTGCTGACAAAGACTTTGCTGCAACCAGGCGGCATGAAAGCGCCCGAATCGTGTGAAAATCGGATCGGTGGACAGAAACGCATGAGCGAGCCCAACGGGACGCGGCCCTTTTCCCCGTTCGAATGGATGCTGTCGTTGCGCTACTTGCGGGCGCGGCGCAAAGAAGGATTCATCTCCGTCATTGCCGGCTTTTCCTTCCTCGGCATCATGCTCGGGGTTGCGACGCTCATTATCGTGATGGCGGTGATGAACGGTTTCCGCCACGAATTGCTCGAAAAAATATTGGGCCTGAACGGTCATCTGCTGATCCAGCCGCTGGAAAAGCCGCTCACGGACTGGGAGGAAGTTGCATCCCGTATCGACAAGGTGCCCGGTATCCGCCTTGCCGCGCCGATCGTCGAGGGTCAGGCCCTGGCGTCCTCTCCGTTCAACGCAGGCGGCGTGCTTATTCGGGGCATCCGGCTGATGGATCTCGAAAAGCTGCCGTCGGTCGCCAACAACATCAAGCAAGGCACGCTGAAGGGCTTTGACGAAGGCGGCGGCGTAGCGATCGGCCGGCGCCTTGCCGATCAGCTCTCGCTGCGCTCGGGCGACAATATCACGCTTGTTGCGCCGCGCGGCGCGGTGACGCCCATGGGCACGATGCCGCGCATCAAGGTCTATAAAGTCGCGGCCGTTTTCGAGATCGGCATGTCGGAATACGATTCCGCCATGGTGTTCATGCCGCTCAAGGAAGCGCAGGCGTATTTTAACCGCGCGGGCGACGTCACCGCCATCGAGGTCTACACGGACGATCCCGATCGCGTCGACAGTTTTCGCAAGGCGGTCAGCGCCGCAGCTCAGCGGCCGATCTATATGATCGATTGGCGCCAGCGCAACGCGACGTTCTTCAACGCGCTGCAAGTCGAGCGCAACGTCATGTTTCTTATCTTGACGCTGATCGTGCTCGTCGCGGCGCTCAATATCGTCTCCGGCCTGATCATGCTGGTGAAGGACAAAGGGCCGGATATCGCAATCTTGCGCACGATGGGCGCAACGCAAGGCGCCATCATGCGTGTCTTTCTCATCACCGGAGCGGCGATCGGCATCGTCGGGACGGTCGTCGGCTTCCTGCTGGGCGTCGTGGTTTGCCTCAACATCGAGAGCATCCGCCAATTCCTGTCATGGGCGACGAGCACGGAGATATTTTCTCCCGAGATTTACTTCCTCTCGCATTTGCCGGCGGACATGGACACCGGCGAGACGGCGGCGGTCGTGGTAATGGCGCTCTCGCTTTCGCTGCTCGCGACGCTTTATCCGTCCTGGCGCGCTGCGCGTCTCGATCCGGTAGAGGCCCTGCGCTATGAGTGAAACGCTCGATGCGGCTGCGCCGGTGAAGCAGCAGGACGACGAGACTCCTGTCATTTTCCTGCACGGCATCGAGCGGCATTATCGGCAGGGCGATGCGACGCTCGACATCCTCAACGATATCGAGCTTGCGGTATGGGCGGGTGAATCGGTCGCGCTGGTCGCGCCGTCGGGCGCGGGCAAATCGACGCTCCTCCACATCGCCGGGCTGCTGGAGCATCCCGACCGCGGCGACGTCTTTATCGACGGCCGGCCGACGGCCGTTCTGTCGGATGCGGAGCGCACGCGCATCCGCCGCAACGAGATCGGCTTCGTCTATCAGTCGCACCATCTGCTGCCCGAATTCTCGGCTTTGGAAAACGTGATGCTGCCGCAGATGATCCGCGGCCTCGGTCGCGTCGAGGCAAAGAAACGCGCGGTCGAATTGCTTGAATATCTCGGCCTCGGGCAGCGCCTGCCGCACCGCCCGGCCGAGCTTTCCGGCGGCGAGCAGCAGCGGGTCGCGATCGCGCGGGCGGTCGCCAACGCGCCGCGCATTCTGCTGGCGGACGAGCCGACGGGAAATCTGGACGTGCACACGGCCGAACACGTTTTCAAAGCTCTTACGCAGCTTGTGCGGGCGACGCGGCTGGCAACGATTGTCGCCACCCACAACATGGACCTCGCCGCGCGCATGGATCGCCGCGTGAGCCTGCGCGAGGGCCGCATCATTGAGATGGGCTAACCCATTATTTCCAATGCGTATTTCCTGCCGGCTTCTTTTTCCTTGACTGAGAACATAACAAGAACTATGTTCTCTTTTCGTTCTAAGGAGAGAGACATGTTGCTTCGTGCCGTTGCCCGGGAAGCCGCCGCGCTGACCTCGCTGTCGCTTTTTCTGAGCATGATCCTCATCTGGTCGCAGGTGTTGGGAAGCCTGTAACGGGTCTTTCCCCTCTCCTGAGGCGGGTCCTTGAGCCCTCAAAGGCGACCGGCAGTCCCCGAGCCCTCGTTCTTTGCAACTGCGCTTGGGACCCGCCTCAGGATGACGGGGAAAGATTGAAGGCGCGGCCGCATCGCGGGTGGACTTGCGCAGGCCCGCGCCCCACCATCGCGGCCTCAAGGAATCACATAAAGCGCCGGGGCAAATGGCCGATCTCGATTTCGTGCACGTGCACGTGCACTCGTCCTATTCGCTGCTCGAAGGCGCGCTGACGATCGCGCGGCTTGCCGAACTTGCCAAGGCCGACAAGCAGCCGGCGCTTGCCTTGACCGACACCGACAATATGTTCGGCGCGCTGGAGTTTTCCGAAAAGCTCGCCGGCGTCGGCATCCAGCCGATCGTCGGCTGCGCGCTTGGCGTCGACTTCGGCGACGCCGATCAAGGCGTGCGCGCCGTCAATGCCACGCACGACCGGCCCCGCATCGTCATGCTCGCGGCGACCGACGCCGGTTACCGCAGCCTGACCCGGCTCAATTCGCGCGCCTTTCTGGAAACGCCGCCGAACGAAAAGCCGCACCTCAAGCTCGACTGGCTTGCCGGCAAAACGGAGGGCATCATCGCCCTGACCGGCGGTCCGGGCGGGCCGCTCGATCGCGCGATCTTTGCCGGCCAGAGCCATCTCGCGACGCCACGGCTCGACACGCTGCTGCAATTGTTCGGCAACCGCCTTTACGTTGAGTTGCAGCGCCACGGCTCCGATCGCCCCGCCGAATCCCTGCTGGTCGAGCTTGCCTACGCCAAAGGCATTCCGCTCGTTGCGACCAACGAGCCCTATTTTGCCACTGCGCAGGATTACGAAGCGCACGATGCGCTCATTTGCATCGCCGAGGGCCGCTTTCTGGCGGAGGGCGACCGCCGCCAACTGACGGTCGACCATCGCTTCAAATCGCGCGCCGAGATGGTCAAACTCTTTTCCGATTTGCCGGAAGCGCTGCGCTCGACCGTCGAGATCGCCGAACGGTGCTCGTTCCGCCCGCGCACGCATCACCCGATCTTGCCACGCTTTTCGGTCGGGGAGGGCGGCGCGGAAACAGACGAGGCTTCCGAACTGCGCAAGCGCGCGCACACGGGGCTTGCCCGCCGCATCGCAGCGCATGGCCTCGCGCCCGGCCACACGGAAGACGAATACCAGGAGCGGCTTGCCTTCGAGCTCGATGTGATCGAGCGCATGAAGTATCCGGGCTACTTCCTGATCGTCGCCGACTTCATCCAGTGGGCGAAGGCGCGGGGAATTCCGGTCGGGCCGGGGCGCGGCTCGGGCGCCGGCTCGCTGGTCGCCTATTCGCTCACGATCACCGATCTCGATCCGATCCGCTTCGGTCTCCTGTTCGAGCGCTTTCTCAATCCCGAGCGCGTGTCGATGCCGGACTTTGACGTCGATTTCTGTCAGGAGCGGCGCGATGAAGTGATCCGCTACGTGCAAGAGCGCTACGGCCGCGATCAGGTGGCGCAGATCATCACGTTCGGCACGTTGCAGGCGCGCGGCGTCTTGCGTGACGTCGGCCGCGTATTGCAAATGTCCTACGGCCACGTCGACAAGCTTTGCAAGCTGGTGCCGCAAAACCCGGCCAATCCGGTGACGTTGGCGCGCGCGATCGACGACGAGCCGCGCCTCCAAGCGGAAGCCGAGCGCGATCCGGTGGTCAAGCGCGCCTTCGACATTGCGAGGAAGCTCGAAGGCTTGAACCGCCACGCATCCACGCACGCGGCCGGCATCGTGATCGGGGACCGGCCGCTGAGCGAGCTCGTGCCGCTCTATCGCGATCCCAAATCGGACATGCCGGTCACCCAGTTCAATATGAAATGGGTGGAGCAGGCCGGATTGGTGAAATTCGACTTTCTTGGCCTCAAGACGCTCACGGTCTTGCAAAAGGCGGTCGAGCTTTTGAAGCGGCGGGGCGTCGATATCGATCTGGCGGCGATCCCGCTTGACGACAAGAAAACCTACGATCTTCTGGCGCGGGCGGAAGCGGTCGGCATCTTCCAACTGGAAAGTGCGGGCATGCGGCGCGCGCTCCTCGACATGCGGCCCGACCGCTTTGAGGACATCGTCGCCCTCAACGCGCTCTACCGGCCGGGACCGATGGCGAACATCCCGACCTATTGCGCGCGCAAGCACGGGCTGGAGCAGCCGGATTACATCCACCCGAAGCTCGAGCCGATCCTGCGCGAGACCTACGGCGTCATCGTCTACCAGGAACAGGTGATGCAGGCCGCGCAGATTCTCGCCGGCTATTCGCTCGGCGAAGCCGATCTCTTGCGCCGCGCCATGGGCAAGAAGATCAGGAAAGAAATGCAAGCGCAGCGAGAGCACTTCGTGAAAGGCGCCATCGAGCGCGGCGTCGAAAAGCATCAGGCCGACGCGATTTTCGACCTGCTAGAGCGTTTTGCCGAATATGGCTTCAACAAAAGCCATGCCGCCGCCTACGCGCTGGTGGCCTACCAGACCGCTTATTTGAAGGCGAATTATCCGGTCGAGTTTCTGGCTGCGACCATGACGCTCGACATGGGCAATACCGACAAGCTCGCCGAATTCCGCGCCGAGGCCGACCGGCTCGGCATCAAGACCGATCCGCCGTCGATCAATCGGTCGGGCATCGAGTTTGAGGTCGAGAACAACACGATCATTTATGCGCTGGCCGCGCTGAAGGGGGTCGGCGCTCAGGCGGTCGAATCAATTGTCGCTGCGCGCAACGAGCGCAAGTTCAGCGATCTCACGGATTTTGCAACGCGCATCAATCCGCGCGCGGTCAACAAGCGCGTGCTGGAGAGCCTAGCCGCGGCCGGCGCGTTCGATGAATTCGATTCGAACAGGGCGCGCGTTTTTGCGGTCGTCGACGCCATGCTCGGGCGCGCGCAGCGTTCATACGAGACCGCGGCCATCGGTCAGAACGAATTGTTCGGGGGCGCCGGCGCGCGAGAGACCATTGCGCTTCCCGCGGTCGAGCCTTGGCTGCCGGCCGAGCGCCTGCGGCGCGAATACGAGGCGATCGGATTCTTCTTGTCGGGACATCCGCTCGATGACTATGCCGCCGCGCTCAAGCGGTTGCGCGTGCAGCCTTGGGCGGAGTTTGCCAAGGCGGTAAAGAGCGGCGCGACCGCCGGCCGCGTCGCCGGCACCGTCGTTTCGCGCGTCGAGCGGCGCACAAAAACCGGAAACAAGATGGGCATCATCGGCCTGTCGGACCCGACCGGCCACTATGAAGCGGTCATTTTTTCCGAAGGGCTTGCGGAGCACCGCGATACGCTCGAGCCCGGCACCGCCGTGCTGCTGTTTCTTTCCGCCGAAGTGCAAGGCGACGACGTGCGCGCGCGCATCCAGTCCGTCGAGCCGCTCGATGCCGCCGCTGCCAACGTGCACAAGGGCCTGCGCGTATTCTTGCGCGATCAGGCGCCGGTCGAGGCGGTCGCCAGGCGGCTTGAACCGATGCAACCCGGAGCACGCGCTTTGAACGGCAACGGCGACGGCGAAGTGAGCATGATCCTGCTGCTGGAGCAGGGGGCCGAAGTGGAGGTCAAGCTTCCGGGGCGCTTCAAGGTGTCGCCGCAGATTGCGGGCGCGATCAAAGCCGTTCCTGGCGTCGTGCAGGTCGAGGCGCTGTAGCGTCTGCCTGTGCTGGCCGTGCGCATGCGTCGAGGCGAGGCGCCGTTTACGGCCGTCGGCGGAGCGGTTCGGCTGTAAAGTTCATCGTCTCTTCGTTCTCGGCAGGGCGGCTTTCGACCTGTTGAGCGCCACGGCGGCGCGAATGAGCGCCTTCAACGCCTTTTCATCGATCTTGTCGCCCTCATGGAAATCGATGGCGCGCCGGATGTTGCCTTCGAGGCTCGAGTTGAAGAGGCCGGATGGGTCCTTGAGCGAGGCGCCCTTGGCGAAGGTCATCTTCACCACGCCCTTGTACGTCTCGCCTGTGCAGATGGTGCCGTCATGCTCCCACACCGGAACGCCGCGCATTGCGTTCGACGGCTTTCTCCATTTCACCTCTTCGACCACGTCCGGATCCGCCTCTTTGATGAGCTTTCGGACTCGCGCGAGCGTCTCGCCGCGCCAATCGCTCAATTCCTTGATTGTCGCGTCGATCAGCTCGGAGGGAGAGTCTCCTGCTTTTGCTTTCTTCGAGGTGCCGGCGCTCTTCTTCATGGGAGTTAGCGCTTTCTTCATAGGCGTCGATCACCCATCGTTTAAGTATTGCTGTTGGATGTAGGAGGCTGCATTCCCGTGCGTCAGGCCCCGGAGTACGCTGTGCTCCATTCGGGGCTACCTGCTGCTATCCGCAGATGCCGCCGCTATGCAACCCTGTAGCGAGGGCCTAATCTCACGCCGTCGCCAGGAGATCGAATTCATGTCCGGGGTTTCACGCCGCCACGTTCTGAAAGGTACTGCCGCGCTCACGATCGGCTCGTTTGCCGCCAAGGTGCAGGCCGCCGCGCCGCCGGCTCGGGCAATCACCCCTGAGTTGATCGCCGCGGCGAAAAAAGAAGGGCAGGTCACCTGGTACACCTCGGCCGATTTGCAGCTTGCGAACCTCGTCGGCAAGGCGTTTGAAAAGAAATTTCCCGGCATAACCGCGCGGGTCGAACGTGCCGGCGGCGAGCGCATTTTCACCCGCGTGGCGCAGGAATACGCTTCCGGCATTCACGTCGCCGATGCGGTCAGCACGGGCGATGCCGCGGCATTTCTCATCTGGAAGCGCGACGGCAAGCTTGCGCCTTACGTCTGCGAGGATGTCGCAAAATACATTCCGGCCGAGCATCAGGACCCGGACGGATTCTACGCCACGGTGCGCTCCTCGCTCTGCGTCATCGCCTACAACACCGAACTCGTGAAAAAGGACGATGCCCCAAAGAGCTTTGCCGACCTGCTCAATCCGAAATGGAAGGGCAAAATGGTCAAGGCGCACCCGAGCTACAGCGGCACCATCATAACGTCGACTTTTCAAATGGTGCGCGAGCTCGGCTGGGGCTATCTGGAAAAGCTCTCGCATCAAAACCTGTTGCAGGTGCAGTCGGCGACCGACACGCCGAAACGCGTCGTTCGCGGCGAAAGGGCGGTCATGGTCGACGGCAACGAGTCGAACGTGCTGCTGCTCAAGGAAGCCGGCAAGCCGATCGAAGTCGTGTACGCGACGGAAGGAACGCCGTCCATCGTGCAGCCATCCGCGATCTTTGCCGCCGCGCCTCATCCCAATGCCGCCCGGCTGTTCCACAGCTATCTTTTCACGCCTGAGGGGCAGCGCTTTTTCGTGGACGTCGGCGGCTTACGCTCGGTCCACGCCTTGGTGAAGGACAAGCCCGGCCGGACGCCGCTTTCGGCCATCAAGCGGTGGAAGGACGATCCTGCAGGCGTGATGGCGCAGGGCGAGGAAATCAAGCGCCACTATTCGCAGCTTTTCCATATCTGAGTGCCTCAGAGGCGCGCGCCGGCTTGCCTTGCATCCGACCTGAAGCGCCTATATAAGCCCCGTAACTCTCACGCGGACCTTGGCTTTTCGCCCCGACAATGGGTTGGAGGCCGTCCGGTGGCCCGAAGGTCGGGCTCACGCGGTCCGCGGCGGAACAACCGGAGAAGGTGAATGGCGCTTCCTGACTTCAGCATGCGTCAGCTTTTGGAAGCTGGCGTGCATTTCGGCCATCAGGCCCACCGCTGGAATCCGAAGATGGGTGAATACATCTTCGGCACCCGCAACAACATCCATATCGTCGATTTGGCGCAAACGGTGCCGATGCTGCATCGGGCGCTGCAAGCGGTCAGCGACACGGTGGCGAAGGGCGGGCGCATCTTGTTCGTCGGCACCAAGCGCCAAGCGCAGGACGCGATCGCGGACGCAGCCAAGCGTTGCGCGCAGTATTACGTGAACTCGCGCTGGCTGGGCGGCACGCTCACCAATTGGAAGACGATCTCGGGATCGATCCAGCGCTTGCGGAAGCTCGACGAGATGCTCAATTCGGGCGAGGCGGCCGGCTACACCAAGAAGGAGCGCCTGACGATGCAGCGCGAGCGCGACAAGCTCGACCGCGCTCTCGGCGGCATCAAGGACATGGGCGGTGTGCCCGATCTCCTGTTCGTAATCGACACCAATAAGGAAGACATCGCGATCAAGGAGGCGCAGCGGCTCAATATTCCGGTTGCCGCCATCGTGGATACGAACTGCGATCCGGTCGGCATCAGCTACGTCGTGCCGGGTAACGATGACGCGAGCCGTGCCGTTTCGCTCTATTGCGACCTGGTGGCCAGGGCGGCGATCGACGGCATTTCGCGTGCGCAAGGCGAAATGGGCATCGATGTCGGCGCTGCCGAAAAGCCGGCCGTCGAAGAAGTGCCGGCGGCGCCAGCGGCGGGCGATCTCGGCTTCGAGCAACTGCCGGGTCCGCGCGGCGTGGCCGACGACCTCAAAAAGCTGCCGGGCGTTTCTCCGGCGATCGAAAAGCAGCTCAACGACCTCGGCATCTTCCATTACCAGCAGATCGCCGAACTGAACGAAAAAGCTGCGCACAACGTCGGCGAAGAAGTGGGTCTGCCCGGCCGCGTGGAAGGCTGGATCGCAAAGGCCAAGGAACTGACGGCCGAATAATCGCTCTATCGGCTGCGACGCGGCATCAGTGCGTTACATGTGAAGCGCAGCCGGAAATCCTCCGGTTGCGCGTATGAAGGAAAGTCCGATGGCTGAAATTACCGCCCAATTGGTCAAAGAACTGCGGGAGACCAGCGGCGCCGGCATGATGGATTGCAAGGCGGCGCTCGTCGAAACGAAGGGCGACCTGCAAGCCGCGCAGGATTGGCTGCGCAAGAAAGGCCTCTCCACGGCTGCGAAAAAGGCCGGCCGCGTCGCGGCCGAAGGCCTGATCGGCGCCGCCGTGAAAGCGACGACCGGCGTGCTGGTCGAAGTCAACTCGGAAACCGATTTCGTCGCGCGCAACGACCTGTTCCAGGGTTTGGTCAAGATGATCGCGGATGTCGCCCTTGCGGTCGGTCCGGACGTCGAAAAAATCAAGGCTGCGAAAGTGGGTGACCGCACGATCGCGGACGCGATATCCGAAACGATTGCCAAGATCGGCGAGAACATGACGCTGCGGCGCGCGGCATCGCTTTCCGTCGGCAAAGGGGCCGTCGGCACATACATGCACAATTCGGTCAGCGACGGACTCGGCAAGATCGGCGTGCTTGTCGGTCTGGAGTCGACCGGAAAGGCCGATGAACTCACCCGTCTCGGCCGCATGATCGCGATGCACGTCGCGGCAAGTAACCCGCAGGCGATCGACGCATCGGGCCTCGATCCGGCGACGGTCGTCGGCGAGAAGGATGTGCTTGCCGAGAGATTCCGGCAGCAAGGAAAGCCGGCCAATGTCATCGACAAAATCGTCGAATCCGGCTTGAAGACCTTCTACAAGGAAGTCTGCCTGCTGGAGCAACCCTACGTGCACGAGCCGTCAAAATCCGTGACGCAGGCGCTCAAGGAGGCGGAGAGCACGGTCGGCGGTCCGATCACGGTCACCGGATTCGTGCGCTACGCGCTTGGCGAGGGAATTGAGAAGCAGGAATCCGATTTTGCCGCGGAAGTCGCAGCGGCCGCCGGTCAGGGCTGACGAGATTCCGCCGGTCGTCTCGGCTCTCGTCGATCCGGAAGAAGGATCGCAAAGATGAGTGACCCGCTGTACCGACGCGTCATCGTCAAGCTGTCGGGGGAAGCGCTGACCGGACCGCAGGGCTTCGGCATCGACCAACCTGTCATCGATCGTATCGCCGGCGATCTCATCGGCGCGACACGCATCGGCACTGAGGTCGGTGTTGTTGTCGGCGGCGGCAACATCTTCCGCGGCGTGGAAGTATCCTCGCGCGGCGTGCCCCGGCCGGTGGGCGACACCATGGGCATGCTCGCAACGGTCATGAATTGCCTCGTGCTCGAGGCGGCCATCGAGCGCCTCGGCCGTGAGGCGCGCACGCTGTCCGCGCTCGAAATGCCCTCGGTGTGCGAAACTTACAACCGCAAGCGGGCGATGAAGAACCTCGGCAAGGGGCGCGTCGTCCTGTTGGCGGCGGGCACCGGCAATCCGTATTTCACGACCGACACCACGGCGGTATTGCGGGCGGCGGAACTCGAGGCCCAGGCGGTGCTCAAGGCGACCGATGTCGACGGCGTCTATACGGCCGATCCGAAAAGGGACCCAAAGGCCGTGCGTTACGACAAGCTCGGCCATCAGGAGGCCATCGAAAAGGACCTCCGCGTCATGGATTCGACCGCCTTCGCGCTTGCCCGCGAAAATCGGATGCCTATCATCGTCTTCTCGATCCGCGAAAAGGGCGGAATCGAAGCTGTTTTGCGCGGCAAAGGCCGGGCGACGGTCATCGTCTAGGCGAGCGGGCCCGTTCGCTTCGACGGCGAACGCGCGCAGCATGCCGCGCCGGCCCGTGTTGGGGGAATTTGCGATGGCGAATGAGACACATGACCTCAACGAAGTGAAGCGGCGCATGCAGGGCGCGATTGCCGTGTTGAAAACCGAAATGTCCGGCCTGCGCACCGGCCGCGCATCGCCGCATCTGCTCGATCCCGTTCAGGTCGACGCCTACGGCTCGCACATGCCGCTCAATCAGGTGGCGACGGTCAGCACCCCCGAGCCGCGCCTGATTACGGTTAACGTCTGGGACCGCTCGCTCGTGCACGCGGTGGAAAAGGCGATCGTGAATTCAAACCTCGGCCTGTCGCCTGCGACCGAAGGGCAGATGCTGCGCCTGCGCATTCCGGAACTCAACGAGGAGCGGCGGAAGGAACTGGTGAAGGTCGCCCACAAATACGCCGAAACCGCCCGCGTCGCCGTTCGGCATGTGCGGCGCGATGGCATGGAAGTGCTGAAAAAACTCGAAAAGGACCACAAGATCAGCAAGGACGATCACGATCGCTTCTCCGCCGACGTGCAAAAGGCGACGGATCAGGCGATCCATGAGATCGACCAGTTGCTCGGCGCAAAGGAAAAGGAAATCCTCACGGTTTGAGGTGCCTGCCAATGTCCGAGGCTCATGCTCCGATATCGGCAATAGCGAGTGCCGAAGTACCGCGCCACGTCGCCATCATCATGGATGGTAACGGCCGATGGGCGGCTGCGCGCGGACTGCCGCGCGGCGAAGGACACCGGCGCGGCGTCGAGGCATTGCGGCGGACGGTACGGGCGGCCGGAGAACTGGGCATCGATGTGCTGACCATTTTTTCGTTCAGCACCGAGAACTGGTCGCGCCCGGCGACCGAAATCCGCGAACTGATGGGATTACTGCGCCGGTTTATCCGGCACGATCTCGCCGATCTGCATCGCAATAACGTGCGCGTACGCATCATCGGAGAGCGCGAGGGCCTCGAGCCGGATATTGCCAGGCTGCTTGTCGAAGCCGAGGAACTCACGCGAGCCAATAACGGACTTACGTTGGTCGTCGCCTTCAACTACGGCGCCCGCCAGGAATTGGCGCGCGCGGCGCGCCGGATGGCCGACGCGCTTGCGCAGGGTTCGCTGAAGCGGGACGAGGTCGATGTCGAAACGATCGGCCGGTTCCTCGACGCACCGGATCTGCCCGATCCGGACGTGATCATCCGCACGAGCGGCGAGCAGCGGCTTTCCAATTTTCTGCTCTGGCAGTCGGCATACAGCGAATTGGTCTTCGTGCAGACTTATTGGCCAGATTTCGATCGGGCCGCGCTTGAGGGGGCTCTGCAAGAATACGGTCAACGCGTGAGACGGTTCGGCGGCCTGGTCGCTCGTACCGGGTCCTGAGACATGGCCGAGGCTGATCCTATTCTTGGTCGGGGCAGTTCAGGATTTCTCGCGAGCCACAATCTTTTCGTCCGCATCGCGTCGGCTGTGATCCTTGCGCCGCTTGCGCTCGCGGCCGCTTATTTCGGCGGGATACCGTTTATCGTCTTCTGGTGCGTGGCGGCTCTTGCCATATTGTGGGAATGGCTCGCGCTCGTTACCGGCGCAGCGAATGTGTTGACATTTCTGGTGGGCGCAGCGGCCGTTGCGATTTCGGCTTTGATGGCGGGGCGCGAGCACCCGATCACGGCGATGCTTGTCATCGCGCTTGGCGCGCTGGCGGCAGCGATCTTCGCTCAGTCGGAGCGGCGCACCGCCGTCGCCGGCGGAGTCGCTTATTCCGGGGTCATGCTTCTCGCGCCTGTGTTGCTGCGCGCCGACGATCAGTCGGGCTTTGCGGCGATCGTTTTTTTGTTTGCGGTCGTCTGGACGACCGACGTGTTCGGCTACTTCGTCGGACGGGTGATCGGCGGACCGAAGCTTCTGCCCGCCGTCAGCCCGAATAAGACCTGGTCCGGGGCCGTTGCCGGGCTTGTCGGTGCAGCACTGGCGGGCGTCTTGCTCGGCAGCTACATAATCGGAACCAATTGGTTCCCGGCCGGATTTACTGCAATACTGCTTTCAGTCGCTGCCCAGATAGGTGATTTGTTCGAATCCGGGCTTAAGCGCCGGTTCGGCGTAAAGGATACGAGCCAGCTAATTCCGGGGCATGGCGGGGTCATGGACCGGCTCGATGGCTTTTGGGCCGCCGCTTTGCTGAGTGTGATTATCGGGCTGCTGCGGGGCGGCTTTGCGGCACCTGCGCAGGGCCTTTTGGTATGGTGAGTTGGTGAGTTGATGACTCCAGGCCGTCTGGCGCGAGCGCAACCGATCTCGGCACCGGCCGAGCGCGGCATTACGATTCTCGGCGCAACCGGCTCGATCGGTTCCAGCACGATCGATTTGGTTCGGCGCGAGCGCAACCGCTTCCGGGTGGAAGCGGTGAGTGCTGGCCGCAATGCAGGCGCTCTCGCCAAGCTTGCGCGAGAGCTTAAGGCGCGGTTCGCGGTGGTTGCCGATGAAGCGGCTTATCGCGATTTGAAGAGCGCTTTGGCTGGGTCGGGAATCGAAGCCGGGGCAGGCGAAACGGCATTGCTTGAGGCCGCCCAGCGGCCCGCCGGCTGGGTCATGGCCGCGATCAGCGGCTCGGCCGGGCTCAAGGCTTCTCTTACGGCGATCGAGCGCGGCGCAACCGTCGCGCTTGCCAACAAGGAATGCCTCGTTTGCGCCGGCGCGTTGTTCATGCGCCGCGCCGCCGCCGTCGGAGCGACCGTTCTGCCCGTCGATTCGGAGCACAACGCGATCTTTCAGGCGCTGAGCGCCGGCGCGCGCGACGAAGTCCGGCGGATTATTCTGACGGCGTCCGGCGGGCCGTTCCGGACCTGGTCGCGGGAGGCCATCCGGGCTGCGACGGCGGAGCAGGCCTTGCGCCATCCCAACTGGTCGATGGGCCCGAAGGTCACGGTGGACTCCGCAAGCCTG
>JAICMO010000220.1 GCA_025929185.1 Pseudolabrys sp.
AGACGCGGGGTCGGTGGCGCGGCTGCGTGCGGCCGGCGCGGTCATCATCGGCAAGGCGGTGACCACCGAATTCGCGTACTACCACGCCGGCGCGACCCGCCACCCGCTGGATCCCGAACGCACGCCGGGCGGCTCTTCCTCAGGCTCGGCCGCTGCTGTCGCCTGCAATATGGTGCCGCTGGCAATCGGTTCGCAGACGAACGGCTCGGTGATCCGGCCCGCGTCGTTTTGCGGCGTCTACGGCGTCAAGCCGACGCATGGCGCGATTTCGCGTGCACGCACGCTCGTATTGTCGCACGCCTTGGATCATGTCGGAGTCTTTGCGCGCTCTATTGCCGACTGCGCGCTCATTCTCGATGTGCTTGCCGGTTACGATGTCGAAGATCCGGACAGTCGCCCCTTTGCCGCGCCCAATTTCAGCGCGGTTGCGTCCGACACGCCGCGCTCTCCGCCGCGGTTCGCTTTCGTGCGCACGCCGGTCTGGGAGAAAGCCGATGCCGAGGCGCGCGCGGCTTTGGAATCCTTCGTGCAAGACCTTGGCGGGGCTGTAGAGACGGTCGACCTGCCGGACTGGTTCGCCGATGCATGGCCCGATCACCGCGTCATCATGGCGACCGACATGGCGCACAATCTCGGCGAGATGGTCGCGCGCGGCGGTGACGCCTCGAGCAAGCAATTGCGCGATCTGCTTACCGAGGGAAGCAAAACCTCTGCCGTGCGTTATCTTACGGCGCGCGCCAAGGCGAAGCGTTACGCCGCGGGCCTTGCGGACATTTTGAAGGACTACGACGCCATCCTGACTTTGTCCTCGCCGGGCGTAGCGCCAAAGGGGATGGCGACAGGTAACCCGGCTTTCAACACGCTCTGGACCCTCACCGGTTTGCCGGCGGTAACCCTGCCGCTGCTGAAAGGCGAAAGCGGCTTGCCAATCGGAGTGCAGCTTGTCGGCGCTGCGGGAGACGACGCAACGCTTTTGCGAACGGCAAACTGGCTCGCAGCGAAAGCGTCTTAGCCGGTCAGGACGGCGGCGCGCCAAGATTTTCCTTGAAGAATGCGATCGTGCGTCCCGATGCCGCCGTGCGTAAAACTGTCGTAAAGATCGATAATGCGCTGATCCATCGGATCCCCCAATATTGCCTGACGAAGCGTAACACATCCGCTGCCGGAAAATTCCGGCCGCCGTTGCGCGATTGCTTGGTGGGCTTGCCTTGGCGGTGGTAGATGCGTGCTGTCGGTCCGGGGAGATCGCATGGGGATGCCGCGCGTAGCGTTGATCGGCGGAGGCATCGGCGGGCTCGTCGCAGCCATTGCGTTGCGCCGGCGCGCCATCGAGGCGGTCGTCTTCGAACAATCCGCGCAATTGCAAGAGGTCGGCGCCGGCATCCAGATCACGCCGAATTCGACGCGTGTTCTGCGCGCGTTCGGCCTTGAAGAGGAAGTCCGCAGGCGCGGCTTTGAGCCAGGCTTCATGCTCACGCGCGACATGGCGACAGGCGAAGTCTTGTTTCGCACGCAGGCCAAGGGCGTTATGGCGGAGCGGTTCGGCGCCGGCTGGTTTCAGATTCATCGGGCCGACCTGCTCGACATTCTCATAACGGCATTGGATGGCAGCGATATCCGTCTCGGCGCGCATTGCCTGTCGATCGAGCCGGCCGTTGCGGGTGCGACCGTGGTTTTAAGCGGCGGACGCCGTGAAGCGTTCGACGTCGTTGTCGGCTGCGACGGCATTCATTCTTTGGTTCGAGCGACATTGCACGGCCAAGAGAAGCCGCGCTTCACCGGCAACATGTGCTGGCGCGCGCTCGTTCCGGCCGAGGCGCTGCCCTGCGGCCATCTCGAGCCGGTGATGAATTACTGGATGGGGCCGCGCGGCCACGTCGTCGCTTATTACGTGCGCGGCGGCGCCCTGGTGAACCTTGTCGCCGTGATCGAAACGAAAGATTGGGTCGAGGAATCGTGGTCGGTCGAAGGCCGCCGCGATGACCTGCTCTCAGCCTTCTCGAATGCGCATCGCGATTTGCGCATCCTGCTCGAAGCGGTGCGGCGCTGCTTCAAATGGGGCCTGTTCGACCGGGACCCGCTGCCGCGCTGGGGTAAAGGGCGCATCACGCTGCTCGGCGACGCCGCGCATCCCATGCTGCCGTTCTTGTCGCAGGGAGCGGCGATGGGCATCGAGGATGCGTACGTGCTTGCGCGCGAGCTGGCCCGCAATTCGAACGACATCGACGCCGCTCTCGTGTCTTACGAAAACGAAAGGCGTCCCCGCACGACGCGCATTCAACTTGCCGCCCGCGCGCAAGGCAAAATCTTCCATCTCCGTTCGCCGTGGGCGCGGCTGAAGCGCTATTTGCGGCTCGACAAGTTCGAGAAGCCGCGCGCCGATCTGCTCAGCAAGGATTGGATCTACGCGTACGATCCGACGACAGCATAGAAATCGCCGTTCCTTCAGCTTCATCCGTTAAGCCGCCGTCTTGCTCCGCCCCGGCGCAGTATTACCGAGGGCTGCGGCACGACAGCCTGTGGCTTGACGAAGATCGCAATTATCTCCGGCAGCGCGTCATGGATGTTGCGCTCCAGCGCCGCCGTCGTCTTTTCGATGTCGGGCGCGGTGAGGTCGTCGCGGAACTCGAGCGAAAGCGCGACGACGATTTGATCGGGCGAGAGATGGACGGTGAAAACGATCTGCCCTCGCTCGATCCCGGGCGTGCGGCGCACGACTGCGATCACGGCCTCGCGCAGGGCCCGGCCGGCCGGCTCGCCGAGCAGCAAGCCTTTGCTTTCACGCGCGAGCGCCAGGGCGGTCAGCCCGAGCAGCAGCGCGATCGTTACCGAGGCAACGCCGTCGAGCACCGGCATGGCAAGCCGCTCGGCCGCAAACGTGCCGACAAAGGCGATCAGCAGCCCGAGCAGCGCGGCGCTGTCCTCGAACAGAACGATGAACGTCGGCGGGTCCTTGCTTTGCCGTACCGCCTGGAAATAGCCCAGGTCTCCTTTGGACTTGCGAAATTCGCGCAGCGCGATGATCCAGCTTGCGCCTTCAAAAACGGCCGCCCAGCCGAGCACGATATAGCTGATGCTCGGATCGGTGATCTCGGCGGGGTTGACGATGTGCTGCACGCCCTCGATGCCGGCGACGCCGGCGCCGAGCGTGAACATCAGCAGCGCAACGACAAAACTCCAGAAGTAAAGCTCGCGTCCGTAGCCGAGCGGATGAAGCTCGTCGGGCGGACGGGCCGCGCGGCGAATGCCGTAGAGCAGGAGCAGTTGATCGCTGGTGTCGACCAGCGAATGGATCGCTTCGCTCAGCATCGCGGATGAGCCCGTCCACCAGGCGGCGCCAAATTTGGTGAGGGCGACCAGCGCGTTGCCGATGCCGGCCGCGTAGACGACGAATTTCGATTTGCCCGCGGCCATGCGAAAGCAACGCGCAACCGGAAGCGCGGTTTCGCGCATAGCAAAAAGGCCTGCTCGTGGCAGGCCTTCCTGTCGTCTCGGTATTTGGGACCTTAGTAGCCCATGCCGCCTGGCATTCCGCCGCCGGCCGCCGGCGCGGGCTCCTTCGGCACTTCGGCCACCATGGCCTCCGTGGTGATCAGCAGGCCCGCAACGGAAGCCGCGTCTTGCAGCGCCGCGCGCACCACCTTGGCGGGGTCGATGATGCCGGCGTCGACAAGGTCGACGTACTTTTCTTCCTGCGCATCGAAGCCGAAGGTCTCGGACTTGTTCTCCAGCACCTTGCCGACGACGATCGAGGCTTCGACACCGGAATTCTCGGCGATCTGCCGGGCCGGAGCTTCAAGTGCTTTCAGCACGATATTGATGCCGGCTTGCACGTCCGGGTTCTCATGGCTGAGACGGCCGACCGCTTTCTTGGCGCGCAAGAGCGCGGTGCCGCCGCCCGGCACAATGCCTTCCTCGACCGCGGCGCGGGTGGCGTTGAGCGCATCCTCGACGCGATCCTTCTTCTCCTTCACTTCGATTTCGGTCGCGCCGCCGACGCGGATGACCGCAACGCCGCCGGCGAGCTTCGCCAACCTCTCTTGCAGCTTCTCACGATCGTAGTCCGACGTGGTTTCCTCGATCTGCGACTTGATCTGCTGCACGCGCGCCTCGATGGCGGCCTTCTTGCCGGCGCCGTTGACAATC
The DNA here is from genome assembly GCA_025929185.1 of Pseudolabrys sp. Taxonomy (GTDB): domain Bacteria; phylum Pseudomonadota; class Alphaproteobacteria; order Rhizobiales; family Xanthobacteraceae; genus Pseudolabrys. The sequence continues at coordinate 4,147 of JAICMO010000220.1, forward strand.
GTGGTCTTCTCCTTCTCGATCACGATCTTCTTCGCGCGGCCGAGCATCGCGGTGGTGACGTTCTCGAGCTTGATGCCGAGATCCTCGGAGATGAGCTGACCGCCGGTCAAGATCGCGATGTCCTCAAGCATGGCCTTGCGGCGATCGCCGAAGCCGGGCGCCTTCACGGCCGCGACTTTCAGGCCGCCACGCAGCTTGTTGACGACAAGCGTTGCAATGGCTTCGCCCTCAACATCCTCCGCGATGATGACGAGCGGCTTGCCCGACTGCACCACCGCTTCGAGCACCGGCAACATGGCTTGCAGGCCGGAGAGCTTCTTCTCGTGCAGCAGCACATAAGCGTCCTCCAGCTCGGCGAGCATCTTCTCGGCGTTGGTGATGAAGTACGGCGAGATGTAACCGCGATCGAACTGCATGCCTTCGACGATCTCGACGTCGGTATCGAGCGCCTTGGCCTCTTCGACCGTGATGACGCCTTCGTTGCCGACCTTCTGCATCGCCTGCGCGATCATCTTGCCGATGGTGGCATCGCCGTTCGACGAGATCGTTCCGACCTGCGCGACTTCGG
>JAICMO010000205.1 GCA_025929185.1 Pseudolabrys sp.
GTCGACGTCATCACCTTCGGCTGCCGACTCAATGCCTACGAGTCGGAAGTCATCCGGCGCGAGGCGAGTGCGGCGGGCGCGCATGAGGCCGTCGTCATCAACACGTGCGCGGTAACGTCCGAAGCGGTGCGGCAGGCGCGACAAAGCATCCGCCGCCTCAGGCGCGAACGGCCGCATGCGCGCATCGTCGTCACCGGCTGCGCGGCACAAACCGAAGCCGCGACGTTCGCCAGCATGCCGGAAGTCGACCGAGTCGTCGGCAACGAGGAAAAGCTCGGCGCGCGGCAATGGACGGCAAACGAGAAAGTTGCCGTCTCCGACATCATGGCCGTCAGGACAATGACGCCGCACGCCATCGACAGCATCGAAGGCCGCGCCCGCGCTTTCGTGCAGGTGCAGAACGGCTGCGATCATCGCTGCACGTTCTGCATCATTCCATACGGCCGCGGCAATTCGCGCTCGCTGCCGGCGGATGAGGTTGTGGCGCAAGTCCGCCGCCTCGCCGATAACGGTTACAACGAAGTCGTGCTCACCGGCGTCGATATCACCAGCTATGGCGGCGATCTCGCTGGCAGGTCGCGACTGGGCACGCTGGTCAAGCACATCCTGAAAGAGGTGCCTGCTCTCGCGCGCTTGCGGCTATCTTCCATCGATTCGGTCGAGGCGGACAACGATCTGCTCGACGCCATCGCGAACGAACCGCGCCTTATGCCGCATCTGCACCTGTCATTGCAGGCCGGCGACGATCTGATCTTGAAGCGCATGAAGCGCCGGCACTCGCGTGCCGATGCGATCGAATTCTGCGCGCAAGTGCGCCGGCTGCGCCCGGATATCGCGTTCGGCGCCGACATCATCGCCGGCTTTCCAACCGAAGATGACGCAATGTTTAAGCGCTCGCTCGATCTCGTCGACGAATGCGGGCTGACGCAGCTTCACGTTTTTCCATTTTCGCCGCGCCCCGGCACGCCGGCTACGAGCATGCCGCAGGTCGAGCGCGCGCTGGTGAAGGACCGCGCGCGGCGTCTGCGCGAGAAAGGCGAGGCGGCGCTGCGCCGTCATCTCGAAGCACAAGTCGGCGCTCGGCGCCGTGTGTTGGCCGAATCGCGCGGCCTCGCGCACACCGAGCAATTCACCGCGGTTCGCCTTGCCACGAATATTCAGCCGGGCACAATGCTCGACATTACGGTTGCGGGGCACGATGGTCGCCGGCTTCTCGCGGCCTGAGGAGAGGACACGATGGCTTACAGCGATCATCTGGTCACGAGCATGGAGCAGCTTCAGTCGCTCTATGGCGAGAAGAACCCGGCGGCGGTGGCTAAGGAGATCGATTACATCAACGGCAGCTATCGCAAGCTGATCGAAGCGGCGCCGTTCGTCGCCATCGCGACCGGCGCGCCGGAAGGGCTCGATTGCTCTCCGAAAGGTGATGCGCCCGGCTTCGTGCGTATCCTCGACGAGCGAACGCTCGCGATTCCCGATCGGCCTGGCAACAACCGCATCGACGGCTTTCGCAACATCGTGCGCGATCCGCGCATTGCGCTGCTGTTTCTGATTCCCGGCGTCGGCGAAACGTTGCGCGTCAACGGGCGCGCGTCGATCTCGATCGATCCCGAGTTGATGCAGAGCTTTGCCGTCAACGGCAAATTGCCGCGCTGCGTGCTGATCGTGCACGTTGAGCGCATCTATTTCCATTGCTCAAAGGCAATCGTGCGTTCGAAGCTCTGGGATGAGGCGACGAAGATCGACCGCAAGAGCCTGCCATCGACGGGCACGATCATCGCGGAACTGAGCCAGGGCAAGCTCGGCGGCGAAGATTACGACCGCGCTGCCCCCGAGCGCATCAAGGCGCAGCTTTATTAGGCGCCTGAAAAGCCGCCACTGTCATTCCGGGGCGCGGCCGAAAGGCCGCGGACCCGGAATCCATAACCCTAGCGCTGCCGAGTATGGATTCCGGACCGCCGCTTGCGCGGCGTCCGGAATGACAGGTTATTTCTCATCTTTCCACCCGCACGCGCGCAATTTTTCCATCATGTGCTCCGGCAGGGGTGCGGTGACTTTCACCGGCGGCTTGTTCTTCGAAATCGGCACCACGATCTCGCGCGAGTGTAGGTGCAAAGTCGGTCCGCCGCTACGCGGTGCGTGGCCATAGATGGTGTCGCCGAAAATCGGAAAGCCCATCTCGGAACAGTGCACGCGCAATTGATGCGTGCGCCCGGTAAGCGGCTCGAGCGCGAGCCAGGTGAATTGCTCTGAGGAATCGGCGCTGGCCGCGATGCGCCCCCTCCCGCCGCCTGAGGCGGCGACCTCCCCTACAAGGGGGGAGGTGACTCGAAATTGGGGAGGGATGAAACGCCCCAACACCTTCCATGTTGTCGTCGACGGCTGGCCTTTCGGGTCGGGCTTCATCCACCAGCCGCGCGACTCATCAAGTCGGCCAAGCGGAATATCGATGCGGCCTTCGTCCTCGGCAGGACCACCTTCGACGACGGCCCAGTACGTCTTGCCGATCTTGCCCTGCTTGAACAGCTTGCCGAGCAGCGCGAGCGCCTTGCGTTGGCGGCCGAGCACAAGGCAGCCGGAGGTGTCACGATCGAGCCGATGCGCGAGCGCGGGATTGCGCGGGAGGCCGAAGCGCAGTGCGTGAAAATCGTCCTCCAGGCTCGGCCCGCCTTTCGGCCCGCGATGCACGGCGACGCCGGCCGGCTTGTCGATCACCAGCATCAGGCCGTCGCGATAAAGCAGGCGCGCGACAATTTGTTCGGGCGTCATTTTCTGCTTGTCATTCCGGGGCGCGGCCAAAGGCCGCGAACCCGGAATCCAGCCACGTATGGATTTGCATCTGGATTCCGGGTTCGCGAGCTTTCGCTCGCGCCCCGGAATTGACCAGATGGGGTTTCTCCGTATTCCCGAAACCGCTATCACGACCGCAACATGAACGACAGCACACAGCAAAGCTGGTGGAAGCGGCTCAGCGGCGGGCTCAAGCGCACGTCAGCCTCGCTCGGCGGCGCGATTTCCGATCTCGTGTCGAAGCGCAAGCTCGACGCTGAAACAATCGAAGATCTCGAAAGCGAGTTGATCCGCGCCGATCTCGGGCCCGAAGTTGCGGGACGTATTGCCGCAGCATTCGGTCGGCAGCGCCACGAAAAAGGCATCGCGCCCGACGAGGTGAGGGCGGTGCTTGCGTCCGAAATCGAAAAGACGCTTGCGGCCGTCGCCAAGCCGCTGGAGGTCACCACGCGGCCTTTCGTCGTTCTGGTCGCCGGCGTCAATGGTTCCGGCAAGACCACGACCATCGGCAAGCTCGCTGCGCGGTTCCGCAACGAAGGAAAATCCGTGATGCTGGTCGCCGGCGATACGTTCCGCGCAGCGGCGATCGATCAACTAGAAATCTGGGCGGAGCGAAGCGATGCAACGATTATGGCGCGCGAGCCGGGTTCCGACGCCGCGAGCCTTGCCTTCGAGGCGCTGACGGCGGCGAAAGCGCAAGGCAACGAGATCGTCCTCGTCGACACGGCCGGCCGCCTGCAAAACAAATCCGAGCTGATGAACGAGCTCGAGAAGATCGTGCGCGTGATGCGCAAGGTCGAGCCGACCGCGCCGCACGCCGTGCTGCTGGTGCTCGATGCGACGGTCGGGCAGAACGCGCTGTCGCAAGTCGAGATTTTCCGCAAAACCGCCGGAGTCACGGGGCTGGTGATGACCAAGCTCGACGGCACGGCACGCGGCGGCATTCTTGTGGCGATTGCCGCAAAGTTCGGCCTGCCGGTGCACTTCATCGGTGTGGGTGAGGGGATCGACGACCTCGCGCCGTTTACGGCGCGTGATTTTGCGCGGGCGATTGTAGGGTTGGAAAGTTGAATTCTGCCGTCATCATCCGCGAAAGCGGATCATCCCGTAAACGCAAGAGCTGACGAACGCCACAAACATTCGCGATTATTTGACGGCCCGCTTCCCTCTTTCGCTTACGCTTCGGAGGGCCTACGCATTAGCCCATCGAAGCCTTGGCGAAGACGGGTTGCGGGGCATGACAATCCATTAGATATTTGTTCATGCCCGCAAAGAAACAACTCAACCCCGCGCTCAAGCTGGTGTTCGATATCGGGCCGCTGGTGCTGTTCTTCGTCGCGAATGCGCGGATCGGCATTTTCGCGGCGACCGCGGTCTTCATGGCTGCCGTGCTGATTGCGCTCGCAGTATCTTATGCGATGACGCGGCATATCGCGGTCATGCCGGTCGTCACCGCAATCATCGTGCTGATCTTCGGCGGGCTCACGCTGGTGCTGCACGACGCGACGTTCATCAAGCTCAAGCCGACCATCATCTATGTGCTCTTCGGCGGCGCGCTGCTCGGCGGTTTGGCGTTCAACAAGCCGCTGCTCGGCATCGTGTTCGACTCGGTTTTCAATCTGACCGAAGAAGGCTGGCGCAAGCTCACCTGGCGCTGGGCGATATTTTTTCTTGTGCTCGCAGCGCTCAACGAGATTGTCTGGCGCACGCAGACCACCGACTTTTGGGTGTCGTTCAAACTGTTCGGCGTGGTGCCGCTGACGTTTATTTTCGGCGCGCTGCAATATCCGCTGATTGTGAAATATAGCGTCGAAAAGAAAGACGCTTCTCCGTCATCCTGAGGTGCTCGGCTGAAAGCCGAGCCGCGAAGGACAACGAGCGCCGGCTGTCACCCTTCGAGGCCCTCGTTGCACTGGGGCGCCTCAGGGTGACGAGCTACTTGTTCGCCGCCTTGGCGATCTCCGGCTCCAGAATCTTGCTCAGATTGTCGGCGGTGATCGGCCCGATGAGTTTGTAGGCGATCCGGCCGTCGCGCCCGACCACAAAAGTTTCAGGCACACCGTAAACACCCCAATCGATCGCGGCGCGCCCGTTGTTGTCGGCACCGGCTGCCGCGAACGGATTACCGTAGCGATTGAGAAATCGCCGCGCGTTGTCCGGCTGGTCCTTGTAATTGATGCCGATGAGCTGAATGCGTTTGTCTTTCGACAGTTGCTCAAGAAACGGGACTTCGTCGTGGCATGGCACGCACCATGAGGCCCAGACATTCACCAGCGTCACCGCGCCGTCAAACGTTGCGTTCGTAATTCCGGGCACCGGCTTGCCGTCGCGCGTCAAGCCGGCAAGCGGCGGCAGATCGGTCTTCGGAATGGGATGACCGATCAGCACTGAAGGAATGCGCGATGGATCGCCGCTTCCGAGCCGGAAGAAAAACAAGACGGCAAGCCCGAGGAAAACCAGCAGCGGCAGCAGCAAGAAA
>JAICMO010000201.1 GCA_025929185.1 Pseudolabrys sp.
GACGTAGAAGCCGGTCCAACTCGGTGGCACGGCCAAAGCCGGCGCCTTATACACGGGCGCTTTGACCGGCAAGTCCGCCGCTTGCGCCGAAGCCACGCCCGCGGCTGCTAAAAGCGGCGCCAACAGTAGGCGCTTCAAAGATGTTTGCATGACGCCCCTCAGCCCATCGGAAAATCTTTATTTCTCAAACGCTGCAATACTATACCGGGTGCAAAACAGGCGTTATTGCAATTCTGCAACAGGCAACATCTTTATAGATTTTCCTTGAATCTCAGAGGCTTCATCCTGCCCTGCCGCCGCATTGCCGCGTCAACGCTGCGCTAAGCGGGCATCAGTACCGGGCTCTTTTACGTCCTCTGAAAGGATTCTCTTTCTCGCGCAGCGTCAGCCGGATCGGCGTGCCCGGAAGCTCGAACGCCTCACGCAAGCCATTTATGAGATAACGCTTGTAGGCCTCCGGCACAGCGTCGGCTCGCGTGCAGAACACGATAAAAGTGGGCGGACGGCTTTTTGCCTGCGTGATGTAGTTGAGCTTCAACGTGCGACCCGACACCGCGGGCGGCGGATGCGCGCTCACCGCTTCTTCGAACCAGCGATTGAGCGCGCTGGTCTGCACGCGCTTGTTCCAGACGACATACGCGTCGCTCACCGCCTGCATCAGGCGATCGAGTCCTTCGCCGGTGAGCCCTGAGACGGCGACCAGCGGCACGCCTTTCACTTGCGTCAGCTTTGCTTCCGCCTCGCTGCGCAGCTTGCCGATCGCACCCGCGGTCTTCTCCTTCAAATCCCACTTGCTGACCGCGAGCACCAAAGCGCGGCCTTCGCGCTCGACCAGATCGGCAATGCGCTGATCCTGTTCTTCGAACGCGTTTTGCAAATCGAGCAGCACGACCACGACCTCGGCAAAACGGATCGCATTGAGCGCATCGGCCACCGATAATTTTTCCAGTTTTTCGTCAATGCGGGATCGCCGCCGCATGCCGGCGGTGTCATAGAGGCGAAATCGTTTGCCGTGCCAGGAAAGATCGACCGCAATCGCGTCACGCGTAATGCCCGCCTCCGGGCCGGTGACCAGACGCTCCTCGCCGATCAGCCGATTGATCAGGGTGGACTTGCCCGCGTTCGGCCGGCCGACGATGGCGACGCGGATCGGACGCTCCGGCGCGAGCGTGTTTTCCTGGGCGTCCTGCGGCTTCGCCGTCAATTCCGGCGCCGCCGCACGCAGCGCGTCATAGAGGTCGGCCATGCCCTCATTGTGCTCCGCCGAGATTGCAACCGGCTCGCCGAGCCCGAGCGCGTAAGCTTCAACTCGGCCCACCTCTCCCGCCGAACCCTCGCTCTTGTTGGCGACAACGATCGTCGGCTTGCCGGCTCGCCGAATGACATCGGCAAACGCGCGATCGACAGGTGTCAAGCCGGCGCGCGCGTCGATCAAGAAGAAGATAGCGTCGGCGTCGCGAATGGCGGTTTCCGTCTGCGCGCGCATGCGGCCGGAAAGACTGTCATCGGCCGCTTCCTCGAGGCCCGCCGTATCGACGATCGTGAACTCCACATCGCCGAGTCGACCCTCACCTTCTCTCCGGTCGCGCGTGACGCCCGGCGTGTCGTCGACCAACGCCAGCCGCCGTCCAACCAGGCGGTTGAACAGCGTCGATTTGCCGACGTTCGGCCTTCCGACAATGGCAATGGTGAAGGACATGAGAATCCGCCGCCGGGACAGCCCGGCAATCCGTTAAAGAGAAGCGGCAGATGTGTTTGCCAGATGGATGCGCGGGTCAAGCCCGGGCCGAAACATCGGTCTTTCAGCGCGACAACGTTCCGGGCGGCGAGGCCGAGGGCCAGGGCGACGGTTGCTGGGCGGCCGACGAAGGCCACGGCGCATTCGTGCCGGTCCCTTGCGGCTGCGGATTTGTCGTCGGCCACGGCGACTGTGTGCCGCTCGCTTCGGTCTGCTGGGCCGGCGCTTGCGTCTCCGCCGGTTGCGCAGCCGGCTTGACGGTAACGCGCGCCGGAGCACGCTTGGCGACGTGCGCCTTCGGCTTGCTCGCGGTCTTTTTCGGTTTTGGTTTTGGCTCTTCTTGCGGTTCGACGGCGGCGGCCTTCTTGGCAGCCTCATCGTCGCCCGGCAATGCCGCGGCCGTCTCCGGCGGCGGCTGATGACCCTTCACCAAATCCGGCGGCACCCCTTCGGTAACACCGGGCACGCCGCCCGGGAAAATGTCCTTCCGCTCGCCCGGCAGTTTTTTCTTTTCGTTGAGATGAAAGACGTCGAGCTTGTCCAAATCGAAATCTTCGCAAGCGCTGAGTGCGAGCCCGAACGCCAGCAGCATGGCGGCGCCGACAATGCGATTGGTCCGACGATTCATGTTCATCAGCCTTTGCCGGTGCCGGCAATCAACGCCGAGAGAACGTCGGCGCGAGTCCGCGTACCGGGCGGTGTTTCGGCGTCAGTGTTGATCATATCGAGGTAGTGCTTGGCCGTCGCGACATCATGATTGCGCCAGGCCGACAAGGCCAATAACTCGCGCGCGGTGTGGCGAAAAGCACGGCCCGATTGGGTCAGGGAATCGAGCCGCCGGCGCATTTCGTCAAGCGAGGCTGTGTCCACCAGCAGCATGCCGGCGCGCACGGCGGCGAGGTCTTGCATCGTTTGCCCGAGCGAAGGATCGGCGGCAAGATCGTCATAGGCTTTAACGGCCTGCTTTGGATCGGTGGCGGCAAGCTCGGCCGCCGCCCGCAGGCGCGCGAGCGCGCGGTAACCGGAGGGCGCTTGCGCGGCCACTTTGGCGAATGCGGCCTCCGCTTCCGTGTGCTTGCCCTGATCGCTTAGCGTGGCGGCCGCTTCAAAGGCCGCCCCCGCCGCCGCCGCTTTTTTAGCTTCCCACCATTGATAACCGCGCCAGCCGCCAACCCCGACGACGATCAGCACCGCCAGCGCGACGATGTGGATGCTGTAGCGCTCCCACAGCTTTTGCAGCCGTTCGCGGCGTACTTCTTCGTCGACTTCGTGAAAGATATCGGCCACGAATGGCTCCGGAACGATCCCACCCTTGGAAAGGCGCGGCGTAACCTACCGATGTGGCGGCGGCAAGGCAAAAATAGCCGCACACCCGTTAAATTTCAGAGACTTAAGGCTTTTTGGCCCTCATCGGGTAGACGTGCGCAGCCGTCGGGAAGGTCCGCGCCCGTACCTCGGCGGCATATTCGGCCACGGCCTGATCGATCGACGGTCCGAGATCCGTGTAGCGTTTGACGAATTTCGGCACGCGCGGCGACAAGCCCAACATATCTTCGAGCACCAGAATCTGGCCGTCGCAGGCAACGCTCGCACCGATCCCGATGGTCGGGATCGCAACCGCCGCCGTCAGCTTGCGCGCCAGCGGCTCGGCCACCGCCTCGATGACGAGCGAGAAGGCGCCCGCCTGCGCGACCGCCAGCGCATCGTTTTCAATGCGTCCCCAATCCGCCTCCTCACGTCCCTGCGCGCGAAACGAGCCGAGCACGTTGATCGCCTGCGGCGTCAGCCCGACATGCGCCATCACCGGCACGCCGCGCTCGCAAAGAAAGCGGATCGTCTCCGCCGTGCGCGCGCCGCCTTCGAGCTTGACGGCGCCGCAACCGGTTTCCTTCAGCACCCGCGCGGCGTTCATGAAGGCCTGCTCCTTGGAAGCCTCATAGGAGCCGAATGGCATGTCGATGACCACAAGCGCGCGTTTCGAGCCGCGCATGACGGCATGGCCTTGCAGCATCATCATCTCGAGCGTCACCGGCACCGTGGTTTCGAGACCGTGCATCACCATGCCGAGCGAGTCGCCGACCAGGATGAGGTCGCAATGATTGTCCAGAATGCGCGCCGTGTGCGCATGATAAGACGTGAGGCACACGATCGGCTCGCCGCCCTTGCGCGCCAGAATGTCCGGAGCCGTGAGCCGCCTGATTTCGCTTTGCACCGACATTCAATTATCTCCCGAACACCGGCACGCCGATCACGACCGGATGGAACGCAAAGCCGAGCGCGAGGTAGACCACAACACCGAGCACCACCACAATGACGTCGTTGCCCCAGCCTGCAGGCGCGTCGGTCTTGCCCTTGTCGCCGCGGCGCTTGATCGCGATGCGCGCATAGATGCCCCACGCCAGGAACGAGCCGAACACGAGGATCGAGCCGAGATCGCCATTCGACAGAAGATGAGCGAAAGCCCACGTCTTGATGCCGGCGAGCATCGGATGCTTGGTCTTCGTCCTGATGTGGCTTGGAATATACGTCGCTGTGACGAGGATCGCCGCGATCAGCATCAGACCGACCGTGATGTGGCGCATGAATGCCGGTGGCGACCAGATTTGAATCCAGCCGGTCGTGCGATACTGTGCATAGCCCCAGACGATGAGCGCGAGACCGGCGATCGAAACAAGCGCGAACAGCGCGCGATAGCCGTAGCCGAGCCGCGCGATCGCGGCGGCCCGCGCTTCGCGGAACGTCACGAAAACATGGGTGCCGAGAAAGACCGCAAGCCCCACGATGAGGATGAAAAGACCCATGTTACGCTATGTTTTGCGTACCGGCGCTGCGAACGCGCAGTAGACGTGAAGGCGCTATCCTTTACAACGCGCGGAACAACATAGGAAATCCACGATGGCTGCAAGGCCTACTTATGTCGACGAGCCGGCGCGGAAACTGCCGGTCAGCGGCGACTACGAGGTCGTCGTCCTCGGCGGCGGCCCGGCGGGAATTGCAGCGGCAGCCGCATCGGCCAGGCTTGGCCGCAAGACGCTGCTCGTCGAGCGCTATGGGTTTCTCGGCGGCATGGGAACGGCTGCCGGCGTGACGAATTTTTGCGGCCTGCACGCCAACGTGCACGGCGATATTCGTCAGGTCGTGCATGGCGTCGCCGACGAACTCCTCACGCGCATCGACCGCCTCGGCGGACTGAACGCGCCGCATCTTGTCCTCGGCAAGACCTACGCGCAGGCCTACGACACCGCGGCGTATAAGTGCGCGGCCGACGATCTGCTGCTGTCGAGCGGCGTCGACGTGCGCTTTCACGCGCTTGCGGCCGGCGCGCTGATGGAGGGCGAAAGTACGATCAACGCGCTGCTCGTCGAAACCAAATCCGGCCGCAGTGCGATCCTCGGCCGCGTGTTCATCGATTGCTCCGGCGACGGCGACCTTGCCGCCTTTGCCGGCGCCGCGTTCGAGCAAGGGGATAAGCACGGCAACACGCTTTATCCGACCATGATGTTTCGCGTGAACGGCGTCGATCCAAATGTCGCAGGCGAAGCGTGGCGCTCGATCCCCGCGCTGATGGAAGCCGCCGAGCGGCGCGGCATGCTTTTTCCGCGCAAGGGCGCGATCGTGCGGCCGCAGAAACATTCGATCGAGTGGCGCGTCAACGTCACCCAGGTAAAAACGGCGAACGGCCGCGCCATCGACGGCACCGACGCGCTGGAACTGAGCTTCGGCGAAATGGAGGGACGGCGACAGGCGCTCGCCTTCTTCGAATTCCTGCGCCGCGAAGTGCCGGGCTTCAACAATGCC
>JAICMO010000227.1 GCA_025929185.1 Pseudolabrys sp.
ACATACTCCCGCTCATTCCCGCGCAAGCGGGAATCCAGCACTTAGGCAAAGACTGGGTCCCCGCTTCCGCGGGGACGAGCGGGATCAGCGCTCCCGCAGCGGCTCGATCGAAAGCGCCTCCGCGAGCTTGTCCAACTGCACGACCAGCTCCGGCGCGAGCGCCAAGCCGTTCCGCAAGCGGTCGGCGCGGCGCTTGGCGCGGTGGTCGCCCGGCAGGCGCACGCTTTCGCCCGGCAGCGGCTTGGTGTCACGCAGCGAGCGGATGTGGCGGTCGACTTCCGCCTTGAAATGATCGAGCGGCTGGAAGCGAGAAGGATCGAGTGCCATCACGAACTGTCCGGTATTGGTGACGCGGTCGGGCTCGGCGTTGAAGTCGACGCAATCCCGCCCGAACAGCGCGCCGTTGAGCGTGCCGGCAAGCATGCCGAACATCAGCGCCAGCCCCGCGCCCTTGTAGCCTGCCATCGGCAGCAGCAATGCCTCCGCGCTCTTGTGCGGATCGGTGATCATCGCGCCACTGTTCGGGTCGATCATCCAGCCGGCCTGCAGCAAGCGATTTTGCAGGCGATGGTTCTTGATCGTGCCGTAGGAAACGATGGAGGTGGCGATGTCGAGCACCAGCGGATGCTCCTCGCCCGCCGGAATCGCAATGGCCAACGGATTGGTGCCGAGCAGCGGCTCGGCGCCGCCGGCGAGCGGCATGTGGTTGGCATTGGCCACCGCCGAATACATGCCGATCATGTCGGCTTTGAGCGGCAGCGCCGCGTAGACGCCGGCGGCGCCGGCGTGTCCCGACATGCGGCAGCCGGCCCAGCCGATGCCGTTCTCGCGCGCCATCTCGATGGCGACTTCCGCCGTGCGCGCGACAACGAGATGGCCCATGCCGTTGTCGCCGTCTATCAGCGCGGTCGCGGGAGCGGTGCGTTTGACCGTGATGTTCGGCCGCGGATTGGTCGAGCCGAGCTTCAGCCGCTGCACGTACTGCGGCAGGCGGAAGACGCCGTGCGCATCGGCGCCGATCAGATCCGCTTCCAGCATCAGCTCGGCGATCTTCGCCGCGTCATTAGCCGGGACGCCGCTCTTGCCCATCGCATCGGCGATCAGGCCGGCGACCGCTTTGGCCGGAATCCGTTTCGAGACGGTGGTTTGATCGTCCACAGGTTCACCCTTTTGCGGAAAGCATCGCCTGCGCGTTGCCGCCGAGAATTGCATTCTTTGCTGCGTCTGAAATCGACAGCGAGCGCACGTGCTGCACGCAATCCAGCATCGCCATGTCGTAAGGATAATCGCTGCCGAGCATCACGCGCTCGACGCCGACAAGCTCGATCATCGCTTCCAGCGTTTTGTCGGAATGCAGGATGGTGTCGTACATGAACCGCTTGGCAATATCTTTCGGCTGCGACGGCACATTCTTCTTCGGCTCGGGCCGCACCTTCCAGCCATGCTCCCAACGCGCGGCCTGATAAGGCGTGAAGCCGCCGCCGTGGGCCAGCATGATTTTCAGTTTCGGATGGCGGTCCATCACGCCGCCGAAAATGAGGCAAGCGGCGGCGATCGTCGTGTCGAGCGGATTGCCGATCAGATTGGTGAGATAATAGGACTTAAGCCGGTCGGCGCCGGCCACATTGTTCGGATGGATGAACATGAACGCGCCGAGCTCTTCCGCCGTTGCCCACAACGGCTCGAAGCTGGGATCGTCCAGATTCTTGCCCATGATGTTGGAGGCGAACATTGCGCCCTTCATGCCGAGTTGCGTCATCGCGCGGCGCAATTCCCTCGCCGCTTCCTCCGGCGCCTGCATCGGCAGCGTACCGATCGCCATGAAGCGATCGGGCTGCTGCTTGACGAGCTTCGCCATCTGATCGTTCTGAATCGCGGACGTGACCACGCCGAGCGCGGGCTCCAGCCCGTAGAGATAGGTCTGCGGCGTCGCCGACAACACGTGCACGTCCACGCCGGTGGCATCCATATCCTTCAGTCTCCGCTCGACGTGATAGCCGCCGTGCGGGAAAGGGCGATACACCATGCCCGCGACATCGAGCGTGACCGACTCCTTGTCGAGCGGGCCGATGCTCACCGCGGCCTTGGGTGATTCCTTGCGCAGCAGCGCCATCGTCTCTTCGGTCAGAATGTGCGTATGGGTGTCGATGGTACGCTGGCTCATTTCGTCCTCTGAAAGCGGGCCGGATCGGCGGGGGAAGGAATGTCTGAGTGCCGCACCGGCGCAGCCGGCGCAAGCCCCTGTTGCGGCCTTCACTTTCCGCTATAAACGAAGTCCCGTTTACATTCCGGAAATCCAATGGATTCGACCACAGTTCAACACGGAACACGCGAAGTGCGTCTCGAGGACGATGCGCTGGTGCGTGGGCAAGGCCGTTTTGTCGACGATGCCCGCTTTCCCAACCAGGCCTTCGCCGTCTTCGCGCGCTCGCCGCACGCTTTTGCGCGGATCGTCTCGATCGATACGGCCGCGGCAAAAGCGGCAAAGGGCGTGCTCGCCGTGCTCACGGGAGCGGACATGACGGAAGCGGGCCTGAAAACCTGCGGCCGGCATCCGCCGCTGAAGGGACGTGAAGGCAAGGAGCTGATCCAGCCGTTCCGGCCGACACTCGCCGGCGAACGCGTGCTTTATGTTGGTGAGGCGGTGGCGATGGTCGTCGCCGAATCGATCGGCCAGGCGGAGGACGCCGCCGATCTCGTCATGGTCGAATACGAAGAGCAGACGGCGGTGGTCGATCCGCGCGAGGCGATCAAGCCGGGCGCGCCGCAGCTTCATCCCGAAGCGCCGGGAAATCTCGCGCTCGACTGGCCGGGCATGGTCGACAGCGCGGAGAACGAGCGCGAGGTCGACGACATCATCAGGAACGCAGCGCACGTCGCGCGCGTCACCGTCGTCAATCAGCGGCTGATGGTCGCCTCGATGGAAACGCGCGGCGCCAACGCGTCCTACGATCCGGCGACCGATGCCTATTCGCTGCGCGCGTGCTCGCAGAGCGCCGGCACCGTGCGCAACCAAACCGCGCCGGTGCTCGGCGTTCCGAACGACAAATTGCGCGTGACGACGGAGGACGTGGGCGGCGCGTTCGGCATGAAGACGCCGGTCTATCCAGAATATCCGGCGCTGTGCGTCGCTGCAAAGAAAGTCGGACGGCCGGTCGCGTGGCAGGCGACGCGCTCGGAAGCCTTCATGACCGACACGCCGGGCCGCGACACCGTGACGGAAGCCGAGCTCGCGGTCGACAAAGACGGGAAGTTTCTCGCTCTGCGCATGAGGCATCTGTGCAGCCAAGGCGCCTATATCTCGCCCGCCGGCGTCGGCATCAACACCAACAATCCGGCGCGCTGCCTGCCCGGCATGTACCGCATTCCGAAGATCGATTTTTCGACGCGCTGCGTATTCACCAACACGGCGCCCATGGGCCCTTACCGCGGCGCCGGACGGCCGGAAGCCAACTACGCGCTCGACCGCGCGGTGGAGGAAGCCGCCCGCATCACCGGCATCGATACCGCACGCCTGCGCAAGAAGAACCTCATTCCAAAATCGGCCATGCCCTACAAAACCGCCGTCACGACCACCTATGACAGCGGCGATTTTCCCGGCGCCTTCGCCAAGGCGATGGAGCTTTCGGAATACGACAGCTTCAACAGGCGCAAGCGCGAGTCGGCCAAACGCAAAAAGTGGCGGGGCATCGGCATTTCCTGCATGCTCGAACATGCCGGCGCACTGCCGACGGAAGGCGCGATGCTGCAATTCCCCGGCGGCGACACACTCATCATGGCGCTGAACGTGCAATCGACCGGACAAGCGCATGCGACCGTGTTCGGCCGCGTGCTCGCCGAGAAGCTCGGCATCGACCGCAAGCATATCGTGCACAAGCATGGCGACTCGGCATTCGAGATTCCGGGCTTTGCCTCCGTCGGCTCGCGTTCCGCGATGGCGGCAAGCCATGCCATCGTGCGCACGACCGATGCGATGCTCGCCAAGGGCAAGAAGGTCGCGGCGGCGCTGCTCGAGGCCTCCGAAGGCGACATCCAATACGGCGCCGGGCATTTCTCGGTGGTCGGCACCGACCGCAAGGTGTCGCTGTTCGAGGTCGCCGCGCGCGCGAAGGAAATGAACGAGACGCTCGACACGAAGGAAAAGGCCGAAACGCCGCTCACGTTTCCGAACGGCGTGCACATCGCCGAAGTCGAGATCGATCCGGAAACCGGCCACCTCGATCTCGTGCGCTACACCGCCGTGGACGATTGCGGCACCATGCTCAATCCGCTGGTGGTCGAAGGCCAGGTGCAGGGCAGCCTTGCGAACGGTCTCGGCCAGGCGCTGAGCGAACGCGCGGTATACGATCAGGGCGGGCAGCTCGTCACCGGCTCGTTCATGGACTACGCGCTGCCGCGCGCCGACAACGCGCCGGCCGCGATCGGCTGGCGGAGCCATCCCGTTCCCGCGACCACCAACCCGCTCGGCGCAAAGGG
>JAICMO010000109.1 GCA_025929185.1 Pseudolabrys sp.
GAAACTTTTTGCCGTCGACCGGCCGCCTGCTTGCGTTCGATTTGCCGGCAGGCGAGGGCGTCCGCGTCGACACCGGTTTCGAGCGTGGCAATGAGGTGACCGCGTTTTACGACCCGCTGCTCGCCAAACTGATCGCGCACGGCAAGACGCGAACTGCCGCGCTCGATGCGCTGGCCGATGCGCTTGACCGCGTGGTCGTCGCCGGGCCGCGCAGCAATGCCGGATTTCTGGCGGCGCTCTGCCGGGCTGAAGGTTTCCGCAAGGTCGATTTCGATACCGGCTTCATCGAGCGCAATCTGGATCGGCTCGGCGCCGTCCGCCGGCCGCCCGACCTTGCAGCTATCGCTCGCGGTGTTGAGCGGCTTCTGAAGCGCGAGAACGAACGCCTTGCAACAACGATTGAGCGCGAGCCCGACCGACCACAGTCGCCGTGGGACGCCTCGGACGGCTTCCAGCTTTCGGGCACACGGACGGTGGCGCTGCCGATTACGGCCGATGGAGAACGGCGAATTGCTCAGGTAACTTATGCGCCGCGCGGAGTTTCCATCCGCGTCGGTGGTGAAGCGCCGGCTGTCGACACGACTGTCATTGATGCAGTGGACGGTGTTCTCGTTTTGCGCCACGGCCGTCAGATAAAAGTCGCGCTTCGCGCGCGTGCGGCGGCCGATGCCGATGTCGACAACAAGGACGGTCTCGTGCGCGCGCCCATGCACGGCAAGGTGCTCGATTTGCTTGTGGAGGAAGGCGCGCAGGTCACGCGCGGCCAGCGCCTCGCGGTGATAGAAGCGATGAAGATGGAGCACACGTTGACGGCGCCGATCGATGGCCTTGTCTCCGACATCGCCGTTGCCAAAGATGCGCAAGTGGCGGAAGGCGCCCGCGTGATGACGATCGTGCCGCATGCTGAACCGTCATCGTGAGGTGCGCGCTTGCGCGCCTCGAAGGATGACAGTTCATATTCAGCAATTCGGAAATTTCTCCATGCCCCTTCACCTGATCAAACTTTGCGTCGGTTGCGATTCGATCAAAGACCTCGAAGACTGGATCAAGCAGCGTCTCAAGGAAAAGAAGCGGCGCGGCCAGAAGCCTGAGCACATCCACACCACCCGCATGGTGCCCAAACGCGCCGAGGAACTGGTCGACGGCGGCTCGCTCTATTGGGTGATCAAGGGGCAGATCGCGTGCCGCGAGCGCATTCTCGACGTGCGGCCGTTCACCGACAAAGACGGCGTCGGGCGCTGCCGGCTGGTGCTCGACGGCAAGCTGGTGCTGGTCGAGCCGCGCCCGCGCGCGGCGTTTCAGGGTTGGCGTTATCTCGAGCCGAAAGAATCGCCGCGCGATCTCGCACGTGCCGCGCCCGGCGCCGCCAGGATGCCGGAAGCCATGCGGCGCGAACTCCGAGAGCTGGGCCTGCTGTAGAGCCTCTTGGTCCGAACACCGTAGCCTGGACCGAGCGCAGCGAAATCCGGCAGGAGACGCAGGAGATAATCTCGCTGGCGACTTCGGCGCGTTTGCCGCATTTCGCTTCCGCCTTCGCGCTGGCGCGTTTCGGCGGAAAAGCCGCTCAATGCGGGTTACGCGGCACAGGTGCACGGCTTTTTTCCGTCACCCTGAGGTGCCGTCGCGAAGCGACGGTCTGGAAGGGCGACGAGCACTGAATCGGGCCGACCATCCTTCGAGGCGCAAGAGCGCGCACCTCGCTAAACCGCAACGTTGTCGATCAGCCGCGTCTTGCCGATTTTCGCAGCGACAAGCAGCCGGATCGGAACCTCATCGCGCGAGGCAATCGGCTCAAGCGTCAAGGCGTGGCGCGCCTCGAGATAGTCGAGCGCAAAACCGGTGCGAATGATTTCGTTGCGGCCGTCATCGAGCACGAGCTCGACCGCGTCGCCTTGCTTGATCCGCGCTGCGCTTGCTTTGAGCACGCGATAAAGCACAGGAGCGGCTGCGCGCTCCTCGGCGGAGAGGTAGGCGTTGCGCGACGAGAGCGCGAGGCCGTCTTTCTCGCGCACGGTCGGCACGCCGACGATCTTCACCGGCAGATCGAGGTCCTTCGCCATTTGCGTGATGACACGAAGCTGCTGGTAGTCCTTCTCTCCGAACAGCGCGAAATCGGGCGCGGCCTGTGTGAACAGCTTGCAAACCACGGTCGCCACGCCACCGAAAAAATGCGGGCGGAATTTATCCTCGAGTCCGGCTTGCGCGGCGCCGGCCGGCTCGATGCGCGTCGCAAAGCCTTCCGGGTACATGACGGCCGCCGAGGGGGCCCATACGACATCGATCTTCTCCGCTTCGAGTGCGGCAAGATCGGCGGTAAAGCGGCGCGGATAGCTGGCGAAATCCTCGTTGGGCGCGAACTGCGTGGGGTTGACGAAGATCGAAACTACCACGCGGCGCGCCCGCTTGCGGGCGATCCGGATCAGCGCCAAATGGCCGCGGTGCAGCGCGCCCATCGTCGGGACCAACGCGATTGTATCGCCGCGTCGCCGGTAAGCATCGACGATACGGCGAAGCGCCGGAACCGTTCTCGTCACCTGCGGTGCCTTCATTTCGCAATTCCCGACGCGGCTGCCCATTGCGCGCCGTCTTAGGTAGCAAAGCTGCTCGCGTTCGTCTTGCGCTCGCAAGGGAACGTCGCCACCTGACGCCGGGAAGGGTCGCCGCGCGCGAGCCGTTCGTTTGGTGTAGAATCTGCCGATGAGCAAGGACCGAACCGATCAGGCGCCGGCTCCGGCTTCTTCGCGGCCGGAGATCGCCGCCTTTATCGAGCGCGTGCGCGCGCTCCGGCCCGCCGCCACCGCCGGAAAACGCGGGCGGCTGGTGTTCGCGCTCGACGCTACCATGAGCCGCCAGCCGACCTGGGATACGGCCTGTGCGTTGCAAGCCGACATGTTTCGCGAAGCGGCAAAGACCGGCGGCCTCGACATTCAACTTGTTTATTTCCGCGGGCTCGGCGAGTGCCGTGCGTCGGGCTGGGTGAGGCAGAGCGACAAGCTTGCCGAACTGATGTCGCGCATCGATTGCCGCGGCGGCCACACGCAAATCGGCAAGGTGCTCACCCACGCACGCCGGGAAAACGGCAAGGAAAAGGTGCAGGCGCTCGTCTTCGTCGGCGATGCCATGGAGGAGCTGATCGACGGTCTCTGCAAGGCCGCGGGCGAGCTTGGCTTGCTCGCCGTTCCGGTTTTCATGTTTCAGGAAGGCGCCGACCCGATCGCCGAAAACGCCTACCGCGAAATAGCGCGGCTGTCGCACGGCGCCTATTGCCGCTTCAATGCCGGCGCCGCGCACGAACTTGGCGAGTTGCTGCGGGCGGTCGCCGCTTACGCCGCCGGCGGCATGAAAGCGCTGACCGAACTCTCCGCGCGCCCCGGCAGCAGCGCGCACAAGCTGCTCCAGCAACTGCGCTAGCCATGCCCGAAATCGTTCTCGGCGCACTCGTGCTGGTGATCGTCCTTTGGGGACTCAATGTGTTCTCCAAAGTCGATCCACGCGTGATGGCGCGCTCGTTGAAAGGCGGCGGCGGCATCGTCGCGCTCGCCGTCGCGATCTTCCTCGGCGCCCGCGGGGAACTGGGCGTTGCGATCCCCCTCGGCGCTTTCGGGCTCGGGCTTCTCGGCTGGATGCCGTTCGGCCCGGCGGGTTTCGGCGCCCGCACGAAGAAGAGCGCGGGCCAGACCTCGCGCGTGCGCTCGGCTTTTCTCGAGATGGAGCTCGATCACGATAGCGGCGAAATGCGCGGGCGCTTTATCGCCGGCCGCCATGACGGCGCGGTCTTGGAGCGGCTCGACGTGCGCACGCTGGTTTCCGCCCTCGGCGAACTCGACGAGGAAAGCCGCGCGTTACTTGTTGCGTATCTTGACCGCCGGGATTCCCGCTGGAGTGAACACGCGCAAGGTGATCCGGCAGCGGGGCGCAGCGCGGCCTCGACCGGAAAAATGACCGAGCAGGAGGCCTATCAGATCCTTGGCTTGCAGCCGGGCGCGAGCGCCGACGACATTGCCGTCGCCCATCGCACGCTGATGAAGAAACTGCATCCCGACCAAGGGGGGTCGACGTATCTGGCCGCTCGCATCAACGAGGCCAAAGAGATTCTTCTTCGCCGACATCGCTGAGGTACTCCACGCAACACCGCCAGCGGCTCCCGGTTTGACTTCGCCCCATCACGACCGACTGCTCAGTTCTTCAGCAACATGCAAGGAATGTCGCTGTGTCTGAGGCGTTTGCAGGCGCTTTCCGCCTGATGCTTGTCGAGCCCGGCAAAGCGGGCGCGGAATAATGCCTTGTGACCCTTTTCGACGCGTTCGGTGAACGGTTCGGCGTGAGCCAGAAGACTCTCGATCTTGATCTTGACGGCGCCTAGTCGCTCTTTCGCGTCACCTTCCTGATCGAACGCGCCGACCTGAATCATCCAGCCGCCGTGCGACTTTGCCGCGACCGTGGTCGAGCCCGGCTCGTCGTCGTTTGCCGCGGAGGCGACCTTCGCCGGAAGCGTGCCGAGCACGCCAGGCCGCACGCCCGGTGGGGGTGACGGCAACGGCGGCGGATCGTGCTTGACGGTCGCCACCGTGGTGATCGACGCGGTATTGTCGGAGGAGGGCGAGAGTTCCTGGCCTTCCGGCGTCCCTGCCGCGACCGATGCCGCTTTCATCGCGGCGCCGCGGACCGCGAAGGTTTTGACCGGAATGGGCTTGATCGGTGCCGTCGAGCCCGGCTTGGGCTCAGGCGAGGCGGACGCCAGCGAAAGCTTGCGTTCTTTCGATTCGCGGCTGTCGCTGCGCGCAACCAGCGGCGCGGCCATCGGCTTGGTGGAGGCTTGCTGAATATAACCGTCAATCAGGTCGCGCATGCGCGCATCGCGCGCGCGCGCCGTGCGCCCGCCAAAAACCGCCGCGACGATGTGGCGACCGCCGCGCCGCACGGACGTCACGATATTGAAGCCGGACTCGTGAATGTAGCCGGTTTTGATTCCGTCGACGCCGGGCACGACGCCAAGCAGATGATTGTGATTGCGGATCGGATGTCCGTGGTAGTCGAAAATGCGCGTCGAGAAATATTTGTAATAGTCGGGGAAGCGCTGCTGGATGGCGCGGCCAAGCAGCGCGACATCGCGCGCGGTCGTGATCTGCCGGTCGTCCGGCAGCCCCGATGCGTTGACATATGTCGTGTGCATCATGCCGAGCGCATGTGCCTTGGCGGTCATCATCCTCGCGAATTCTTCTTCGCTGCCGCCCAGCGCCTCGGCAACCACGACGGCGACGTCGTTCGCCGACTTCGTCACGATTGCCTTGATTGCCGTCTCGACGCGAATGCTGTCGCCCGGCTTGAGGTCGAGCTTCGACGGCGCCATCGACGCGGCATGCGCGGAAACGGGGAACTCGGTCGAGAGCTTGATCTTTCCTGCATCGAGCCGCTCGAACAGCAGGTAGAGCGTCATGATCTTGGTCAATGAGGCGGGGTGGCGGAGACCATCGGCGTTGCTCGCTTCGAGCACGGCCCCCGTATTGGCGTCGACGACGATCGAGGCCTGCGAGGGCTGGTAGGACTCCTCGGCGGCCGCGCGGTGATGATGCCGGTAGTGGCGGCGCGCACGCGCGTTGGCGTTGTCGGCAAAGGTGGCGATGGCCAAAAGGCCCGCCAGTCCCAGAACGCTCCCTCGCAGCGCAATACGGCTTGCGCCTCCCGAACGCGGCATTTCTGTCCCCGAACTCCGCTTAACGCAAAATTGTGGTGGCCCCGCCTGTCATCGTGCCGTCCCGCGATGAGCAAGTTATGACCGTAGGATAGCACGGTTTACAAGCCATTAAGCCAATCACCCGGAATTCTGGCGAATTTTTGCAATGCAATAGGGGTCTTGACATTATTGTGCAGTGCAATATAAATGGGTTTCAGAGCCGGACCGAAGGCCGGCTCGAGTATTGCAGCGGGCCCGCATCGTCGGGCCGGAAAAGGGATGAGCAATGGTGAAGAATTTTGACGACCTACAACAGGTCAGCAAGGACCTACAACAGGTCAGCAAGGACAACGTCGACGTGGCCCTGAAATCGTGGGGAGCGCTGTCGAAGGGCACGCAGGCGATTGCGATCGAAGTGGCCGATTACTCCAAGAAGGCCTTCGAGGACGGCACTGCCGCGCTCGAGAAGCTTTTCGGCGTCAAGTCGCTGGAGAAGGCAATCGAGGTGCAGGCCAATTACGCAAAGACCGCTTATGAGGGTTTCGTCGCCGAGGCGACCAAGCTCGGTGAGCTTTACACCGATCTTGCCAAGGAAACCTGCAAGCCCTTCGAAAGCCTGATGGCGAAGACGCGCTAAGTCGGGTTCGCCGCGCGCGTTTCTTTGGTCATGCGCGGGCTTGACCCGCGCACCCATCAAAACGAAGAATTTTCTCCAAGATGATGGATTGCCGGGTCAAACCCGGCAATGACCGGTACAGCGAACTCCAACTGGAAATTGCTCTGACGCCTGCGCCTCGGAATGAAAAAGCCCGGCTGCGAAGCCGGGCTTCTTGTTGTCGAGCCGGCAACCTCTATTGCGAGAGGTGGAGCTTGGTGATGTCGGTGCCGATCTGATTGAACGTGGTCACGATCTCGTCGGCGGACGTGAGCTTGAAGAACTTGTCCGACGAGCTCGCGCAATTTTGCAGCAGCGTCGAGGTCGGATCGCCGCCGGTGTCGACCTGAATCGTGTAGATCGTGATGTTCTGTGCCTTGATGTTGGCGCAGGTACCGTTGCCGGTGGACGAGTCATACATTCGGTTGTCGATGCCGGACTGGCTCGTCGTCCATCGGTTTTGTGTATTCAAGCCGTCCGACAAGAGGATGATGATCTGCGCGTACTGCTTGTTGGGGTCCAACGCAGGAACGATCAATGGACCGCCACCGGCCAGCGACAACCAACCCCAGACGAGGCCGATCGGCTGGTTGGTGTTGCCGTTCGGCGTCATATTGGAGACGAGCGTCTTCATCGTATCCCACTCGGTGTTCAGGCCCATGACTGCCGCCGGCGGACAGCCACTGCTGCTCTGGTCCGGGGGATACATCGACGCCTCTTGCGTGGCCGTGGACGTCATGTCCGGCGGATCGACATTCTGGTCGTAATTGGCCGTCGTTCCGGGATTGGTGTAGCCGCCGCGATCCATGATGCAGCCACTCGTCCAAGTGCTGTGATCCTTCGGGGTCCAAACAGCCTGCGTCCATACGCCTTGCGTCCAGGCCGCCCATTGCCCAAAGTCCCACGTTCCGCCGTTATCTCTGCAAGGGTTCCTCGAGGTGTAGGCCGGATTGTCGCAAGCTTTTTGCGTCGTGCAGCTGCTTTGGGTCAGCTGTCCCGGGTTCGTGCAGCGCGGTGTGGTTTCGCAAGCCGCCTGAGTCGTTCGGCTCGAAATCGAGCAAGATCCTGCGGCCGTGCAACTAGCCTGATCGCTGTATCCGGAGATCGAACAGCCTGTTTTCGCGAGGCAGGAACTGCGGTTCGAGGCCGAGGAGGGGCTGCAAGTGCCGTGCGTCGCATCCCACGACTTATTGTCGGTGTGGGCAGTATCGTCCCAGTAGAGCCAGCTGTCCCAAGCCGAGTCGTATGTTCCGACGTTTACTTCTCGGCTGAATGGAATGATCGAGACGTAAACGTCACCCGGCTCCGCGGCCGCCGATTTGAGCTGATCGAGCAGGTTCGTCGTCGCGGTCTTGAGCGCGTCGATTTTGCCGTCATCGGCCATCGATCCCGTGTTATCGAGCACCAGCGCGACGCGCAGCCGCGTCGAGCCCCACTTGGCCGTTCCCGAGCTCCGCACGTGAAGAGAATTGATACCCAGAATTCCCATGAAATTCGTCGGCACGTCGGCGGATGCCGTGATCTGCACGTGCGATCCGCTGTCCTCCGAATATTGGGCGGCCACAACCACATTTTGCGCCTCGGGCCGCGTGAACATGGCGTTGAAATACTTCACCGCGTTGCTTTGCAGCATGTCCGGTGTGTCGGTGGCGGACTCCTTCTGCATCATCAGCGCCGTCGAATCGAGCGCGGCTTGCAACGCCGCTTTCACGGAGACCGCGTGCGTGTAGTCCACGGCCGCGCCGACGGCGCAAACGATCGGAATGGTCGCAATGCCGAATGTGAGTGCGACGTTGCCTTTTCGCGCAACGCAAAATTCGCGCAGCTTTCGCTGGAAACGCGAGAAGTGACTGTTTGTGCTCATCGACTTGCCCGCAAATAGAGTGGTTGAATTTGCCAAACCCTATGCCGGGGGGTGTGAAAGCGCGGTAAAAGCGATTGGATAAATCCGGTTACACTTCGATTAACCGTAAAGCGCCGCCGACATGCCTAATGAGTGGCAAATGGCGGCGCTTAGCGGGAGGCCGCCGCCTACATCGCCAGCCGCAAGTTCGTCAGCGCGGTCCCGATCTGGCTGAACGTGGTGACGATTCCGTCGGCCGACGTCAGCAGATAGAACTTGCTCTTGCTGCTGGCGCAGTCCTCGAGCAACTGCGATTTCGGATCGCCGCCGGTATTGACCTGCACCGTGTAAATCGTAATTCCGGCGTTCTTGATGTTCGCGCAGGTCTTGCTCTCCCGCGTATCGATCGAGGACGCGGTGGAATACCAGCGGTCTTCGGTATTGAGGCCGTCCGTAAGCAGGATGATGACCTGCTGATACTGGTATTTCGCATCCGTGGCGGGAACCGTGAAAGGCGCCGCCGTCAAGGACTGCCAGCCCACTTGCAATCCGATCGCCTGGTTGGTGTTGCCGGCCGGCTTCATGGCGTCGATCTTGTTTGACAACGCAGTCCAATCGTTGCTCAAGCTCAACACCGGAGCCGAGCACGAATTATACTGTTCGGCGGGATAGAGAGTGCTGCCGGCGACCGGCGCGTCATTCGTTGTATCGAAATTTTGGTCCCGGTCGGTCACACAGCCGTTCCAGGTGCTGTGGTCCGCCGGCGTCCAGATTTTGCCGTGGCTCAAGCAGCTGTTTTGCGTGTGACGCGAGGTATCGCTGCACGTTCCGTTGACGGCATCCCACAAATCCCACCTCAGCCACGACTGCTGATAGTTGCCCGAGCCGAGATTGACGTCCTTGCTGAACGGAATGATTGAAATGTAAACGTCGTCGGGGTTCGCGGCCGCGCTCTGGAGCTGCGCCAAGAGGTTGTGCGAGGCGGTGACCAGCGCATCCATCTTGCCGTCGTCGGCCATCGAACCGGTATTGTCGAGCACAAGGGCCACGCGCAGGCGGGTGTTCCCCCACTTGGCGGTCGCAGACGCTTTAATGTCGATCTGATCGTAGCCCATGAGGCGCATGAACGTGGTGTTCATCGACGTTGTGCCGGTGAGCAGCACCTGCGACCCGCCCATCGAAGAGTAAGTGGCGGTCACGGAGACACCCGTCGTGTCCGGACGGGTAAAAAGGCTATCGATGTATGCCGTCGCGTCCGCTTGCAGCTGCGTGGCGCTGGTGGTGGGGGCCTCCTTGGACAGCATCAGCGCGGTTGCGTCGAGCGAATTCTGAAGGGCTGTGCGCGCGGCGCTTGCGCGCGTGTAGTCGATCGCCGCGCCTACTCCGGTGATGAGCGGAACTATTGAGAGCGCTACCAGTGGGGCGACGCCAGCAGAGCAATCTTTGACGAAACGCGAGAACAGCATGGGTGTTGTTCCTGGCTCGTGGAATTTCCTGTTCAAAAAGCCCCCTAAAATTGCCGGGATGTTTTGAGTATTCGTGAGAAAGGCGCGCGGTATTTGGGGAAAATTCGCGGTCGTTTGTCAGCGAGCCGGTTGTGTTCCGTAAACCAATGGCTATGTGAGCGATGCTGATTACTCGGGGAAAAGGCGCCAATTGTCCCGGAACGGGGCATATTCCCTGCTTGGAATGGCCTCCGTCCGGTCTTTATGATGGTCGCGGCATCCGCCGGTACGGCGCGGTGAGCACAGCCAAGAACACCTCCGCGATGCGCATGATTGGGATCATCAGAACCTCGGCGGCCCTTGCCGCGTTTTCAGGTTTGCCGGCGGCCGGTCTGCCGGTTGGGATGGCGGATGACGACCGTAAACGGAAAGGGGACCCGGGCGGGCCGGGAACTGCCGTCATTACCAAGACGAAGCCGCAGACAAAGCGGCCGAGCATGTATCGCGTGCTCATCCTGAATGATGACTACACGCCGATGGAGTTCGTGGTGCACGTCCTGGAGCGGTTCTTCGGCAAGGATCATGAAGCCGCCACGCGGATCATGTTGCATGTGCATCACCACGGAATCGGCGAGTGCGGCGTTTACACATACGAAGTGGCCGAAACCAAAGTGACGCAGGTGATGGATTTCGCGCGCAAGCACCAACATCCGCTCCAGTGCGTTATGGAAAAGAAGTGAAAATCGGGAAGCGCCTCCCGATCCAAATGAAAGAAAAGCCTAATGCCAACATTTTCGCGCGGTCTTGAGCAGTCGCTGCACCGGGCGCTTGCGCTCGCCAACGAACGCCATCACGAATATGCGACGCTCGAGCACCTGCTGCTGGCGTTGATCGACGATCAGGACGCCTCCGCGGTGATGCGAGCCTGCAACGTCGATCTCGACAAGCTGCGGCGCAGCCTGACCGCCTATCTCGAATCCGAGCTCGAGAATCTCATCACCGACGGCACGGAAGATTCGAAGCCGACCGCCGGGTTCCAGCGCGTCATTCAGCGCGCGGTCATCCACGTGCAGTCCTCGGGGCGCGAGGAGGTGACCGGCGCCAACGTTCTGGTTGCGATCTTCGCCGAGCGCGAGAGCCATGCCGCCTATTTCCTGCAAGAGCAGGACATGACCCGCTACGACGCCGTCAATTACATCAGTCACGGTATCGCCAAGCGACCCGGCTTAACCGAGTCGCGGCCGGTGCGCGGAGCCTCCGAGGAGGAAAGCGACACCAAGAGCGGTGACGAGCCGAAGAAAAAGGGCGATGCGCTCGAGGCTTATTGCGTCAACCTCAACAAGAAAGCCAAGGACGGCAAGATCGATCCGCTGATCGGCCGCGATGCCGAGATCAACCGCACGATTCAGGTGCTTTGCCGCCGGCAGAAGAACAATCCGCTGTTCGTTGGCGATGCCGGCGTCGGCAAGACGGCGATCGCGGAGGGGCTCGCCCGTCGCATCGTGCACGGTGAGGTGCCGGACGTGCTGAAAGGCGCAACCGTGTTCGCCCTCGATATGGGCACGCTGCTCGCCGGCACGCGCTATCGCGGCGACTTCGAAGAGCGGCTGAAGCAGGTGATCAAGGAGATCGAGGCCTATCCGGGCGCGATCATGTTCATCGACGAAATCCACACGGTGATCGGCGCCGGCGCGACCTCGGGCGGCGCCATGGACGCTTCGAACCTCCTCAAGCCAGCGCTCGCCTCCGGCACGATCCGCTGCATCGGCTCGACCACGTATAAAGAGTACCGTCAGTATTTCGAGAAAGACCGTGCGCTCGTCCGCCGTTTCCAGAAGATCGACGTCAACGAGCCGAGCGTACTTGATGCGATCGAGATCCTGCGCGGGCTCAAGCCGTACTTCGAGGAATACCACAAGCTCAAGTACACCAACGACGCCATCAAGGCGGCCGTGGAATTGTCCTCACGTTACATTCACGACCGAAAGCTGCCGGACAAGGCGATAGACGTGATCGACGAATCCGGCGCGGCGCAAATGCTGCTGCCGGAAAGCCGCCGCAAGAAGACGATCGGCCTCAAGGAAATCGAAACCACCATCGCCACGATGGCCCGGATACCGCCCAAGACGGTGTCGAAAGACGACGCCGCGGTGCTTCAGCATCTCGAGCAGACGCTCAAGACGGTGGTGTACGGCCAGGACAAGGCGATCGAATCGCTGTCGGCGTCGATCAAGCTTGCGCGCGCGGGCTTGCGCGAACCCGAAAAGCCAATCGGCTGTTACCTGTTCTCCGGCCCGACCGGCGTCGGCAAGACCGAAGTGGCAAAGCAGCTCGCGGCTTCACTCGGCGTCGAGCTCATCCGCTTCGATATGTCGGAGTACATGGAACGGCACACTGTCTCGCGCTTGATCGGCGCGCCGCCCGGCTATGTCGGATTCGACCAGGGCGGCTTGCTCACCGACGGCGTCGACCAGCATCCGCACAGCGTGCTGCTGCTCGACGAGATCGAAAAGGCGCATCCCGACCTGTTCAACGTGCTGTTGCAGATCATGGATCACGGCAAGCTGACCGACCACAACGGCAAGCAGGTCGACTTCCGCAACGTCATTTTGATCATGACGACGAACGCGGGCGCGGCCGATATGGCGCGCGCGGCCTACGGCTTCACGCAGAACAAGCGGGTCGGCGACGACATCGAGGCGATCAACAAGATGTTCGCGCCTGAATTCCGCAATCGCCTCGATGCGATCATCACGTTTGGCCATTTGTCGCAGGAGATCATCAAGCAGGTCGTGGAAAAGTTCGTGCTGCAACTCGAAGCGCAGCTCGGCGACCGCAATGTGACGATCGAACTGTCGGAGGAGGCGACTCGCTGGGTTATCGCCAACGGTTACGACGAACTTATGGGCGCGCGGCCAATGGCGCGCGTGATCCAGGAGCACATCAAGAAGCCGCTCGCCGACGAGGTGCTGTTCGGCCATCTCAAGGCCGGCGGTCACGTGCGCGTCGTCGTCGAAAAGGACGAGAACGGGCGCGACAAGCTCGGCTTCCAGTATCTGGAAGGCCCGGTCACGCCCAAGCCGGAGAAACTTCCCGGCGGCGTGCGTCC
>JAICMO010000019.1 GCA_025929185.1 Pseudolabrys sp.
CTCACGGTGCCCTTCAGCTCCGGCGTTGTGCGCCGGTTGAACGCCGAAAAACGCAGCAGCACCTCCTGGCCGACGTGGACCTGATCGATGTCCTGAGGGAGAATCTTTGATTCGACCAGGAGGGCGTCCAACTTGGGTACAATAAACATGATGGGTTCGCCAGGATTGATGACACCTCCCACGGTGTGAACTGAGAGCTGATGAACGATACCGTCGAGCGGCGCACGGATGTCCACCCGCTTTAACTGATCTTCGGCCGCGACCTTCTTCTCCACCAGTTCGGAAAGCTTGCTTCGAATCTCGCCTAGGTCTTTGCCAACCTCTTTGCGCAGGTCCTCGTCGATCTGGATGATCTGAAGTTCCGTTTCCGAAATCTTGGCGTTTGCTTGCGCAACCGACGACACCAATGCGCCACGCTCTCCCTCGAGCCGCGCCGCCTCCCGCTCTAATGCGGTCAGCCGCGTCATCTGAATGAGATTTTTCTGCCAAAGCTCGCGCACACCCTTGAGCTCTTGCGCGATTAAATCAATCTCGCGTTTCTTCGCTACAATTTCATCCGATAGGCCTGAGATCTGTTGATGGAGTTGATCGATACGTTCTCTCAATTGCGCAACGAGGCCTAAGCGCGCTTTTGCCCGGATTTCGAACAAATGGGTTTCGTCATGCACTAATCGTGCGACAGTTGGATCGGCCATGCGCGAGATCAATTCATCTGGAAAGATGACCGTCTTGCTGCCGTTTTGCTCCGCTTGCAGACGAGCCTGTCGCGCTGTGAGTTCGTCGATGCTCTTCGAAATGATAGCGACATTTGCCCGCGGAACCGTGTCGTCGAGGCGGACAAGGATATCGCCCGCCGCAACGACTTCGCCCTCGCGCGCGTCCAGTTCGCTGACAATGCCTCCGGTCGGATGCTGCACTTTCTTGACGTTTGAATCGACGACAAGCGTACCTGTTGCAATGATGGCGCCCGACAGTTCCGTCGTTGCCGCCCAGCCGCCTATACCGAATGAAAGAAGCGCGGCAATCGCAGTTCCAATCCACAAAGTCCTTCGGATCGACTGTAAAGCCGCTTTATTGATCTCGTCGGGCATTGTGACCGTTCCTCAACGTTGAACCGAATGAATGACCCGGCGGAACACCTCTTCTTTCGGACCCGCGGCCCTGGCCGCCCCGTCGGCCATGACGAGTACTTGGTCGACGCCTGCCAACGCGCTTGGACGCTGCGTTATGATCAGCACGACGGCCCCGCGCGCGCGCGCGTCTGCGATGGCGGCCGCCAAGGCTTGTTCGCCATCTCCATCGAGATTTGAGTTCGGTTCATCAAGCACCAGGAGGAATGGTTCTCTATAAAGCGCGCGCGCGAGTGCAACGCGCTGCCGTTGCCCTCCTGAGAGACAAAGGCCGTCTTCTCCGACAGGCGTCTCGTACCCTTTGGGAAGCCGCACGATGGTATCGTGAACGCCGGCGCGCTCGGCGGCGCGTATTACAGCCTCGCTATCGGGGTCGCGCTCGAACCGCGCGATATTCTGTTTGATTGTGCCGTCAAGCAGCTCGATGTTTTGCGGCATGTAACCAATGTGACGCCCAAGAAAATCCGCAGGCCATTGATCAAGCGTGGCGCCGTCCAGTCGTATGCTTCCCGAGATGGGACGCCAGATTCCGACCAGAGCGCGAGCGAGGGAGGACTTGCCGGATCCGCTTGGGCCGATGATCCCCACTGCGCCGCCCGCTCGTAGCGACAGCGAGAGATCTCGAACGACAATCCTCTCCCCGCTAGGTGGCGCGACGCTGATCTTTTCTACGGAAAGAGTGGATCGGGGTTCCGGCAGACACATTGCCGCGTCGGTCGTTGGGAACGAGGCCAAAAGTCCGCGCAACCTCGCCCAGCTTTGCCTGGCGCCGACATATCCTCTCCAGTGAGCGAGAACCTGATCGATAGGGGCTAGGGCACGCGCCGACAGAATTGACCCCGCGATTATGATGCCCGGCGACGCATAATCTTCGATCACCAGGTAAGCGCCGATCCCCAGCACGCCCGACTGCAGGGCCATTCGTGCAGTTTTGGAAAATCCGCCGAATCCACCTGCGACGTCGCTGGCGCGAATGTGCGCATCGAGATGCTTCAGGTTGAAGTCCCTCCAAAGACTTTCCATCGAGGGCACCATCCCCATGGCGGCGATAACTTCTGCATTTCTGCGCGCGGAATCTGCAAGCCTGGCGCGTGTGGTCGCCAAACCGGCCGAAGCCTGCACAGGGCGGCGGGTAAGCGCTTCGGAGCATAGTGTGAGGCAAATCAGGACGAGCGCACCGCCCGATGCCGCAATTCCGATAAGTGGATGAAACATGAAGCAGATTACGAGATAGAGCGGCATCCAAGGAAGATCGAGGAAACCAAGCGGTCCGCTTCCGGAAAGAAAACTTCGAACTTGATCCAAGTCACGCAAGGGTTGGAGATTTGTCGTTTTTGCGTGCGCCGATATCGAAGGGCGGGCGATGATACGAAATACGCGCGGACCAAGTTTTTCATCGAAGCACCGCGCAGTGCGCACCAGAATGCGCATGCGGCAAAAATCCAACGCGGCTTGGAAAACATACAGCATCGCGGCGAGGAGCGAGAGTGCCACGAGGGTAGGGATGCTGCGGCTGGGTATTACGCGGTCGTAGATTTGCAACATGTAGAAGGAGCCGGTCAGGTACAGCATGTTAACGAGCGCGCTGAAGATCGCGACGCTAACGATCCCGGCCCGGCATTCGCGCAGGAGCGGAAGAAATCGGGGGCCGGAATTTGAAAAGCGGGTACTTGTCATACGTATCTCACTGCGCAATCGGGACACGGGGATGCTGCTCGCCGCCGCGTTTCAGTCATTCACATCGATCCAGTATTGAGCGGTCTGCGAAACGCGATGGGTTGGCTGTCCCGACGTGCGTACGAGCGGTGCCGTGCATCAGTTATGTGTCGATTAGATTCGACCGATTGCCAACTGTACCGAGGTGGTACGACCGGCGGATCCCCGTTCGAGAATCGGGCGGCACACAGGCCCGCGTTTAAAAAAAGTAGTACTCACATTGTCGGCTGCCGGAAGCCTTAACCGGCCGCCCAGAAATGCCTATCCTGCAACCGGGAGCAACAATCGCCAACGCGTCGGAGCGTTCATGCGTATGCTTACACGTTCGACATTTCTTGCTATCGCATCATCCGTTCTTTGGGCGTCGTTTGTGTCTTCGGCGCCCGCGGATCCTGCGAAGCCCGGCCCGCTGCATCTCGCCGTAAACGTGCACGGCGACTTTCGCGATGCCGCCGCTGTCGGCTTCAATCTTATCGATGTCGGCAAAATGGCAATTCTTGCAGCGCTTCCGGAAGGCGTGAAAGGCGTCTATTGGCTTGGAAACGGCTTTAACACCGCGTGCCAATGGCAGAAGAGCGACGCGGAGGTGCAAAAGATTGTCGCCGCGCTCAAGAACAATCCGAAGTTTAGCGGCATTTACTTCATTTCTGACGAGCCGCACCCCGCAATTTGTCGGGACGCTGCCGCCCGCGTTGCCGAGCGTACCTCCTTGGTTCACGCGATCGACCCGCAAGCCAAGACATTCATTGTCGTTCTTAACGGAGCCGCAGGTCCTGACGAATTCGTGCAGATGAAGGACGCGGCCGATTATATCGGAGTCGATCCCTATCCCTGTAATCGGAAGAATGAGCAAACGGGCTGCGACTATAGGGCGCTCGAAAAGAGAATTAGGCATGCACTGTCAGCCGGAATTCCCGCCACTCGAATCGTGCCGGTGTTTCAAGCCTTTGGCCAAAGCTGCGCAATGACGAAGGACCGCTATTATCGTCTGCCCTCGGTGGCCGAAACACGCAAGATGCTGGAAATTTGGGATGCGAATGTGCCCGTCGGTAAGCGCCCGTTCGATATGACGTACTCCTGGAGCCAGCAGCGTGTCGCATGTCCCACGCTGTCCACGCCTCAGGCACGCGCCGATCTGGGGCTTAAAACCGTCTATTCTTCGTACTTTTCCCAGTCTCGCGCTGGTGCGCATTGAAGTGCCATCGCACCGCAGAGTGGGGCGGCGCTTCGCAATCCGTGTCGTGGCCGTTGCACTGAATTGATAAGAGGGGAACCGTCTGTGTCAGGCCATGTTCTGTACGTCGGTGGCGAAGATCATCACTCGCGTATCCCATTCCTGTGGGCCACACAGCGTCGCGGTTTTCGCGTCACGGCGGCGGGAAGCGGTCCTGCCAAGCCGTTTCGGGAAGCCGGTATCGAGTTTCGCCGGTTCGATTTTGCCCGTTTCCTGAATCCGTTATCCGACCTGCAGTCCATACGCGCCCTGGCCAGCCTGCTGGAAGACCTCCGGCCGGACCTGGCGCAGGCGTATGACGCAAAGCCGTGCCTGATGCTTCCGTTGGCAGCGCGCCTAGCGAATGCCGGAACCAAGACGATTCGCACGATTTGCGGCCGTGGATGGGTTTATTCGTCCGGGTCGGCGGCCGCAGTGGCGTTACGCCCTGCCTACCGGATATTTCATCGCTTCGCCTCTGCATCGACAGCCGCGACCGTCTTCGAAATAGACAGCGATCGCGCATTCTTCGACCGGTGTGGGATTACAGGAAAAAACGGCGTGGTGATCCCAGCTGGCGGCGGGGGCATTGATGCGGAGGGATTTGAACGCGCCCTTGCGGCCTCGGCTTCGCGCGAGAACATAAGGCGGAGTCTCGGTCTTTCGGATGCCGAGATCGTCATCACGATCGGACGCATGACGCGGCAGAAAGGCATTCCAACCTTGCTCAGGGCGGCAGCGCTCGTCCATGCGGAACGGCCGGCGGTTCGGTTTCTTCTTGTCGGTCCGCGGGAAAGCGAAGGCCCATGGGCAGTCTCACAAGCGGAGCTGAATGCCCATGCCTCTTACGTCATCACGACGGGACCCCGCTCGGACATTCCGGCGCTCCTGCGGGCAGCGGATGTCTTTGCCTTTCCGACTGAATATGCAGAGGGCGTTCCACGCGCTCTCCTGGAGGCGGCGATGGCCCGCGTTCCGATTGTTGCGACGAGCATGCCGGGGTGTTGCGCGCTCATTCGGGACCGGTGGAATGGACGTCTGGTGCCCCCGCATGCGCCTGAGGCCCTGGCAAAAGGCATTATTGAAACACTCGGAAATCGAGATGTCGTATCCGCCATGACGTCACGCGCGCTCGAGCTCGCAAAACGACAGTTCAGCTTGACGGCAATCGTGGAAAAGCACGCGGCGCTCTACACAGAGCTGCTGGGCGAAGTTCCAACACTTCAGACTCGACCAGCAAAGATTATTGCGGGTTGAAATCTCCGCCGGAGAGCCTCGAGGACGTCCGCCCCGCGTCAGATCTGACGAGCTTGTGCCTGCGGGTAAGGAAAGCGCACGAGAACTTCGCCCACATCGCCGAAGCGGTAGCGCGAATGAAGTTTCAGATCGACCCTCGTGATTACCGCAACCGCGCGCTTGTTGTCGTGAGTCTCACCAAGCGTCTGCAACTGCCGGAATGCGTGCTGCATTATGTCTTGGCGCGTTGAACCCCACCGGACGGCGAGGACGACCTTATCAGCCATCATGCTGAGCAGCCGCGTCTCAGTGGTGCCAAGGAGCGGAGCACTGTCGATCACGACGCAGTCGTAGCGGCCCCGAAGTTGCTGTAGCAACTCGGGAAGATTCGGGCATTGTAGAAGGGGCAACGGATCGATCCAGTGGCGGGGTAACGGCAAATAATCGATCCCCAGTTCCGCATGATGCTTGATGAGATCAGCGGCCGGGCGCCCTGCAAGCAATTCGAGCGTCCCTGTTTCGTCCGAGCCGGCGAGGTGCTCAAGGACGCCTGGCTTCCTGAAATCGAAATCGATCAACAGGACTTTGCGCCCAAGCTGCGCAGCGTAGGTGGCAAAGCTGACGGCGAGCGTCGTCTTGCCTTCCCCTTGAACGCTGGAAGTGACGATGACGGTCTGCGGATGCCCTTTCTTCTGTGCCTGCTCCAGCGTGGAAATCACGGTAGAGCGAATCGCTTCGCTGTAAGGCGAAAACGGATTTTTCAGGAACGATAGATAGGGCGCGGGACCACCTTTGAAAGAACTCTTCCGTGAGTACCACCGCGATAGGGAGGCGCCTTCGTACTTCGGGACGAGCGCGACGCATGGAATTCCAAGGGCATTGGCCACGTCTTGCTGGTTGCGAACGGTGGTATCGAGCCGCTCGAGTGTAATCGCCAGGAAGGCGCCCATGATCAAGGCGAAGACCAAGGCGGGTGGGAGGAACAGCAAAGGATTGAGCGAACTTGGCTGCTCGGGGGGTATCGCTACCGAGGCGATCCTCACCTCGGGAGGCGGCACTTCTTGCGAGGCCAAATCTTGCCGGCGCTTCACGAGATTGTCATAGAATTGCGTCGCTGCGGCTGCTTCGCGTTCCAAATCCCGCAACTTCGCATCGGCTAGACGCGCATCACGGTTCGTCGGCTGTATGGTTTTTCCACTGGAGTCGGCAACCTTTGATCCAGTGGAGATCGATGCGGCCCGGTATGCTTGCACGGCTGCCTTCGCCCTTTGCACTTGCGCCCGCACGGCGGGAATCTGCGCGTCCAGTGCTTTTATGTCGCCCCGCTCGCTGCGCGATTGGTCTGCAAGCGTGTCGAGATAGAGTTCGGCGCTCTTATTTGCCACGAAGGCTGCGATCTCAGGGTTATTGTCGGTGTATGTCACCGCGATCACGCGCGAATGGATTTCTTTGTACACATTAAGATTGTGTTCGAGGACATCGTATGAAATGCGGGCCGCGGTTGGATGCTCAGTGTCGGAAGCGAGGCTCTCATGCAGGCGCTTGAGATGAGCGCCCGACATGAGCAACTGGACGCGAGTCTCTACCGCCGCGTCGTCCAGCCAGCCGAGGGTGGTGGGAGTGCCTGGTATCTCGAGCACGATCTGCGATTTGGCGGTATAGCGTGGGGGCAAGATGAATCCCACGGCCGCGGCCAGAAAGGCGGCGACAAGTCCGAGAGCCGTGATCATTTTCCAGCGGCGGCGAAGCGCGCCGGCGATGTCGTGAATGTTGGATGCTTCTTGATGTGCACTCATGATAATGCCCACTTGGCTGACGAAACTTCCGCAACGCGTGTGACTACCGGATGTCGAGTCTCCCTGGCCCCCCGCAACACGCGGTCCGCTTCCAGGAGGCAAAGAACGATGCCAAACCAGAAGATCGGGTGACGAAGGACGAAATGGAACAAGCTGAAGACGAGCAGACCGCAGGACAGCGCCGCGAGTGAATTAATCCCCGCGCGGCAAGTCTGAAATACCGCCCAACCGGCAAAGGCTATAAACGCAAGCGAGGCAATGAGCCCGCCCTGAGTAAATAGCTCCAAAGGCGTGTTGTGCGATTCGAATTTGTCGGGCGGCGGCCGCTTGAAAGCTTTTTTGACAAGATGTGGTCCCGGCCCCATGCCGACCAATTTAGAATCCAGGCCTTTTTCCAAGGCCTCTTTCCAAAGCATCAGGCGCGTATCACCCTGATTGTCCTTGTAATAGAGGTCTTCCGAGTAGGTTTCGCCAGCTGATGTAAACGCTGAAGTGAAGGGCAGCGCCGCGGCGAGCACGAGCGGCGCGGCAAGCAAGCCTATGCACGCAACTGCCGCACGCGGCGACCCGCGCGGAGCGAGCAGCCAGTTTCGGCAAGTTATGAGCAGGAATACGAGAGTTGCCGTGGCAATGCATACGGTGAAGGTGTCGCTCTTCGTAAGAACGCCAGTCACAAGAGCGACAGCACAGCAGAAGATGGCCGCCGAGGCTTCGACAATACGTTTCGATCTTGCGGCCAGATAAACGGCAAGAAGAACAAGAAAAGCGGTTACAAAGCCGAGTTGATTCGGGTCCTCCGACCATCCTCTGACGCGATCGAAGTGCCATGGATCGATACCGGGCACATCGACCCAGCCCTTGGCGTCGCCAAGCTGGAGCAGGAGAGCGAGCGCGCCAGAAGAGCTAAGCAGCCAGGCCACCCGCATACGACGCCGATCGTCCTTCATCTCGATCGAAATGATAACCGTCGCCGAAATAAGAAACGTGTAAGCCACGACGTCGTGCACAATTGACGGTACGTCAAAGAAAGGTTCGATCGCCATTCCCATCATAAATCCCGCGCTTTCCGAAAGAATAAGCACGAGACCGAAGGCGATTACCGGATAAGTGGCGGCGCTTGCGGTTATTGGCCGGCCTATACGGCGGGCGAAGACCACACCCAGCCACAACAGTATGCATATCTCGCCCGGACCGATGGGCGATCCGCCCGGTCTGAGCTGAGTGGCCGTAGACAAAAGAAGTCCCAAGGCAAGAAGCACATCGGGCATCACGCACTGTCCCGGTTACCGGTGGATTCACGTGACCTGGCGCCGCCGCAGAGTTTTTTCGCCAACGCATTTGCTCAGCGACGGCCGCGTCGAAAAACGACGATTGCATTGAACGATATGCCTGTAAACCGCCTGCGTTCCGTTCGTTCGTAGTAATACCGACCTACTCCTTTCCGCGCGCCGAGTACCTGTGCGCACCTCATGCCGCTACTCTTTT
Organism: Pseudolabrys sp.; assembly: GCA_025929185.1. Lineage (GTDB taxonomy): Bacteria > Pseudomonadota > Alphaproteobacteria > Rhizobiales > Xanthobacteraceae > Pseudolabrys. The sequence continues at coordinate 8,577 of JAICMO010000019.1, forward strand.
GAGCAAGTCGCAATTCCGCGAAGTGGTCGTACAATGCGAGCGGCTCGTGTCATTGCGTGTGCGCGACGTGAGAGCGGATGCGCGCCACGTGAGAAATCTCGTAGTCGCCGAAATAGTTTCGATTTTGGTCTGGATCGCGAGACGGTGTGCGCGCCTGTGCCGCTTCAAACCTGGAGGATCATGAGCCATGGTGCAAAAGATCGGAACGTCGGCGAATGAAGATCTTATCGGTTCCTCGGGAAACGATGTGCTGGATGGAAGGATCGGCGCACATCATCGCCTGTACGGACTTGCCGGCGACGATCAGCTTTTTGGCAGCTCGGGAAACGATGTCTTGGACGGCGGCGCCGGCGCGGATTTGATGATCGGCGGAATGGGCGACGATCTTTACAGGGTCGACAACATCAATGACGTTGTAACGGAGTTGAGCGGAGGGGGCATCGACACCGTCGAGTCCACAATCAGTTACACGCTCGGCGATTTCGTGGAAAAGCTGGCTCTTACAGGCACCGCGAGCATCAACGGCACCGGCAATGATCTTGATAACCGCATCAAAGGCAATGACGCCGCAAACGTGCTTATTGGAAACGGCGGTTCGGACATCATTTCCGGAGGGGGCGGGAACGACTACATCATCGGCGGTGCGGGCAAGGATTATCTCGACGGCGGCGCCGGAGCGGATACATTCCAGTTGAGCGGGCCGAACCCGGTCGATGCCGACAGAATAACCGATTTTGCGGCATCGGAAGATCACATAGGAGTTCTTGCGAGCGACTACGGTTTTCGAGAAGGCCGCGGTATGACCTCGGGGTCGCTTGATCCCTCATATTTCGCCACGATCACGGGCAAAGGTATCGAATTTCAGGGCACCGTATCGGGGCACGGCCAGTTTCTTTACAATTCGACTACTTTCACGCTGATGTGGGACAAGGATGGCGCGGGACCTGCATTCGTAGGCGAGGTCATCGCGACTTTTCCAACGGACGTGCAGCTTACAGCCGCAAACTTTTCGATTGTTGACGACAACATCGGGAATAGCGCGCCCGTAGCGCCGGCGAGCATGAGCTTCGTTACGAAAGCAGGCATTCATTCGGCTGCAATGGACCTGAATGCCACCGATGCCAATGGGGATCCTCTCGCTTACGCGATCAAAGACAATTTTGGCCCGGCGCATGGATCTGTGACGTTCGACCCGATCGTCGGCACATTCACCTACACGCCCGATAGTGGCTATGTCGGCAGCGATGCATTCACGACGACCATATCGGACGGCTTTGGCGGGACGACCGAAGAGGCTGTGTCGGTTAGCGTCCAGCAGTACGATCCGGTGCCCATATCGACGCCGACTCTTGTCAACGCCACAGATACCCGCATTGGCTTCGGCGCCAACATCGGTGCCGTCGATCCGGCCGGAATCGTATGGGTTCCTGAACATGGCGGCCAGCCGGGGACTCTCTTTCTCTCCGACTCCGAGGTCGACGAGCCTCCGTACAACAGCACAAACAATCTTTTTGCGCTGAACCTAGATGGCTCTCCGCAAGGAGATGCGTTCAGATTCGATCTGGAAAATTTTACGAAAGAGCCGACCGGCCTCGCTTACAACCCGCTGAACGGCCTTATGTACATTTCAGACGACGATCTCGATAAAATTTTCTGGGTGGATCCGGCAAACCCGACGGTCAAGCTCGGTGAGTTCGCGACGAGGCCCGTTGGCGGGACGGACCCCGAAGACATTGCGATCAACCCGAATAACGGAGACATTTTCATCGCAAACGGGACGCCATCGCACCAGATTGTGGAAGTCACGAGCACCGGAACTCCCGTTTCAGTGACGACGGTTCCGGACGTCGTCAGGGACATGGAAGCCCTTGCCTATGATCCGCAGCACGACGTTTTCTTCGTCGGCGGCGGTTTCAGCTCGAACATTTGGGTTGTCGATCGCGCCGGAACCATTCTCGACACGATCGACCTGAGCGCCTACCGGAATCCGGTTAGCGGGACCCATGTTGCGGTGAAGGACATTGCGTTCGCGCCAACAAGCGCGCCCAACGACGATCCATCGGCGATGAATCTTTATGTCGCCGATTATGGGCTTACACATTTGCCCAATGACAACGACGGCAGGGTCCTCGAGATAAACCTTGGCTGGCATTTGACGGCGTGAAAATGCTAGGAGCAGACAATGAAATTCAGAATCCTCGGGCACGCTTGTCTCGAGGTGACGAGCGGCGGAAAACAGCTCCTTTGTGATCCGTGGCTTGTCGGCTCCGCGTATTGGCGTTCCTGGTGGAATTATCCGCCGGTGCCTGACGGGCTCGTCGATGAACTTGCCCCCGACTACATCTACTTGACCCACATGCACTGGGATCATTTCCACGCGCCGACTTTGCGTCGGCTCGGCTTAGGGCGTTGCATTTTGATCCCGCGGACGCCGGATCGGAGGATCTACAACGACCTGAGGGATATGGGTTGCACTAATATCGTCGAATTGACCCACGCCAAGCCATTCCGCGTTGCCACGAATTTCGAGATCACCAGCTACCAATTCGGACACTTTCCCGACTCCGTGCTCATGATCGCCGCGGACGGCAAGATCATCATGAACGCGAATGACTGCAAAATCATGGGGGCTCCGCTTAAGCAAATTATGCGGCGGCATCCAAAGGTCGATTTCCTCTTGCGGAGCCACAGCTCGGCCAACTCGAGACTCTGCTATGAGATCGTCGATCGGGGCGGAGTCCATGTTGACGACCAGGCCAAGTACAACGTGGAATTCGCCGACTTCGCGCTTGCCGTGAAACCAACCTACGCGATTCCGTTCGCCAGCAATAACTGCTACCTTCATCCGGAGACGGAGCAATTCAACAAGTATCTGAACCTTGGCGTCCGGGTTAGAGCTTATTTTGACGAGCATAGGATCGCGGATCCTCGATGTGTCGTCTGTGCACCGGGCGACGGCTGGGATGACGCGAAAGGATTTATTCTGAGCGAGAAGGATTGGTACACTTCTCTCGATGAACATATTGAGGCTTACAAGAAGGACAAGCTTCGCGCCATTTCCGAAACGATGCGGCAGGAGGACCGGATCGTCCTGAAAGAAACCACTGTCGCACGGTACGCCGAGCAATTGTTCGCCGGCACCCCCTTCTTCATCCGCCGTCTCTTCCGTGGAAAGCCGATCACCCTTGTGGCGCACAGCAAGTCCGGAGACGCCGCTTACGAGCTCGATATCTTCAACAGGCGCTTTCGCAAGCTCGAAAGCTGGGACGACGCCGGCAATCCGATACAGATCCACGCTCGTGCCGGCGTTTTTGTAATGTGCATTCTTCAGGTCAACTGGAACAGCCTCGGAATTTCAAAGCGTGTTCGGTTCCGCGTTCGCGACGAGGATCGAAAGATAATTACATACTTCACGGAGTTGAATGACCTGTTCGATTGCGAGGTTCTGCCGCTATCGAAATCGTTAAACCCGCGCTTCATTGGCACGTGGATGAGGCGTTATCGCGAAATCGGCTTGTATCTGAAAATCCTTATTGATTCCGCGCGGGGGCGCGATTTCGCCTACCGCAATTACTTGCCCAGTTCGAAGCCGGCCGTGGCATTTGCGATCCAGCAATACCGATAGGCTGGTAGCGGGTGTTGAAAGTTCGTTGGCTGCGGCAAGCGCGACGAATTGTTCTTTTGCCGTTTCAGTCGGGGGCAAGCAGTCCGTACGGTGTACTACCAAGCTACTCCCTCGGACGTGCGCGATCATCGCTCGGCGGGCGTGGGTAGGTCGCGCCATCCTCCTTCTGCGCACTTATTCGAGGTGAAAGAACCGATAACATTTAAAAATAAAATGTCGTTGCGCGGATTGCTCGATTAATAGGAGGGCGGCTGTGAGAGTTGTCATTCAGTGTGGCGGACAGGGGACGCGACTCCGCCCTTACACGATGGTGTTGCCCAAGCCGCTCATGCCGGTGAAGGCGCAACCTGTTCTTGAACTTCTTCTGAAATGGCTACGCCGCAACGATATCCAGGACGTTTACATAACGACCGGCTATCTCGGCAATCTGATCAGGAGCGTGTTCGGCGACGGCAGCCAGTGGGATATGCGCATCAAATACACCGAAGAAAAAGAAGCCCTCGGGACGATAGGTCCGCTTACCTTGCTTCGGGAAGAGCTCCAGAAGACCTTTCTGGTCATCAATGGCGACGTGCTCACCGACCTCAATATCCACGACTTCGTTCAAACGCACAGAAACAGGGGCGGCCACATCACCGTCGCAACGGCGGTGCGCAAGACGAAAATGGAGTTTGGCGTCATGGAGCAATTCGGCGGCCGCATAAAGAGCTTCCGGGAAAAGCCGATTCTTACAAATCAGGTGAGCATGGGGATCTATTGCATGGAGCCGCAGGTCCTCGAGCACATACCGGCCGGCGTCCCATTCGGCTTCGACGACCTCATTCTTCGCATGCTTGCCAGAGATCTGCCGGCCTACACCTACCTGCATGACGGGTTTTGGCTCGATATAGGCCGCGTCGAAGACTTCCAGACCGCTCAGGAACTCTCATGGGACAATCAAGCTCCTGCGTTTCAGGTCGTGGCCGCGGCGTGAATATGCTCGCCGTGCCGCGGTCCGGCTGGCGATCGAACAGGTGCGCAACGAGGAGAAGAGCCCATGTTGTTTGTCGCAGAACCGATGCTGGGAGCAGAGGAGAAGTCTGCGATCAGTGAGGTTATCGACGGCGGATGGATAACAATGGGCCCGCGCGTGCGGGCATTCGAGCAGGCCTTTGCTGCCTTGCATGGTGTCCCCGATTGCGTAGCCGTCAATTCTTGTACCGCAGCGCTCCATCTTGCCCTCAAGGCTCTCGAGATCGGGCCCGGCGACGAGGTATTGCTCCCATCGCTCACCTTTGTCGCCACCGCTAATTCCGTTCTTTACGTCGGTGCGAAGCCGGTTTTCGTCGATATCGAGTCGGTCGAACGGCCGCTTATGTCGCTATCCGACGCAGAGTCTAAATGCACGAGCCGGACCCGTGCCGTAATGCTGATGCACTACGCCGGATATCTCAGCGACAGGAATGCGTGGGCAAACTTCGCGGCCCGCAAAGGTCTTCTGCTGATCGAGGATACGGCTCACGCGATCGGCGTCGATGAAGTCGGAAAATACGGCGACGCAGCGGCTTTCAGCTTCTACGGCAACAAAAACATGACGACCGCAGAAGGCGGTGCCGTCTTTGCGAAAGATCCCGTTGTCCTCGCCCGTGTCCGCCAGATGCGCGGACACGGAATGACGAGCGATACGATCCAGCGGCTCGGAAATCGATCGTCGCACTACGACGTCACGATGTTGGGCTTTAACTATCGAATGGACGATCTCCGGGCGGCCATCGGCCTGGCCCAACTCAAATATTTACGCGACTGGAATCATCGTCGCAAAGCGCTGACGAGACTTTATCGTGAGGGCCTCGCGGCGACATGCGCCGCAGTATGCGTTCCGTTCGCGACGGACGACATGTCGGCGAATCACATTATGCCGGTCGTTTTGCCTTTGGATGTAGATCGCGACGAGATCGCAGGTCTGCTCCGCGATGCGGGAATCCAGACCACGGTGCATTATCCGCCCGTCCACCAGTTGTCATATTACAGAACACGCCAGCGCGGCCGCCGATTGCAGAAGACGGAATCTTTCGCCCGCCGCGAGATCACGCTCCCACTTCACGCTCGCATGAAGGACAGCCAGGTTGAGTATGTCGTGGCTTCCTTAGCTCGCGCTTTAAATGAGGCAGGCCAATGCCCGAAATCTCGAAGAAGTCCAGCCGCGCTGATCGAATCCGGCGCATCTTCGATGTTAGCATCGCCATAGTCGCCCTGATCGTTTTCAGCCCCCTCATTTTGCTCATAAGCAGCGCCATTCTGCTTGAGTCCGGCAGACCCGTGCTGTTCAGCCAAGTGCGGCTCGGTCGCGAAGGGCGCCATTTCCGCATTTTCAAGTTCCGCAAGTTCGGGGTGAAGTCCGGTTCTCATGGGCTGCCTCTGACCTTAACCAACGATCCGCGCATGACGACGGTGGGACGCGTTCTCGCGCGCACCAAGCTCGACGAGCTTCCTCAGCTGATCAATGTCTTGCGCGGCGAGATGGCGATCGTGGGCCCTCGGCCCGAGAGCCTCGACTTCATCGACTGCTTCACGCCGTCCAATCGACACATATTGGAGTTCCTTCCGGGGATTTTTGGACCGAGCCAGTCTGCCTTCAGGAATGAGTGCTTGTTCTACCCGGTCAATTCCGATCCTGCATCGTTTTATCGACGCGTTCTGTTTCCTATCAAGATGAGTGTTGATCTCGCCTACTACCCCAATCGTTCACTGCTCTCCGACTTCAAGTGGGTTCTTGCGGGAACGCTCGCAGTGATCGGAGTGCTGGGGATTTCAGTCAAATTACCTGTGCCTCCGCCTCTAGCAAGGGTGACACCCCAAAAGGTCCGGACAGATGTCGAAGCGTTTCGCCGGTTGAACATCCGTGGTTGATCCATGAACGTGAACCACCCAGCGCATGAGCGACTCGACCGTGTGGTCGTCTTGGATACGGTCGGTAGGGGCGCCTACTCCGGCGCCAACGTGCTTGTGACCGGAGCTGACGGCTTCATCGGCTCGCATCTTGTCGAGGCGCTCGTGAGTCGGGGCGCGAACGTGACCGCCCTTGCGCTGTACAATTCTTTCGACACGTTTGGCTGGCTGGACGAGCTAACGCATACCGTTCGGTCGCGTATCAAGGCCGTGCGCGGCGATCTGCGGGACGCCGCCTTTACGCGACGGATCGTGGCCGGCCAGGATCTTGTATTTCACTTGGCGGCGCTGATCGCAATTCCTCACTCATACGTTGCGACGCAATCCTATGTAGAGACAAACATCATCGGATCGCTGAACCTATTCGAGGCGGCACGCGAACACGGCGTTCGCCGGGTGATTCACACGTCCACGAGCGAGGTTTACGGCACCGCGCTCACAATGCCGATCGCAGAAACGCATCCGCTACAGGGCCAGTCGCCTTATTCGGCTTCCAAAATTGGTGCCGATATGATGGCCGAGGCCTATGCGCGGTCGTTCTGCTTGCCGGTCGCGATTGTTCGTCCATTTAACACGTTTGGTCCGCGTCAGAGCGAACGCGCAATTATTCCCACGATCCTGAGACAGGCGCTCGATCAGCGCGTGCGCACGATCCAAGTGGGCGACACGACGCCGGTTCGCGACTTTACCTATGTTGACGATACGGTCGATGCCTTTTTGACGATCGGTGCGTCGCTCGCGATCGAATATGGCCGTCCCTACAACGCGGGCAGTGGGACGGCTACGACGATCGGGGAGTTGATCGACATCGTTTTCGAACTGCTCGATTGTCGAAAGCCGGTCGAGCACGATCCCGCTCGCAAGAGACCCGCACACTCGGAAGTACGTGCGTTGTTGGCCGACTCGACGCGCTTTACAGCGGCGACAGGCTGGCGACCGCGGGTGAAGCTGCGAGATGGCCTCTGCCGAACTGTGAACTGGTGGCGCGATCGCCTGGGCCAAGGACGCGTTCGGCGCGAGGCGAGCTACGCAACCTGATGAAGGGGAGCACTACAATGACCGTTAGATCGTCTTTGTCCGTTTCCGCTGCGGCTGCATTGTGCACACTCGTGCTCCTCTTCTCCGCGGTTGCGAAGGCGGAATATCGTGTTCAAGCCGGCGATGTCATTGAAATTTCGGTGGCAAACGCTCCTGACTTGCGCCAACGAGTTCCCGTCCAGCTCGATGGCACCATATCCGCGCCGCTCTTGGGCACCATCCATGCGGAAGGTGTGTTGATTTCGGACATCCGGAAACGGATCCGTATGGCGCTGGCCAGCAAGGTTGTCAGCATTCGTATGCCTGACGGCCGTGACATGTCACGCGCGATCCAGCCAGACGAGGTGGCAGCCGCAATCGTCGAATACAAGCCGATCTTTGTTTCGGGGGACGTCGCGCATCCGGGCGAACAGGTCTTCCGCCCCCGCATGACTGTTCGCCAGGCCGTCATTGCCGCTGGTGGCACACTGGTGGATTCGGGCCGCGCCGTACTCGGATCAGCCGATATCCCCAACCTTCGCACCGAGTACATCTCTGCCTGGATGGGCGTTGCATCAGAATCCGCCCAACTATGGCGGATTGGCCAGGAGCTCGGTGGCAAAGGTCCGTTTGATAAAGCATCATTGCCTCCAAGCCCGGTGCCGGCGAACACACTGTCAGAGATTCTCGCCTTTGAGAAAGGCACAAAGGCTCGCCGTGCCGCCGATTTCAGTCGCGATAAGGATTACTACCTGCAGGCGATCAAGGAGGCTGACCACCAGATCGAAGTCCTTACAGAGCAACAGAAGACCGAAGACGAAGGCGCGAAGGCCGACGCGAAGGATCTGCAGCGAGCACTGGATGCTTATGGCAAAGGCAATCTGCCCAGCCCGCGCGTATCCGAATATCGGCGTGCAGTTTTGCTTTCGTCGACCCGCAGATTGCAGACCGCGGCTTGGTTGAGCCAGGTGAAACGCGCGCGCGCAGAATTGGCACGGTCGCTTGAGAAGATGGACAGCGATCTTCAGATCCGGCTGCTGACCGAGCAGCATGATGCAAGCGTGAAGCTCACCAAGGAACGAGCCAGGCTTCAGGCAAGTGAAGAAAAACTTCGTCTCGCGGGCGCTCGAGCACCGCAGCCTCGCGAGGAGTTCGGCAAGCCCGAATACGTCATCGTCCGGCACGAAATTGACGGACCTGAAAAGTCGATTGTCGATGAAGACAGCGAACTGCAACCGGGAGACGTGGTGCAAGTTACGATCAGTGAGGTGCGTTTCGAGGCTCGGCATTAGCGGAGTGCCGAACGATGTCGGGTTTGGAAAGCGCATGATCGTAGAGCTGTTCGGGCCATCCGGCGTAGGAAAGACTACGCTTTCACATGCTCTCGCCTCGGTTCTGCGCAGCCATGGCTATCCAGTCGAGGTGGTCTCGAGCGCGCGGCCATCGGAACAATTTGGGACGGATGGCCCGGCGTCGCCACCGGCACAATTCAAGGTCCACATCAAGCGCGCTGCGAAAGCGTTTGGGGCCGTCGCAGCACTTCTTGCCTGGTCGCATGAGCGGCCGATTGAGGCCGAGCTCATGTCGATGCTGATGGAGCAGCCTCTTTGGACTCGCGTTCGGAATCGGCGCTATCTGTTGTGGCTGCGTAAATGGTGGGAGGACGCTCGTTCCTCCGAGCGAATCATCATCTTCGATCAAGGATATTTGTCGGCCCTCTGCTCGACCGTTTGCCGCGACTCTGCCCTTCGCGCGGTTACCTCAGGCGCCCTCGATCGACTGCCAAAACCCGACATCCTTGTCTCTATCGATGCGGCGCAGACGGAAATTGAAGCGCGGCTGCGTGCTCGCTTAGGTCGGCTGGGTCCTATCGCGCGCATGCTCGAACTCGACATTTCGACAACGCTTCGGCAGGTCGCGATTGCCGCAGAACTGAGGGACGAACTCGCGCGGAGTAAAAAGCTTCCGCTGGTCTGCTGTTCGAACGTCGGAAGTCCGCTGCGAATAGCCCAGGCGATTGCCGATGAAATCGAGGCGCATCCTTCAGCGCAACTCCTGCTCCCCGGCAAGCAGGCGTGCTACGGCCCGCCTCGATCTGTCGATCATCGCACTTCTCATGATCTTCGATTTGTTATTGACCGATGAAGGCTCGATTCTTCCCTCATCGACATCTGCATCCCATGAGGTCTCTGGGTAAGGCATTTGCGCAACTCAAGGCCGGCCGGCGCCTTGCAACCGCGAGCATCACGGCTTTGGCGATTTTTGGGGCGGGCACCGGGTTCTCTTTCCTTGCCCAGGTCGTGGCCGCCCGATTTCTCGGCGCCGATGCCTATGGCGAATACGCGATTGTCGTCGCATGGATCATGCTGGCAGCCAGCCTTTGTACGCTGGGGTTTCATATCTCGCTCGTGCGCCTCATTCCGGCGTATCTTTGCTGCGAAAGGTGGTCCGAGGTAAACGGCGCCGTACGGTTTGCGATCGGCGCTACTGCTTTGGTGAGCGTCGTCGTCGCGGCGCTTGGCAGTCTCACCATCGAGATCTTCATCTCGGCGACGCACCCTGGCCTTGCCCGGGCGTTCCAGATCGGTCTGGTCGCATTGCCCTTCCTGACGCTTCATCTCGTTTCTGCATCGATCGTGCGGTCTTTCGGCGGCATTGTTCTCGCACTTGCTCCCGAGCGTATTTTGCGAGACGGGGTCATCCTCGCGAGTTTGATCGGCGCGGCCTGGATCGGTTTGACCATGAACGCAACGACGGCCGCGGCTGCCTTGCTGGTGAGTTCAATCGCAATATTTCTCGTTGCGCTGTATGGAGCGAAACGGCTCCGCCCGCCTGCGCTTAGCGGGCGTGCGTCCAGCTATGCCATCCGTGAGTGGGTTGCACTCGCGCTGCCTTTGATTTGTTTGACGCTGGCGGACAATCTTCTTGCTCGGTCGGGCGTCATGGTCCTTGGAATGGATGGGCGGACACGAGAGGCGGGGGTCTTTGCTGTCGCTTTCAGCCTCGCTCAGCTTGCCGCGCTTCCTCGCATGGCGGTTGCGACTGTGTTCGCGCCGACGGTCTCGGACCTTCACGCGAGACAGGATAGATCGGCGCTGCAAATATTGTCTGTGCGGGCCGCGTGGTTGTCTTTTTCGGGGACAGCCTGTGTAGCGATTCCGATCGTCGTACTGGCGCCGACGCTGCTAAGTTGGTTCGGGCCGCGCTTTACCGACGGCGCATCCGCGGCTTCTCTGTTGGCCTCGGCGCAACTGGTTTGCGCGGCATTCGGCCCGCAACAGCACCTGATCACCATGACAGGCCACGAGCGCATGGCGGCCACGCTCATGACAGCATGCGCCGTCACCACATTCGCAATTTGTATGGTCATGAGCAGCACGCTTGGCATCTTCGGCGTCGCCTTTGTCATAGCTGCAAGTATTGTGATCTGGAATATCGCGATGGCGCAATTCATCCATGCGCGGCTTCGTTTGTTGCCGGGGCTTGCCGCGCCGTTCATGACGAGGATAACACCGGCAGTGAATCGCTCGGAGGCATGATTTGACCGCGGCATCCGACCATTGCCGTTCACGGGACATCGCATGAATTATCGAGCTGCCAACCTCGATGTTGCACCTGAACCTGCACTCCCGCCGGCGCGGAGCTTTGTGCCTTCCAGCTCAGGCTATCAGATGAAGCCGCTTCTTCGCCGCCTGTTTGAGATGCTCGACGCCAAACAGGTCCGGTATTGTCACTGGAAAAGCAATATGCGGCTGGCTGAAGCACTTTCAGGCGACGAAGACGTTGATCTGCTCGTCGACCGGCGACACGCCTCGGCGTTTCACTCAATTCTCACGGAGATCGGTTTCAAGATGGCCGGCTCTCGCGCGGGGATTGGGCATCCCGGCGTGTTTCACGTGCTGGCGCTCGACGAGAACGGCGGGGGCCTCCTGCATCTCCATGTCTATTTCCAGATCGTTTCAGGTGACAGCCTGGTCAAAAATTATCGCTTTGCGATCGAAGATGCCCTTCTTGATCAAACTCAAATCTGGAACGGAGTTCGGATTCCAACCGCCGAGGCGGAACTCGTCATATTTGCTCTTCGCGTGGCTCTGAAGCATGTCAGCCTGATTGAGATTTTGTTGGCACGGCGGGATGCCGCCAGGATGGCCGATGAAATGATGTGGCTGCGAGGCTCAGCTCGAACACAGGTGTCGACGCGGCTGTGCGCAGAGTGGTTTCCCGAGCTGGATACGGCTTTGCTGTGGAAGGTTGTTGCCTCTTTCAGCGACAGTAAAGCCAAGCCATGGACGCTCATTTTACTTGGCCGGCGCGTCGCGCGCGCGCTAAAAGGCCGGCGCCGTTATCGAAGCATGCAGGCCCTATTTTGCCGCTTCCGCCACGTGGCGGCTTTGTTTTTGGGGCGAATAAAGCGGCGGCGCGACTTCGTGCTTCAGAATGGAGGCATGATCGTAGCGCTCGTCGGCCCCAAGGCAACCGGCAAGTCGACGCTGACCTCCGCGATCGCCGGGCACTTTAGCCGTCAGCTGGATGTCGTACGCTTCCATGTGGGCAAACCTCCGTCGACCGCGTTGACATGGACTGCCCACATGTTGGTTCCGGTCGCACGCCGGCTCTACCCGAGGGAAACGAGCGGGGCTTATGAAAGCGACCAACGTCGTCAGCAAAAACGTTATTCGTTGCTGTTCGTGCTGCGCATGGCGCTGCTCGCATATGATCGCCGTGCTCTTCTTCGGCGCGCGCAGCGCGTTTCAGCGGGGGGAGGGCTCGCTATTTGCGACCGGTATCCCGCGGCAACGATCGGCGCGATCGACAGCAGTTGCTTTGATGATGTGGCGATAAGAACATGCGGTTCGCGTGTGAAGCGCTGGCTCATGTTGTGGGAACGATCGATTTATCGGTCTCTCCCGCGGGCAGGTCTTGTCGTTCGCCTGATCGCTCCGATTGAAACGACGCTCGCCCGCGATGCCGCACGCATCAAGCAGGGTGGGCCGAATTCCGAGGCCGTGCGCCGCCGGTGGACACTGGAAAGAAGCGGCGAATTTTCGGCGAACATTGTTTCAATCGAAACAAATCAGCCCCTGAACGAGACAGTTAACAGCGTTATCAAAGCGGTGTGGTCGGCCCTTTAGCCGATCGTTTCAACGTTTATCGCTTATCTGTCATGCGATTGCCCCGCTCGGAGCGGCGCCAAGAATTGCGGATGTGACTCGTGCCCGTTGTTTACGACTTCGAGCCATTATGTTGATGGCTTAGCGTAGGGGGCAGCTTGTCGGGGTGGATGGATAGATCGTCATCGCTGCCCTGAATTTCCCGGAGCTGCAGTGCGCCGAGCGGCGGCGATAGCTTCGGATTTTCCAAACGCAGCTTATTATTGATGCCGTATTTGCGCGCCCAGACGGCGGCTTGTATGCGATTCTTTGCATGTATTTTTCGCAAGATTGCCTTTACATGCACCTTCACCGTGGACTCCGTGATCCCGCAATGGCGGGCAATGATCTTGTTGGGATATCCGTCCATTAGCTTTTGCAGGACCTCGGCCTCACGGCTCGACAGCATATGCAATCGCGTATTCGCGTCTACGTCGCTCACGACGACTTCGGAGTTTCGCTTGCACATCTGCAGAAGGCTGGTTGCCGGAAATACTTTCTCACCCAAAACAACGAGCTCCAACGACTTGATCATCGCTTCGCGCCCGATCTTATCGAGCAGGACTCCGTCGACGCCGCATTCTATGGCCAGCATGATAACTGTATGGTCGGATGCGTCGGCGAGCAGTACGACGCTGGATTTGGGATGTTCCGCGCGTAATTTTCCGACTGCCTGGAGCAAGTCGCTCATCGTCTTTCGTACGTCGATCAGCCACACAATCCGTCTGTTTGTCGGCAAGCGAACCTGAGACAACTCCGCGACAGAACTGTAGCTGCGTACGTGCGAAAATCCTCCCTTACGCAAAATCGAGACCAGTCCCTCGCTCTGTATTGCGTTGGAACCTATGAGAGCAATGAGTATCGCGTCTTTCATGGATGCCCCGTTACGCGCAATTACCTCGATCAACACGCGCTTTTTTCAAATTAGCCATCGTCAAGGAATCAAACAGTAGCCATTCGGCGGGGTCAATTGTCACTTTCGGGGTATGCGCCTTTCGGTTGCGCGTGACATTATTTTCTGCCGTACCTCTTAATTGCAAACGGTGCCGTCGGAGCGGCCGTTCCGCCGACGCACAGCCGGTGCCAACAAGACTGCGACGCAGAAACCGACCGGACGCGTATCGCGATACCTCTTTTGCTCCATCGATACGATCGAAAAACTCTGCTGCATTTCTGCGCGCCCGTGGTACGGGTTGCCGCGCCATGTTCGAAGTCGCGCATACCGGATTCGACGACGCGCTCATTTCGCTGTGCGCCCGCGTCGAGGCTTTGGTTGCCGGTTCGCTCGCGGGCGTGACCCTGTGCAATCGGGCGCGAACTGAAATCGAACGCGCCCTTTTTCCCAGCCTTCCCCATTCGTTCGCTGACGGATTGACGCATTCCGATCTTCAACGGCACAACACGGCCAGCGTTCGCGCGATCACAACCGCGACGACCATCACGTGCGTTGACCTGGCAAGCGACGAGTTTTTCGATCCGAGTTGGCGCAATCACTGCCTTCACCATGGCGTCAGAGCAATGCAGTCACGGCCGATCTACCTGTGCCGACCGTTGCCTTATGGAACGTTTGTTTTGGCATTCCGCGAGCGCCGGCCTAAAATCTGCTGGGACATGGCGCTGATGGACTTGGCGGCCGATGGCGTCAGTAGTGCGATGCAACGCAAATTGAACAGCTGAATGCTGCCCTTTTTTGCTGATGACGGGATAAAGGCTTTGCTTACTCGGCAAAGATCAAACCTTTGCCGAATTGTGCGCCCCGTGGCCGCCGATTGATCGGCATGAACCGGAAATCGCGTCAGCGCGCGCCATCCGCTCACGGCCCATGCAATCCGAACGCCTAAGCGTGACCGTGCGCCGTGCCAGAAGCCTTCTCTCTGCCTTGGAGGGGAGAGGGCGCCCCGGCATTATGCCGCGGCGCCGTCGGTGTCGATCTCAAGCAACTGCCTTTCCAGGCGCACCGTGTAGTTATTCTCCATGGCCCAGACCGCGGCCTGAGTCCGGTTGGCGACGTGAATTTTTCGCAGAATCGATTTCATGTGCACCTTCACCGTTGCTTCGGTGATGCCACGGACGCGCGCGATCATCTTGTTTGAATAGCCGCACACGATGCCGTCAAGAATTTGCGTCTCTCGTTCCGAAAGGCGCGGCACAGAGCGCGGCTGCCCTGCGCGCGACGTCGCTTCGACGATGGAGTCGCTGCCGCTTATGCACGCGAGTGAAGGGCTTGCCGTGCGCATGATCGAGACGTTGCCCATTTCGGTTCCGCCGTTGCCATTATGGTGCTCGTCGTAGCGGCGCTGCGGTTCGGCCGCTTCCAGCAACGGCTGAATGCGCGTGCAGGACGGGCCGACCATCACGAGGATCTTGCCATCCTCCAGCATCATCAAATCGAGCGTTCGCATGAGCGTGTCGCGCGACACCGACAGCGGCACGCAGCCGTCGATTTCCGAGTCGATCATTTGCCGATAATCATCGGGGCCGGTAGGTCCCATGAGCAGCATGATCTTGCTGGCAGGCCACAAGTTGCGGCACTTCTCGGCCTCGGCCAGCGCCTGCTCGATCGTTTCAGCCCCGACAAGCACCAGCTTCGGCGCTGAAGGGGAGCCTTTTTCGGCGAAATCGCAAACTCCGTTCGCGCTGCCGACGACACGATAGGAATACTTCTCAAGCAGAGATGTGAGTCCTTCCCGGATCAACATATTCGGCTCGACGATAGCAGTGGTGATTCGTAACGACATGGCCTGCTCCTTGGCGGCCCATCCGCCGTATCCGATTGCTTCGCGCCGACCGTCTTCCTCCTCACAGTTGTAGTTTCAGCCCGGGTTACTTTAGCCAATAGGACTCGGTGTCAGGCTGCTATCCGGTCCTTTCCAGTCTGCGATCAAGCCTTGCTGCGGCTCACCTCACCACATTCGTTCATCGCGGAAGTTGGCGCACACCACTTACAAAATCAGCAGAACACTCTTTGTTGCGCCACGACCTTACTCATTTGCATGATACCACGAACGCGCGTCGCGCCAATGTAACGGCGATCACGGAACGCGATTTAACGTCGCCCTGCGACGTTCCGCCGCGAGAACGACACGACTGCGTTGCGCTGATTGATACGGAGTGGCTGGACGGCGGGCGGCTGCGCCCCAACGAATAGCTACGCCTGCCGACGGGAGAAGCTTCGATCGTGCCCCTTGCCCTTAGCGGCTGTACGCCAACAAAGTTGCGCACGCCACGCATAACCCGCCTTCACAAACAAACACGGCCTCATGCTGAGCAACATCGACGTGAGAAACCGACGCTCATTGCAAAAATGTAATCCGTTCGCATGAGCCCGACAATGACGCATTGGTGGTATTTATTCGGCGGTTACGCGGGTTTTCTCGTTCGGAATTGAAAGCGATTTTCGCCCGCGTTTTATCGGATCGCCTGTAGCTTCGCCGGAGCGCCCGCAAATTGCAGAGACAGTTCTAACCGTTATCGACGGCGACGTTCGGGTGCGGGGCGACCCGTCATCATGACGGTCCCGCCGGCACTTGCGCCGGCGGCGGTCTGCCGATGTTGCACGATCAAAATATCGTGCGGCCGATGCGGCGGAGCATGCGGGCAAAAGGAAATCGGCTCTCAAGGCAGCGCCGCGACAGCGAGCGTTATGCAATATAACAGGCCCAACGAGGCGGCGGCCGCGCAATGCGCGCACCGACCGTATCCATAAGAAAAGTCCCGAAAATATTGGTTTGCGCCCGCTAGGCGAGGCCGGGCTTTTCGGTATACGCTTTCTTTCACAATGTTAATTCGCGACGCTGTCAATTAGGGAGGAACGCTTCGATGCAATCGCGACCGAATCGCCGAACCGTATTGAAAACTGCCGCCCTCGCAACGACGACAGTCCTTGCCGCCCCCTATGTCCGCGGCGCCTACGCCGCCGGAAAACTGAACCTCGGGTGCTGGGACCATTGGGTACCCGGCGCCAATAACACATTGACGAAGCTGTGCAATGAATGGGGCGAGAAGAACAAGGTCGAGGTGCACATCGATTACATCACCTCGCAAGGCGAGAAGGACAAGCTGACCGCCGCGGCCGAAGCGCAAGCCGGCACGGGGCACGACATCATGTCCCATCGCGACTGGAACATCCGGATTCACGAGCGCGTGCTCGAGCCGCTCAACGACGTAGCGGATCAACTCATCAAGCAATACGGCCCGATCAGCCCGGTCGCCGAATATCTCGCCAAGATTAAAGGCACTTGGCGCGGCATACCGACGACCGTCGGAAGCCAGGTAAAACCCTGCCAGTCCCGTTTCGACCTGTACAAGCAGCACTGCGGCGTCGATCTGCAGGACATGTTCCCCGCCGACGAGTCGAAATACGATAAGTCGAAAACCGACAAATGGACTTGGGATCTGTATCTCGAGTGTGCGCAGAAGCTCTACAAGGCAGGTCATCCGGTCGGCCTGCCGATGGGGCAGGCGAGCGACGCGGTCGATTGGGTCGGCGCTTTGTTCAACTCGTATGGCGTCGTGTTCGTCGACGAGAAGGACAACATCAAGATCAACTCCGACGAAACGCGCAAGGCAATGGAGTATCTCAAGAAGCTGATGGCGGTGAACCCGCCGGAAGTCTACGCGTGGGATGATGCCGGCAACAATCGCTGGATCATTTCCGGCAAAGGCTCCGCCATCATGAATCCGCCGAGCTCGTGGGCGGTCGCCAAGCGCGATAATCCCGATGTTGCAAAGAACATCTGGATTCACGGCATGCCGAAGGGCCCGAAGGGCCGCTTCGTCGGGCAGCTGCCGCAATTCTATGGGCTGTGGAGCTTCTCGAAGAACAAGTCGGCGGCGAAAGACCTTCTGCTTCATATCTCGCAGAAGAGTTCGGTCGCTCAGTTGGTCCAGGCCTCGGTCGGTTACGACCTGCCGTCGTTCAAGAGCATGTATGACATCGATACCTGGAAGACGGTCGAGCCGCCGAAGGGGGTCGTGTACAGCTACCCGCCGCGCGGCGACGAGGAAACCTCGATGTTCGGCAAGCCCGCGCGCTCGGAAGTTGGCGCCCAAATGTACAATCAGGCGATCAATACCGTGATGGTGGCCAAGTTCACCCAGGGCAACGAGAAGCTCGACGATGTGATCAAGTGGGCCGAAAAAGAGCTCGAGGGAACATTGCGCGCCTAAGCGCAGTTTTCGGTCAATAACGACAAGAGGCATGCCGGCCCGGCAGGTCGGCATGCCCGATCGGCAGTCTTGAGAGGGGACCGGCCGCCAAGGCCGGCAGACGGCATGGCCGACACCGTTCATTCGTCATGGGTGCCGAGGCTGCAAGGCGCGCGCGCGGCGTCTGCAAAATTTGGCTTTCAACGTTTTATGCGTCGCCGGTCGACCATTGCAATTTTGATGTGTCTTCCGCTGATCCTGATCATCGTCTGCCTTGTCGTATATCCGGCCTTTTATTCGATTTGGTTGTCGATGCTGAACAAGTCGCAGACCCGCTTCATTGGGCTCGGCAACTTCAGCTACCTGCTGTCGCGCGATGTGTTCTGGATGGTCGTGCAGCAGTCGGCGATTTTCGCGATTTCCGCCGTGTTCTTCAAAGCCATCATCGGACTGATCACCGCCCATCTCATCAATAACCTGCCCACCAAAGGCCAGCGCAAATGGCGCGGCATGCTGCTGGTGCCATGGGTGATCCCGCTCGCACTCTCCTCACTCGGCTGGTGGTGGCTGTTCGATCCGACGCATTCGGCGTTCAACTGGGTCTTGACCCAATTCGGCTTCAATGAAATTCCCTGGCTGAGCGCGCCGGGCTGGGCGCGTTTCTCGGTCATCCTGGTGAACGTCTGGTATGGCGCGCCGTTCTTCCTCATCATGTACCTGGCGGCGCTCAAATCGGTGCCGGACCAGCTTTATGAGGCGGCGTCAATCGACGGCGCCAATGCCTGGCAGAAATTCGTGCACATCACGCTGCCGATGATGCGCAACATCATCTCCATCACCGTGCTGTTCTCGCTCATCGTCACGTTCGCCAACTTCGACATCGTGCAGATCATGACGGCGGGCGGCCCGCGCAACACAACGCACGTGTTCGCGACCTATGCGTTCTTGCTCGGCATCCGCTCCGGCGATTTGCCGCTCGGCGCGGCAACCTCGCTGTTCATGTTCCCGATTTTGGCGATCGCGGCGATCTTCATCCTTCGCGGCGTGCGTAAGCGCGGGAGGGAGATCGGATGAGCACCGCCGCCGTCTCGGTACCGACCACGCGAGCCGTCTCGCTCGTCGGGAGCCTGCGCCGCAATCGGCGCTGGGCTCTCATCACCTCGTACGTCTTCCTGGTGCTGTTCGCGATCTTCTTTCTCATTCCGCCGTACTACATGATCGTGACGTCGCTCAAGAGCGACGCCGAAGTCGCGCACATGGCGACGAATCCGTGGATCGTCGCCGACGGCTTCACGCTCGATCAATTCAGGATCCTGTTCACGCAGACGGACTTCCTGATCTTCTTCAAGAACACCGTGATCGTGACGGTGTGCGTCGTCTGCATCACGATGGTGGTGAGCATCCTCGCCGCCTTTTCGCTCGGCCGGATGCGGTTCTGGGGCTCGAGCATTCTCGCCACCGGCATCTTCTTGACCTATCTCGTGCCGGATACGCTGCTGTTCATACCGTTGTTTCAGATCGTGAAGGCGATCGGCCTGCTCAACTCATATTGGGGCATGGTGCTGGTCTATCCGACGTTGACCGTGCCGTTCTGCACCTGGATCATGATCGGCTATTTTCAGTCGATTCCAAAAGAGCTCGATGAAGCCGCGCTCATCGACGGCGCCGGCCACATGCAGATGCTGCTGAAGATTTTCATCCCGGTGGCGCTGCCCGGCATCATCGCCGCGACGATCTTCGCCTTCACCGTGTCATGGGCTGCCTTCGTCTATCCGATGGCGTTTCTCTATTCGTCGGACCAACAGGTGCTCACGGTCGGCACGGTGACCAGCCTCATTCGTGCCGACGTGTACAAGTGGGGCATGCTGATGGCGGGCGCGCTCACCGCGGCCGCGCCGCCGCTCGTGATCTACGCCTTCCTGATGGACTACTACATCGCAGGCCTGACGGCCGGCGCCACGAAAGGATAATGGCACCGCTCGTCCCCACGAAAGAGGGGGGCAGAGCGAAAGCCTGGAGGCAGCAGTCGCCGGCATGAGCGAGACACGACACTTCCGGGGAGGAACGGGATGGCCGACGTTGCACTGAATAATGTGGTGAAGCGCTTCGACGAGGTGCTTGCCGTCAACAACGTCAATCTCGACATCCCGAATCACGAATTCGTCGTGCTGGTCGGCCCCTCCGGCTGCGGCAAGAGCACGACGCTGCGCATGATCGCGGGCTTGGAGGAAATCACCTCCGGTGAGATCGCGATCGGCGGCGAGATCGTCAATGACCTGCCCCCGAAGGACCGCGACATCGCGATGGTGTTTCAGAACTACGCGCTTTATCCGCACATGACCGTCGCCGAAAACATGTCATTCGGCCTCAAGCTGCGGAGAATTCCCAAGGCGGAAATCAAGGAGCGGGTCGAGGCCGCCGCCCGCATCCTGGATATTACCGAGCTTTTGTCGCGGCGGCCCAAGCAGCTTTCCGGCGGCCAACGGCAGCGCGTGGCCATGGGCCGCGCCATCGTGCGCAAGCCGAAAGTGTTCCTGTTCGACGAGCCGCTGTCCAATCTGGATGCCAAGTTGCGCGTGCAGATGCGGACCGAGATCAAGCGCGTTCATCAGAAAGTGCAGACCACGACCGTTTACGTGACGCACGATCAGGTCGAGGCGATGACGCTTGCCGATCGCGTCGTGGTCATGAATGCCGGAAAAATCGAGCAGATCGGCGCGCCCAACGAGCTTTATCACCAGCCCAAGACCCGCTTCGTGGCGGGCTTCATCGGATCGCCGGCAATGAATTTCATTCCGGCCCGTGTCGAAGAGGCGAGCGGCGCCTTGCGCCTGCGGCTCACCGACAGGCTAACGTTTCCGGTCCCGGCAAACCGTACGGCGCGCTATCGCGGGCACGCCGGCAAGGAGGTGCTGTTCGGGCTGCGGCCGGAGCACATCACGGAAACGCGCGGCCAGGAAACCGGCGCCGGCCATGAATTCTCGGCAATGCTCGACGTGGTCGAGCCGATGGGCATGGAGACGATGGTCTACTTCCACATCGACGACACGGAAGTGTGCGGCCGCGTCGATCCGGCGTCCGCTAAAGGTCCCGGCGAGACCATGCAGTTGCGAGCCAATCTCGAGCACATGCACGTCATCGACCCGGCGACCAACACGGTGCTATAGCCCCGGCAGACCAGCCATGCGCGGTCAGCGCGCGCTTGAGTCCGCGTCGCGGAGCAGCGACACTTGCGAACGAAATTTGACACGGGCGAGATACGGAGGCGGCACCATGATCGACCGATTTAGCATCGGCACGAGCCTTTTTGCGGCGGGTTTAATCGCGGCGGCGGGGCTCTCGCTATCGACAAAATCGAGCGCGCAGGGCGCGAGCCCCGGCAGCATCGAACTCTCGGCTCAGCAGAATAACGACAATAAAAAAAAGAAGCCCGCTCCGAAGCCGGTGCAGCGTCCGGCGCCGCATGCGAACGTGCCGCATCGGACCGCGCCGCATGTCAATGTGCAGCGTGCTCCGACACATAATAATGTGCAGCAGAACGTTCCGCGTCATAATGCGCCGAACCGCTTTGTGCGGCCGCCGAACAACGGGCCGAAAGTGGTGACCCCGCAGAACGCCGGGCCCAAGGTCATCAATCGCAGGACGACCGTAAAATCCACCACGACCGTGCGCACATTTACGCCGCGAGGTCCGCGCTGGCACACGGTGACGGCCGGCCGACTGCGCGGCATGCCGGGGACCGGCATCGGACACACCTCAATTCGCGGCCGGAATTACTCGGTATGGCGGCGGGATTACCGCGTCCGGTACCACGGCGGATACCGGACATTCGTCGCCCTCAGTGCGCTTACGGCTCTCGCGATCGCCGGAAGTCAGTATTACCCGTACGCCTATATCGACGCGCCGCAGGACTATTGCGACGGCCTGACGCCGGACGGCTGCCAGCTCGTATGGGAGGACGTGCAAACCGAGGAA
>JAICMO010000219.1 GCA_025929185.1 Pseudolabrys sp.
GAAGACGATGACGGAGCGCGTGTTCGTCGTGCGCACCGCGCTCGATCCCAATCTGCAACGCGAAGCGGAAAACGCGGTGGAAAATTCGCTGCGGCAATATGGTCAGGAATATCACGCGGGACAAGCCGCTGCCGTACTCATGGATGTCGACGGCGCGGTGCGTGCGATGGTCGGCGGCCGCGATTATGGCGCGAGCCAGTTCAATCGTGCGGTCGACGCCATGCGTCAGCCGGGCTCATCGTTCAAGCCTTACGTCTATGCGACCGCGCTCAAGCACGGATTGAAGCCAACCTCGATCGTCGTCGATGCGCCGATTTGTCTCGGCAACTGGTGCCCGCACAACTACGGCCTTCACTATGGCGGCCCAATGACGCTCATCACCGCGCTCACCCATTCGGTCAACACCGTTGCCGTGCGCTTGTCGGTGATCGTCGGCGATGGCAATGCCAAACTCGGTCGCTCCCGCATCATTCAAACCGCGCGCGACATGGGCATCCATACGCCGCTGCCCGACACGCCGTCCTTGCCGATCGGCGCGGATGCCGTGAACCTGCTCGAGCACGTCGGCGCCTACGCGACCTTCCCCAATCTTGGCAAAAAGGTAACGCCGCACGCGATCCTCGAAGTGCGCACCGGCAGCGGCAAGCTGATCTGGCGCTACGACCGCGACGGGCCCAAGCCCAAGCCGGCACTGCCAACGCACGTCGCGCAGGACATGATCAAGATGATGAACAGCGTCGTCGAAAACGGCACCGGCCGGCGCGCGCGCCTCGACGGCATCGCGGTTGCCGGCAAGACCGGCACGACGAATGCTTATCGCGACGCGTGGTTCATGGGCTACACCGGCAATTTCGTCTGCGGCGTCTGGATGGGCAACGACGATTATACCTCGACCAACCGCATGACGGGCGGCTCACTGCCCGCGATGACCTGGCACGCCATTATGGAATACGCGCACCAGGGCATCGAGATCAAACAACTGCCCGGCATCCCCGTGCCGCCGCCGCGCCAGCAGCAGCAGGTCGCCGAGGCGAAAAAGAAGAACGAGGAGAATGTTCTCCCCCCACGGCCGACCGTCCTCAGCAAAGGCGGCGGCGAGGTGCTGGTCCGTATCGAGCGGATGATGGACAAGGCCGCGCGCGCCATGGGCCCAATGCCCACGGCTATTTCGGATAAAACGACAAAGCAGGCCAACGCGGCCGGCTCGGTAGACGCGCTCGCCTCCGCCCTCGAGGGCAAGGACTTCAATCTCGGCGATCGGAATTGATTGGCCCAACGCATTCGCCATCGTAATCTCCGCTTTCCTCGCTAATCGCCCGGGACAACCCGCGAGTCGTTCGTGCGCCTGCTCTTCGGATCGCTTTTTGCCTTGATCAT
The DNA here is from genome assembly GCA_025929185.1 of Pseudolabrys sp. GTDB lineage: Bacteria > Pseudomonadota > Alphaproteobacteria > Rhizobiales > Xanthobacteraceae > Pseudolabrys. The sequence continues at coordinate 1,378 of JAICMO010000219.1, forward strand.
CGCCGCACTGGTCGGGCTCGGCACGACGTACCTTGCGCTCACACGCGGGGCCGCATTTGACGCCTTGAAGCTTGGCAGTTGGACGGCTTATCCGAAGAGCGGCACGATCGATGCCGATCCTTATGTGCGGGCCTCGCTTGCGCGCAGCGGGCGTTTGCCCACAAGCCTGGGCGACGGCGTGTTTTTCGCGGCCAGGACCGATGATGCTGGCCATCCGCTCGACGGGCGCTGCAACGTCGTGCTCACCGGCATCACGCCTGCTGCCCGCTTCTGGACGTTGACGCTATATAGTCCCGACGGTGCATTGGTTCCTAATTCGGTCGACCGCTACGGGTTCACCAGCCAGGAAATCGTGCGCCGGCCCGATGGTAGCTTCGACATCACGGTTGCGCCGCGCGCCAACCCGGGTAATTGGCTGCCGACCGGAGGCATCGATCGCTACATGCTCGTGCTGCGCCTGTATGACACAGCGGTCGGGGTGTCGACGCGGGCCGGCCGCGAAGCGCCCATGCCTGCAATCAACACGAAAGCATGCCCATGATCCGGTGGCTACTCCTGCTCGCTGGAGGGCTGTTGCTCGGAGGCGTCGTGCATCTCGCGACCATTATGATTCTGCCGCGCACCGCGACGAACGATGCTTATGCGCGCATTTCGCCGATCGCGCCCGTCAACACGGTAGTCCCCCTGCCCGCGCCTACGCCCGATCACGAGCTTATGCCATTCATGGATCCCGCGTTCGCCGGCGCCGTTTGCCGCTACGACATCAGCAAGTCACCGCTCAAGCTCACGGTGCCGGTAAGCCTCGCCTATACCTCCATCTCCTTCTACACGCGTCACGATGTCGCCTATTACGCGATCAACGACCGGGCCGCCGGCCGGCGCGTGGTCGACCTCGACCTGATGACGACCGAACAGCACAATGACATGCCGGAGGAAGAAGACGTAACCGCCGCCGACCGATTGATCGTCGAGTCGCCGACGACCACGGGCCTGATCGTCATTCGCGCATTGGCGACCGAGCCGGGGCTGATGCCGATCGCCCGCCAGACGATCGCGGCGGCGCACTGCCGGCCCTCGCCCCTGCCGCAAGCCTCACGGTGATTAGAGCGTTGCCGCGATTTGCACGGTGGGAAGAGCGGGCGCGTACTGCGCGAGACGCGCTTTCATCTCTTTGATGGCGAGCTCGGTGTCCACGGCCAGCGGCGTCGGTGTCATAATCACCAGGCGTTCGAGCGCGAAACGATAGGCCGCTGCGCGCTGATCGAGCGAGGAGCAAACCCAGGAGACGATCAGTTCGTTCTCGCGCATCCGTCGGGTGGCCTCGACGCGCTCCCGCTTCTTCAGATCCGGAATGTACGCGAAGCTTTTTCTCCGCTTATCGTCCATGTCGCGCACACGGACGGCGGTTTCGAAAAACTGCGGCATGCGTGCCGTATCGTTGCGAGCATCCTCGGTCACCTTTTGATAGCGCGCGGATGGCGAGCGATAATCATCGTCAAGCAAATGTGACGCGTAGGCGTCCCGCGGAAATACAGTGCGGCGATCCAACCCTGTGAGGCCGTACTCGCCGAGCACGCTGTACCATTGCTGCCGGTCGTAAGGCGGCTCGATCAATGGATACGCGAGATCGCGAAGCTGTCGCTCGTCGTCGGTCAATTCATAGGTCGACGGAACTATCCGCTTTCCAATGAGCGCGGCAGGGCCGAGCCAATCGTGGATATCGTCGCTGACGAGATCGGCGCGGATTTCGCCGAAATCGGAGTTGGCGCTGCATCCTGTGAGCAGCAAGGCCATCGCGATCATCGGACCCCACCGACGCCACCGCTCCGATCGCGCCGATGAAGATTCCATCGTCCGATTTCGCTTTGAATTCTTAAGGCTCTAGCGCGTGGCGCGGCGTCTGCGGCGCTTTCCCGGCGCGCTACCCGTGTGCGGTTCGGAGTCGTTGGAGCCGTCGGGACCGCGCTCGACCCGTATCACGGGCAAAATGATGACCGTTGCTGGCTCGGTGTTGGCGTCGACATATTTGCCGCCACGCGAACAAGCCCCATCACCGGGAAAGCGGATGATTTCGCCCATTGCAGTCCCCCATCCGTTCCGCGGGAAATGCCCTCTATTCAGCCGGAACGGCGCCTGACGCGATTAATGGGTCGGCAAGGTTAACGCTCCGCTAACGCGGCGGGACTATTGTGCCACGTTATTCGTCGTTGCCGTGGTCATGGTTGCGTTGTCCGCCTATCCGCTGGAAGGGCTTTTCGATCTCGCATGCCGCGAGGGCGTCGATATTCGCCCTACATTGCTGCGCGTCCTAACCGATCTTTACGTACAGAGACCGACGCACACCGAGGCCGAGGAAGCACAATATGTGGAGCTTGCAAGCCGGCTGATCGAAAGCGTGGACGCGGCAACACGGGCCGCGGTCCGCGGGCGGCTTGCGCACTACTCCGCCGCTCCCGCATCCGTCCTTGAACGGTTGGCACTCAACGAGATTCCCGCACCGCCGATTGCACCTGCGGTATCCAGCCCTGAACTGGAACGCACGGGGCCGGTCCCCATGAGTGGCCGGAGCCAAGAGGAGTTGACTGAGTCCTTCTTTGCGGCAAACGCTGAAGAGCGGCGCTTCATACTGACCAATCTTGATGCTTTCGTTCCGACGGCGAAGCAAGCAACATTGGCGGCTGGCGCGGACACCATCCGGGAAATCGAAACCGCAGCACTAAGCCGCAATACTGCAATGCTCGTGCGGGCGCTCGAACGGGCGCTCGGTATCCGCCGTGAGCTGGCGGAGCGCGTGGTAAGCGATGCGTCCGGCGAACCCATCGTCGTCGCGGCCAAGGCGCTTGGAATGCCGGCGGAGGTCTTGCAGCGCATCCTGCTTTTCATCAATCCGCACGTTGGACAATCCGTGGCACGCGTATTCAGCCTCGCATCCCTCTTTGAAGAGATCACGCCGGCTGCCGCTGAAGACATGATTTATCTTTGGCGTAGCGCGCGCGGTGAACGGCGCACGCACTACGAATCCGCGCTATGGCACGGCGAACGGACGCACGCGCGGGCGGGGCTTCATGCAACACGACCTGCGGAAGGCCACAAAAATGATTCCGTTGCTGCGCGCTCGAGGAGCAGCGGGCATTAAGCCCTAGGATGATCGGCCACCCCGACGTGGTGTCGGTAAACCATTTCCCACCCCTTCCAGCCGGTAAACAAGAGGATCAACACGACCACAAGGGACATGATCAGTCCGCCCGGAATAATGGACGAACTTCCTTTGGCGTAGCGCGAATACCAATTGTAGATTTCGATGAGCACGGCGACGATGTTGCCTCCGGCATGCAACCAGGCGTCCGTTAAATTCCGAATTTGAACATCGCCAAAAACGTCGATCAGACCCATTAC
>JAICMO010000012.1 GCA_025929185.1 Pseudolabrys sp.
GAACGTTTAACAAATATATCATTCCGTTGGCGGCCATTTCACCTGCTTACAATCTTGCAGGAGATAAAGCACGTTCCCTTTGCGGACAAACCCAAAAAAGCTGCTTACATGTGGCGAGATATTCAACGCCGAGCCGACATGTACGGTATTGGAATGAGAGTCCCAGCGCCGTATCCTGTCAAGCAATCCATCGTGGCCAATCAGGTGGCCATTCTCGGGCTGCAAGAGGGATGGGGCGTCGATTTTATTAGGGCCGCCTATCGTCACTGGCTTCAGCTTGGCCAAGAGACGGGGGATGAGCCAAACCTGAGCGAGAGTCTCAACGAGATAGGACAAGACCCCGGACGCGTTTTGAAGCTTGTCGGGGACGGAGCCGCCGACAAGCTGCTGGCCGAAGAAACCGATCGCGCTCGTGCCTTGGGTATTTTCGGATCTCCTACATTCTCGGTCGGTGGAGAGTTGTTTTGGGGCGATGATCGGCTTGAGGACGCGGTCAGTTGGTATCGGCACGGTCGTGTCGTCAAACAATAGGTAAGGCTGGGCAGTGAACCACTCTCATAGAGCCGGATTTATGAGTACACGTCCTACGCCGCCGGCGTCAGCGTCTCGGCATTTTCCGGAACGAGCGCAACCTCGGCCGGCGCGACCGGCAAATCGGTCCACGCCATCGCCTTGTAATCGAATCCCTTGACCAGCGTCGGCTTGACCACGGCGAAATAGGGCGAGATGTCGAAGTCGCGCGGCGCGAACAGCGACGAGTGCCGGATCTCGAGAATTTCCCGTCGCGCGGCCTCGCTGTCGACGTGGGTTACCTTTGGCAGGATCGGATAGCGCACGTTCTCGAAGGCTTGAGCGATCAGCGCCGAGCAGATGATGCGCGTCGGATGCCCGGAGCCCAGCGCGATCATGCGGCGGCGCCAGCGTTGCGGCACCGGCAGCGGAAACAGATAGCGCAGGAGGTCGATGATGTTCTTCACGTCGTAATCGAAGCCGATGCGCTCGGCCGCATAGGCACAAACACGCGCGGCGTCCTCTTCCGTCAGATTGGTCGGCCGGCAGATGCGCGTGTGGTAGCGCGCATATTTGGAAAGCGGCGCTGCGATGACGCCCTGTCCGAGATTGGCTTCGACCAGGACGAGCGGCTCGCCGTCATCCGTAACGCGATCGCCGATCGGGCCGACGTAAAGCGCGGCGTGCGACCAGGTGGATTGCGTAAGGTACTTGATGACGCCTGAAATGTGATTGTTGCCTTCGACGAGAAGAACGTCGCCGGGCTTTAGCACCGCGCGCAACGCGTCGGCGTCGCTCGGCGTAAACGGCTCGTAGCCTTCCTCGGGCTTTTCCAGGTAATGGGCAAGGAACCGCCCGACCCCAGCGAACATCCAATTCATAACGCCAACGGTCCCCAGCACTCCGCGCCTGCGGCCGATGCGTGCCGCCGCGCGTCGCGTTGCCGCGGAGAGTAGAAAAGAGTCATTGCAATTTGGTTCATCCGCCGAAAGCGGACGTTACGGAATCTTAGCCATGAAATTTGCGGCGCGGTGCGCGTTCAGGCAATTTAGCGACATCGCGATCAACAATTCGGATACCATGCCGACGCTTAGCCGCCGCTCGTTCCTCGCCGCTGCCGGTGCATTGACGGCGCTGCCTGCGTTGGGCGCGGTTCCGGCGTCCGGCGACGTCGATATCATCATTGTCGGGGCCGGCGCGGCCGGCATCGCGGCCGCCCGGCGCGTCGCCGCCGCCGGGCAGCGCTTCGCGCTGCTCGAAGCCGCCGATCATATCGGCGGGCGCTGCGTCACCGACACCGAGACGTTCGGCGTTCCGTTCGATCTCGGCGCGCATTGGCTTTATACGCCGGCCTCCGATCCGCTCGCCAAGCTGGCGGGCGGAACCGGGCTCGATCTTTACGCCGCCCCGCGCGGGCAGAAATTGCGCGTCGGCCCGCGCGCCGCGCGCGAAGGCGAGCTCGAGGATTTTCTCGCCGCTTTGGTTCGCTCAAATCGCGCCATTCGCGAGGCGGCGCGCGGCAAAGCCGATGCGGCTGCCGCGCGGGCGCTGCCGAGCAATCTCCGCGACTGGCGGCAAACGGTGGAATTCGTCCTCGGCCCTTTTCACAGCAGCAAGGATCTGACGCAAATCTCGGCGCTTGATTTCTCGCGTTCGGCCGAGCGCGAGCTTGCGGATTTTTGCCGCCGGGGCCTCGGCACGTTGTTGGCAAAGCTTGCCGCCGGTTTGCCCGTGCAGCGCTCGAGGCCGGTTCGCTCGATTGAGTGGCTGAAAACCTTGCAGGTGGAAACCGATAAAGACCTGCTGCGCGCACGCGCCGTGATCGTGACGGCCTCAACCGGCGTATTGGCGAGCGGGAAAATAAAATTCGTGCCGGAATTGCCCGACCGCTGGCGCAATGCCTTCGCAGCGCTGTCGCTCGGCAGTTACGATCACATCGGCCTGGAGCTGCTGGGGAATCCATTCGGTTTGCAAGCCGACGATCTCGTATTCGAGAAATCGTCGAGCAATCGCACCGCTGCGCTGCTCGCCCGCGTGTCGGGGACCGATTTGCACGTGGTGAGCGTCGGCGGCGCTTTCGGGCGTGAACTGTCGGCGCAGGGACGGGACGCCATGGCTGCTTTTGCCGTTGAATGGCTCGCGTCCATTTTCGGCACGGATATCAAGAATAAAGTCGGGCGCAGCCGCGCCACGCGTTGGGATGCCGAGCCGTGGATCCTCGGTGCGAGCTCGGCGGCGTCGCCCGGCAATCAGGATGCGCGGCGCGCATTGACGGCGCCGCTGCGCGAGCGCGTCTGGTTCGCCGGCGAGGCGGCGCACGAAACGCTGTACGGAACCGTCGGCGGCGCATGGGAGTCCGGTGCACGCGCGGCCGAGGCGGCCTTACGCGCAATCGGTGCGATCAAGGCGCCCGGAGTGGAAAAGCGCCACGCCAAGCCCGAGCCGCGCCACCAAGATCGTCGTCGCCGACGTCGCAGGAATGAATGATGGCGGCCGCGGCCGGGAGACCGAAGGCGCTCATCGCCTGGTCGAGCGGGAAGGACAGCGCGTGGGCGCTGCATGAGGTGAGGCGCGCCGATGAATTCGATATTGTCGGCGCGCTCACCACCGTCACCGATGCCTTCGCGCGCGTGAGTATGCACGGCGTGCGCGAAGACTTGTTGCGCGCGCAACTCGATGCGGCGGGCCTGCCCGCGGTCATCGTGCGCATTCCGTTTCCTTGTCCGAATGACATCTACGAGCGAGAAATGGCCGCCGCGCTGGCCGAAGCCAAAGCGCAAGGCGTGACGCATGTCATCTTCGGCGATCTTTTCCTGGAGGACGTGCGCGCCTATCGCGAGCGGCAGCTTGCCGGCAGCGGCATTACGCCGGTGTTTCCGATTTGGGGTCGGCCAACGGCGGGGCTGGCGCGTGAGATGATCGCAGCCGGCATCGAAGCGCATCTCGCGGTCGTCGATCTCAACAAACTGCCGGCATCGCTCGCGGGACGCAAATTCGACGCTGCGCTGCTCGCCGAATTTCCAGCATCAGTCGATGCTTGCGGCGAGAACGGGGAATTCCATACGTTCGTGTCGGCAGGACCGATGTTCAGCCGAAAAATCGCGGTGAGATTTGGCGAGACGGTTGAGCGCGACGGCTTCGCGTTTGCGGATCTGATGCTCGCATAACGCTCAGTTGTCGTCCCGGCCAAGCGAGCGTTAGCGAGCGAGGGCCGGGACCCATGCTCCACAGACTGTGGATAGGGCACAGCACATGTATCCCCGCCCTGGCGGGGCGACAGCGGATTAAGCTCGCAGCATGCCGCCGGTTCGCTTGTTCACCTCGGCAACGACTTTGCCGGCGAGCGCCTCGATCTCCTCGTCCGTCATCGTCTTGTCGCGCGGTTGGATGGTGACGGCAATTGCGATCGATTTCTTGCCGGGCTCGATACCCTTGCCTTCGTAGAGGTCGAACACGCTCACGTTGGCGATCAGCTTGCGATCGGCGCTTTGTGCCGCGCGCACGAGGTCGGCGGCCTTTACCGAGCCATCAACGATGAACGCGAAATCGCGTTCGATGGGCTGGAAAGGCGAAAGCTCAAGCGCCGCTTTCGCGCGCGTGGCCTTGGTTTTCGGCTCGGGGATTTTTTCGAGGACGATCTCGAAAGCGACCACCGGCCCTTCCGCCTGAAGCGCCGCGAGCGTGCGCGGATGCAGTTCGCCGAAATAGCCAAGCACGTTTTGCGGTCCGATCTGGATCGTGCCGCTGCGGCCAGGATGAAGCCATGGGGGAGCCCCAGGCACGACTTGTAACGCCTGCATCGGCGCCCCGGCGGCAGCCAGCACGGCGAAGGCGTCGGACTTGGCGTCGAAGGCGTCGACGGCCTTGGCGGCCGCCGACCAATGGCGGCCCGAACCATTTGCGGTCGCCAGCGCGCGGCGAACGCCGGTTGCGGCGGTCAATTGATCTTCAGGGCGGTCGCCGTTGAAAATCTGGCCGACCTCGAACAGCGCCACATCGCGATAGCCGCGGTCGGCATTCCTTTGCGCGGCTGTCAGCAGCCCGGGAATGAGGCTCGGCCGCATGTCGGATAATTCGACCGCGATCGGATTGGCGAGCGCCAGCGCGCTATCGCCGCCGCCGAACAGTTCGGCCTCTTTTTTCGAGACGAACGACCAGGTGACGGCCTCGACCATCGCGCGCGCGGCAAGCGCACGCTTGGCCTTGCGTGTGCGGTTCTGGATTGCCGTGAGCACCGGCTTGCGCGCGTTCGCTCCGCGCGGAAAAGGCGCCGGCGGCACCTGATCGACGCCGACGATGCGGACGATCTCTTCCACGATATCGGCGCGCCCTTCGATATCCGGACGCCACGACGGCACCGCGACCTTCACGCGCTCGCCTTGTCCGGCCGTGAAGAAGCCGAGCTTTTCCAGCGTGCGCCGCACGTCAGGCAACGGCAACTTCAATCCGGTGAGTCGCGTCAGTTCGCTGAGCGGAAAGTCGATAACCTTTTCTTTCGGCGTCGGATCGCCGGCGACGACGATCTCGGAGGGCGCGCCGCCGCAGAGATCGAGAACCATCTGCGTCGCAAGTTCGAGTCCCGGCAACATGAAATTCGGATCGACACCACGCTCGAAGCGATAGCGCGCGTCGGAATTGATGCCGAGCTTGCGACCGGTTTGCGCGATGTTGAGTTCGCTCCAGAGCGCCGACTCGATCAGCACGTCGGTGGTCGCCTCGGAGCAGCCGGTTGCTTCCCCGCCCATGATGCCGGCGAGCGACTCGACGCCCTTTTCGTCGGCGATGACGCACATGCCTTGATCGAGCGTGTAGGTCTTGCCGTCGAGCGCGAGCAGCGTTTCGCCGTTTCTCGCACGGCGGACCGTAAGATTGCCGTTAACCTTCGCCGCGTCGAACACATGCAACGGGCGGGCGCGGTCGAAGGTGATGAAGTTGGTGATGTCGACCAGCGCATTGATCGGCCGCAGGCCGATTGCGGTCAGCCGCTTTTGCAGCCAGTCGGGCGAGGGGCCGTTCTTGACGCCTTTCATCAGTCGCAGCCCGAAGGCGGGGCATAGCGACGGCGTCTGTCCGAAATCAAGCGTGACGTTGACCGGACAGGGAAAGACACCTTTCACCGGCTTTACCGTGCGATCCTTGAAGGTTCCGATGCTGGCGGCGCCGAGATCGCGCGCGATGCCGGAAACCCCCGTGCAATCGGGCCTGTTCGGCGTGAGATTGATATCGATGACGGGATCGCCGAGGTCGGCATATTCGGCGTAGCTTTTGCCCACCGGCGCGTCGGCAGCAAGCTCGATGATGCCGTCGTGATCGTCGGAGACGCCGATCTCCGCGCCGGAGATAAGCATGCCGCGGCTTTCGACGCCGCGGATGGTGCCGACCGAAAGCGTGATGTTCTTGCCGGGGATGAACGTTCCGGGCGGCGAGAACACGGCCTTCATTCCGCCGCGCGCATTGGGCGCTCCGCACACGACCTGGATCGGCTTGTTGCCTTTCGCGACTTGGCCGATGTCGACCATGCACACGCGCAGGCGGTCGGCATTCGGATGCTTCTCCGCCGAGATGACCGATGCGATCACGAACGGCTCAAGCAGCGCCGCTTTGTCCTCGACGCTCTCGACCTCAAGCCCGATCATCGTCAGCTTGTCCGCGATCTCGGCGAGGGATGCGTCGGTGTCGAGATGCTCCTTCAGCCAGGCGAGGGTGAATTTCATCGAGCGCCCCTCGAACGTCGGTTTGTTTGAGGGTTCCCTCCCCCCTTGTGGGGGAGGGACAGGGAGGGGGGTGCTTTCTGCGCTGCCTGCCGAATGACCTCAACAACGCCATCCAAATTACTCATGACGTGCTCGTTGGTGAATCGCAGTACAGTGAATCCTTGCGACCTGAACCAAGCATCACGAGTTGCGTCTCGCTGTTGGCGAACCATGAAATCGTGCGTCTCTCCATCGAGCTCGACGACGAGCCGAGCCGAATGACAGACGAAATCGGCCACGTATTGGCGTAAAGGTACTTGCCGGCGAAAACCCAGTCCATCAATGCGATGTGCTTTGAGATAGCGCCACAGCAAAGTTTCGGCGCGCGTCATTGTTTGACGCAACGATTTGGCGCGTCGGCGCTGTCGGATGGTGACGGCTGCGTGAGGCACGGTTGACCCCCCTCCCTAACCCTCCCCCACAAGGGGGGAGGGAACAGGCCGTGCACTCGACAGGTCTTTGCTTAACATCAGCGGTGCAGTCATCCGCTCAACCCTCCCGCCAATGTCGGGAAGTCGAGTGGGCGGAAGCCGTAGTGTGAAAGCCAGCGCACGTCGGCCTCGAAGAACGCGCGCAGGTCGGGCATCCCATACTTCAGCATCGCGATGCGATCGATGCCTAAGCCCCAGGCAAAGCCCTGGTATTCGGCTGGATCGAGCCCGCAGTTGCGCAGCACGTTCGGATGCACCATGCCGCAGCCGAGAATCTCGAGCCAGTCCTCGCCTTCGCCGAAGCGGATTTCGCCCTTGTCGCGCTTGCACTGGATATCGACCTCGAGCGAAGGCTCGGTGAACGGGAAGAACGACGGGCGGAAGCGCATCTTCACCGAATCGACTTCGAAAAACGCCTTGCAGAATTCTTCCAGGATCCATTTCAGGTGGCCGAGGTGCGATGACTTGTCGATAACGAGCCCTTCGACCTGGTGGAACATCGGCGTGTGTGTCTGATCGGAGTCGCTGCGATAGGTGCGGCCGGGAATGATGACGCGGATGGGCGGCTTCTGGCTCAACATCGTGCGCACCTGCACCGGCGAGGTGTGCGTGCGCAGCAGCATGCGCGATCCGTCTGCCTTCGGCGGAAAATAAAACGTATCGTGCATGTCGCGGGCCGGATGGCCCTCGGGAAAATTCAGCTTCGTAAAGTTGTAGTCGTCGGTCTCGATGTCCGGTCCTTCCGCCACGGCGAAACCCATGTCGGCGAAGATCGCGGTGAGTTCGTCGATCACTTGGGTGATCGGATGCACGCGCCCTGCTTCGACCGGTGCTTCGCGCACCGGTAGCGTAACGTCCACGCTCTCGCTGTTGAGCCGCGCATCAAGCGCTGCGTTGGCGAGCGCGTTCTTGCGTTCGGCAATTGCGGCGGTCGCGCGATCCTTTAGCCCATTGATGAGCGGTCCTTGCTGCTTGCGTTCCTCCGGCGTCATCGCGCCAAGTGTCTTGAGCAGCGTCGAAATCGATCCGCTCTTGCCGAGCGCGGAAATGCGCACGGCTTCGAGCGCCGCCTCGTCTTTTGCGGCGGCGATGCTTGCGAGAATTTCCTGCTCGAGCTTTCCGATTTCGGACATGGGCCATCACTTGAGGCGTCATCATCCGCGAAAGCGGATGATCCAGTAACCCCTGTGCGCGAGAGAATACGACATGCAGGCGGTTACTGGATGCCCCGCTTTCGCGGGCCATGACAGCAGGGCGCAGTTTACGCCGGCAGAGCGGCCTTGGCCTTTTCGACGATCGCCTGGAACGCTGCCGGCTCGCGGATGGCGAGGTCCGACAAAACCTTACGGTCGACCAGAAGCCCGGCCTTGGCGAGCCCGTCGATAAAGCGGCTGTAGTTCAACCCGAACGGCCGGACGGCCGCATTCAGGCGCTGAATCCAGAGTGCGCGAAACGTGCGCTTGCGCCGCTTGCGGTCGCGATAGGCGTATTGCTGCGCCTTCTCCATCGACTGCTTGGCGACGCGGATGGTGTTCTTGCGGCGGCCGTAGTGGCCTTTGACGGCCTTGTAAACTTTCTTGTGCTTGGCGTGGGCGGTGACGCCACGTTTGACGCGGGCCATGACTGATCTCCTGAACGAGCGAAACAATTGACGGAATACGGCTGCCGCGAGCGGCAACCGCGAAATACGGAATCAGCCGTTCGGCAGCCAGTATTTCTTGATGGTGTCGCCGTCGGTCTTGAACAGGACGTTGGTGCCACGATGCTCGCGGATCGTCTTGGTGGTCCGCTTGATCATGCCGTGGCGCTTGCCGGACTGCTGGTATTTGACCTTGCCCGTGGCGGTGATCTTGAAGCGCTTTTTCGCGCCCGATTTGGTCTTCATTTTGGGCATTTGGCTCTCCTCAGGCGGCGCTTAATCGTGGGCCAAGGCCCGCGCGGCCGGTTGGCGTTCCGCGAAGGAACGGTGCTCGAAATTGAGCTTAAATCGCCGCCACGGCAGCCCTTTCAGCCGGGCGGCGAGCGGCGGCGTTATGGCAGAGCGGGCCTCCCCTTGCAACCCGCCCGCCCCACGGGGCCGATTGCAAAAAAGCGCCGCCGAACCGGCGGCGCATCTCAATCGATTTGACGTGCTCGCGTACTAACGCGGCGCGAGCACCATCACCATCTGGCGCCCTTCGAAGCGGGGCTCCGATTCGACCTTGGCCATGGGGCCGGTGTCGGTCTTCACACGATTCAAAAGCTGGAAGCCGAGTTCTTGGTGCGCCATCTCGCGGCCGCGGAAACGCAGCGTCACCTTGACCTTGTCGCCGTCCTCGAAGAAGCGCTTCATCGAACGCATCTTCACGTCGTAGTCATGATCGTCGATCATCGGCCGGAGCTTGATCTCCTTGACCTCGACGATCTTCTGCTTTTTGCGGGCTTCTGCTGCTTTTTTCTGCGCCTGGTACTTGTACTTGCCGACGTCCAGGATCTTGCAGACAGGCGGGTTCGAGTTGGGGGAAATCTCTACCAGATCCAGCCCGGCGGCTTCAGCCAGGCTCAGGGCGGTCTGGATGTCGACGACGCCTTTGTTATCGCCGGTATTGTCGATCAGCTGTACTTCGCGGGATCGGATCTCCTCGTTAATGCGCGGGCCGTCCTTCTGAACGGGCAGCGCGGACTTCATCGGACGACGAATGGCTTTGTTCTCCTTCTGCTGTTGCGACATTCCTTTCGCGGCTTAGCCGCTACTTGGGCCTGTAAAGATTGGGAGAAATGGCGAATAAGTCAACGCCGGTCTTGATGCGGTTGCCTATAAAGCAACCGCACGAACCGCAAATTGTTCAAATTGCTCCGATTTTGTCCCTGCGGCGGGAGAGGGCGGCAACTTCGCTGTAGAACCTGAGCGTCTGCTCGGCAATCGTTGCGGCATTGAAATGATTTAACACCCATTCGCGCCCGCGCGCGCCGAGCGCGCGGCGCGTCGGCTCCGGCATTGCGAACAGCCGCAGCAGTGCCGCCGCCAAACCCGAATCGTCTCCGGCGGGAAAGCGCAAGCCGGTGATTCGGTTATCGGGCACGGCAGGCGGCGTCAGCACCACTTCGGGTCCGGCGGCGAGATCGGAGACGATGACCGGCCGCGCCATTGCCTGCGCCTCCAGAAGCGTTCGCTGCACGCCTTCCGGCTGGATCGCCGCCGAGACGACGACCGAGGCCGCCGCAAACGCGGCCGGCATGTCGATCACCGGCGCGGCCATCCGGATGACGTCGACGGTGCCGGTGGTCAGCACCAGGTCCCAGAGCTCGCCGGTGTAGTGCGTACGGCCGCGGTCCTCTCCGACGAAAACGCACAGGAAGTTTTTCAATCCGGCGTTCTTGAGTCGTTGGACCGCCCGTACCGCGACGTGGTGCCCTTTGCGCCGCAGGATTCGGCCGACGATCAGGATGATTTTCGTCTCAGGCGTCACGCCCCAGACGTGACGCACCGCATCGACGCGTTCCTGCGAAACGTTGGCCGGATCGAAGGCCTCAAGATCGATGCTCGCCGGAACGACGGCGATATGCTCCCACGGCGTGCCGTAGCGGTCATGAATCAATTGCGCGATCTGTTCGCTTGCCGCGCTTACGCGCGCGCCGCGCGCCATGATGCCGTTGTAGTAGCGCTTGAAAATGTTCTGCTCGCGGAATCCCTTGTACCAACTGGTCACGAACGGGACGCCGGCGAGCCGCGCGGCGAGGTAAGCGCTCCATGCCGCGGCGCGGCCGTGCGCGTGAATGAGGACGCAATTGCGTTGGCGCGCAATCCGCATCAGCGCAAGCGCGTTGCTGGCAATCGCGAGCGGATTTTTGCTTTCCATGTTGCGCGCGATGAATTCGCCGCCCGCCCCCGTCAACTCCGGCACGAGGCGCCCGGCACGCGCGACGACTGTCACGCGATGTCCCGTGCGCGCAAGAATGCGGACAAGCGCGACCACGCCGGCATCCGCGGCGCCGATATCGAGGGTCGGCGCGACCAGAAGCGCGCTGATCGGCTCATGGTTTTGCGCAGCTCGCGCGGCCTTGTTTTTCGGCGCGAGCCCCGCGCGCGGACTCGCTTCGGCATCCTGGAGATCGTGCGCGGGCAAACTCGGCATCCGATCAGCCTTGCTCCGGCATCACCGGCGCGGCGCCGCCGCTTTTCCGTCCGCCTGATGTCGCCATGCCCATCCGCATCGTTTATCTGTCGTTGCGAAAATGTATAAACCGCGCGATGGGCGGCGGCAACGTCAACGTGCCGAGTCAAGTGCATTGCGCCGGATCGAGCCGCCCTTGCATCGAAGCTGTGGCAGCGGCGACAAGATAGATCGATGAGAATCGAGCGAGCAGGCATGAGCGAACTTTTGTTGAAAATGGTTGCGGTAGGTGACGGCGCTGGCGGGCGATCGATCGCTGTGCGCGTGCGTAACGGCGCGAATCCGGGGATTTTTTGGCTCGGCGGGTTCAAATCCGACATGAAAGGCACCAAAGCCGAGGCGCTCGATCGCTGGGCCGAAACTCAAGGCCGCGCCTGCACGCGCTTCGATTATTCAGGCCACGGCGAATCGGATGGAGAATTCACGCAAGGGACGATCGGTCGCTGGCTTGAGGAAAGCGTCACGGTATTCACGCAATTCTGCCGCAGGCCACAAATCGTGATCGGCTCGTCGATGGGTGGCTGGCTCGCGCTGCTGCTCGCGCGCGCGCTGAAAGAGCGAAAAGACGCACCGCCGATTGCCGGCATGGTGCTGATCGCGCCGGCGGTCGACTTCACGGAAGAACTGATGTGGAAGAAGTTTCCGAAGGCGATCAAGCAGGAAATCGAGACAAAAGGTGTTTGGGTTCGGCCGTCGGAATATTCGGAAGACGGCTATCCGATCACCAAAGGATTGATCGAGGACGGCCGCAAGCATTTGCTGCTCGGCGGCTTGATCGAAACCGGTTGTCCGGTGCGCATTCTGCAAGGCGTGCAGGACGCGGACGTGCCGTGGCAGCATGCGGTCGAACTGGTGTCGCGCTTTGCGCGCGACGACGTGGTGCTGACGCTCATCAAGGACGGCGACCATCGCCTGTCGCGGCCGGAAGATATCGAGCGGCTGTTGGCGGCGGTGGGGGAGTTTTGAGGCACGCTTCGCTCCATCCGACCTATAAGGCTACGCATGACACAACGGCGCAGCGCATCAACTCAACGTTATGTCCCACTCCTCATTCACCCCCGCATCCGCATCCTCGCGCCTGAGCGCGGCGAACTCGTCGCGTCCCATCAGCCGCGACAGCGCCCACACGGCCGCGCCGCGGACCAAAGGTGAAGCATCGTCGAGCAGGCGCTTTGCGTCGGGCACCAGCGTCACATCGCCGGAGTTGCCGATGGCGATGAGCACATTGCGCACGAAACGGTCGCGGCCGGCGCGCTTGACGGCGGTTTTGGCAAACAGCGTGCGGAATTGAGCGTCGTCGAGGCGCGCAAGCTCGCTCAGTTTCGGCGCGCGCAGCGCCTCGCGCGCGCCGAATTTCGCGTCGCGCCCGATCTTCGCGTATTTGTTCCACGGGCACACCGCGAGGCAGTCGTCGCAGCCATAGATGCGATTGCCGATCGCTTCGCGGAATTCGCGCGGGATCGGCCCCTTGTGCTCGATGGTGAGATACGAAATGCAGCGCCGCGCATCGAGACGATAGGGCGAGGGAAAAGCCTTGGTCGGGCAGATGTCGACGCAGGCGCGGCAGCTTCCGCAATGGTCCTTGTCCGCCGCGTCGTAGGGCAGCTCGAGCGTTGTGAAGATCGCGCCGAGAAAAAGCCACGAGCCGAACTGGCGCGAGACGAGGTTGGTATGTTTGCCCTGCCAGCCGAGACCGGCGCTGGCGGCAAGCGGCTTCTCCATGACCGCAGCGGTGTCGACAAAAATTTTCACGTCGCCGCCGGCATTTTCGATCAGCCAGCGGGCAAGCTGCTTGAGCCGCGACTTGATCAGCTCGTGATAATCGTCGCCGCGCGCATAGACGGAAATCGCGCCGCGGTCGCGCCGCTTGAGAATGGCGAGCGGGTCTTCCTCATCGGGCCCGTAATTCAAGCCCAGCATGATGACGGAGCGAACGTCGCCCCACAATGCGCGCGGATCGCCGCGCCGCTCGGCAGTTGTCTCCATCCAGGCCATGTCGCCGTGCGCGCCGTCGGCGAGAAAAGCCTCGAGATGTTTTTTTGCTTCCGTAATCGAATCCGGCCGCGTCACGCCGACGACGCCAAAACCGTGCGCCCACGCCTGCGCGATGAGCGCCGTCTTGAGTGCGGCGGGATCGGTCAGCTTTTTCTTTTCCCTCCCCCCGTAAAGCGGCGGGGAGGGTCGGTTCGCATCGTCAACATGCGAACCGGGGTGGGGGGTGTTGAGCCGCGCCATAAGTCAGCCCCCCACCCCTGACCCCTCCCCACCACTCGCAAGCGCGCGTGGGGGGAGGGGAAAGGCTCCTCGCGCTCGTGGGAGGAGGGGAAAACGAGTCAGAAGTCGAGATTGGCGTAATTCTTCGACGGCGGCAGCCCGGCCACCGTGTCCGCCAGGATTGCGCGGAATGAGGGCCGCGACTTCACCCGCGCGTACCAGTTCCTCGCTGCTTCGTCGTCGTTCCACGGCACGTCGCCCAGATAATCCACCGCGGAGATATGCGCCGCAGCGGCCAGGTCCGCATAGCTAAGGCGCTCGCCCGCGAGCCAGTCGCGCGTTTGCACGAGCCAGCCGATATAGGCGAGATGATATCGGATATTATGGCGCGCGACCCGCATCGAATCGGTGTCGGGCGGGCCGCCGCCCTGCTCGCGCGTCATATAGCGCTTGAACACGCGCTCGTTAACCAGCGGCCCGCTGACCTCGGCATGGAATTTGTCGTTGAACCAACTGGCGAGCCGCCTGACTTCGGCACGCTCCCCGGCGTCCGTGGGGAACAGCCGCCGGTCGCCCGCGTCCGCGCCACGCGTTTCGTCGAGATATTCGATGACGATCGAGACGCCCGGCACCGCGGGTTGGCCTTCCTCGACCAGGACCGGAACGGTGCCGGCCGGATTGAGCATGAGAAATTCCTCGCGACGCTCCCAAAACTTCTCCTCAACCAACCGTGTTGCCAGCCCGTATTCCGCCAGCACGAGGCGCACAAAACGCGAATGCGGGCAGAGCGGCTGGTGAAACAGCGTCAGCATTGGCCCCCGAAAATAATCTGCCGTTTACGGGCGAACGCAGCGGGAATCAGATACGTGCACTATAGAAACCCGGCTCATCGTAGCAACCTGTCGATCTCCGGCGTTTTCCGTTGCTCTCACGTTCTCGTCGTCCGATAAGCCGCCGACGATGGCGGGTGAGCGACGAAGTCTCGCCACGTTTTTCCTGGTTAAATCCGTCGCCCTCCCGGAGCCTTCCCATGGGAATCATGGAAATAAAGGCCGCCATCCTCGGCATCGTCGAAGGCTTGACCGAGTTCCTGCCCGTTTCCTCGACCGGCCACCTTCTGCTGATGGAGCATTTCTTCGGCTGGGGCGACGACTCATTCGGCAAATCGTTCGCAATTCTGATCCAGCTCGGCGCGATTCTCGCGCTGTTGACCATTTATTTCGGACGCCTGTGGGCGCTTGCGCTCAACATGTTTACGAGCTGGGCGGCGGCGCGATTTGTCATCGGCGTGATTATTGCCTTCTTGCCCGCGGCCGTGATCGGCGCGCTGGCGCATGATTTCATCACGTCGAGGCTGTTCGACGTCCGCATCGTGCTGGCGATGTTCATCGTCGGGGGATTTATTTTGCTGTGGGTCGACCGCCTCCACCTCAAGCCGCGCCATTACGAGGCGACCGAATTCCCGCTGTGGATGTATTTCGGCGTCGGCATATTCCAGTGCCTGGCGATGATACCGGGCGTGTCGCGCTCGGGCGCGACCATCGTCTCGGCCATGTTTTTCGGGGCCGACCGTCGCTCGGCCGCGGAGTTCTCGTTCTGGCTCGCCATGCCGACGATGGTCGGCGCGTTTGCCTATGAAGCGTACAAAAGCCGCGGCGAACTGACGAGCGGCAACACGACGGTGATCGCCATCGGCTTCGCCATGTCGTTCGTCTTCGGCTGGATCGTGGTGAAGACGTTTCTGCGCTACGTGCAGCGGCACACGTTTGCGCTGTTCGCATGGTGGCGCATCCTGCTTGGCGTCGTGGGAATTCTGGCGATCTACGTTTTTTGAAGTCTACGCGAGCCGACCGCGGAACTGGCCCGTTCTGCGGAAGCGCCACAAATATGTGGGAACGATGGCCGCGATCGGCTCGGGATTGATGCCGAGCCCCTGAAGCGTGCGTCCGTCGCGCACGGCATCCGCCGAAACGACGTTGTCGCCACGCAACAACTCGACCTGATCCGGCGTGAGCGGCGGCTTCGGCAAAAATTGCAGGAACATCGCTTGCAAGCGCGCGATCGCGAACGGCAGCGGCACTAAGAATCTGCGCCGCTCGACGGTGGCGAGCACGAACTGCATCAGTTCCCGGAACGTTTTGACCTCGGGGCCGCCAAGCTCGTAAAGCGTGCCGGCGCGCGCTTCGCCATCAACCGCTTTGCCCACGGCCTCGGCAACGTCGCCGACGAACACAGGCTGGAAACGCGTATGGCCGCCGCCGATCAGCGGTAATATCGGCGAAATTCGCGCCATGGCGCCGAACCGGTTGAAAAAATCATCCTCCGGCCCGAACAGAATCGAAGGACGCATGATCGTGGCCGCGGGAACGGCGGAGAGGACGCGCTCTTCCGCCGCGGCCTTGGTGCGGCCGTAGCGCGACGACGAATTTTTGTCGGCGCCGATGGCCGAGACGTGCACCATCCGCGCGCCGCGTGCCTTGGCAACGGCGGCGACATGCTCCGCCGCGGCGACGTGCACCGCATCGAAGCGCTGACGCCCGCGCTCGAATAGGATGCCGACCAGATTGACCAGAATGTCGGCATCGCGCGCCGCCGCTTCGACCGAAGCCGGATAGCGGACGTTCGTTTGCACCGCATGAATCTGGCCGACCCGCCCGAGCGGTTGAAGGTAGCCGGTAAGCTCCGGCCGCCGCACGGCGACGCGGATGCGATAATGCCGCTTGGCGAGGGCCCGCACCACGTGGCGGCCTAGAAAGCCGGAGCCGCCATAGACGGTTACGAGCGTGTCGAAGTTGCTTTTCGCGATCATGCGGCTCCAAACCCGCGTACAAACAGCCTTGAATCGGCAAATACAGGATCGGGCGAAGACTGTATAGGGGAGCCAAGCGCTTCATTTGACAAGCCGAAAGCGGCTCCGTACCTAGTCGCCGTCGGCCCAGGTGGCGGAATTGGTAGACGCACTAGTTTCAGGTACTAGCGGTGAAAGCCGTGGAGGTTCGAGTCCTCTCCTGGGCACCAGCGTTAGTTTGTAATTTCCGAAAACGGAACGCCGGTTTTGGATCAGATTGCGTATCAATAAATTGACCCGGATGAGCGAATGAACGTCCGCCTGCACCGTGGCGATCTCCCGAGCCTTGCCCCCTATAAAGGTGCGGCGGCCATCGATACGGAAACGATGGGCCTCGACCCCCATCGCGATCGACTGTGCGTCGTGCAGCTTTCGCCAGGCGACGGCTCCGCCGATGTCGTGCAGATCGCGGCGGGAAAGCCGGACGCGCCCAACATCAAGCGCTTGCTTGCCGACAAGTCGATTTTGAAGATTTTCCATTATGCGCGCTTCGATCTCGGCGCGCTCTACAATGCCTACGGCGTGATGGCCGAGCCGGTCTATTGCACGAAGATCGCCTCGCGACTCGCGCGCACCTATACCGACAAGCACGGGCTCAAAGACATTGCGCGCGAAATTCTCGGCGTCGAAATTTCCAAGCAACAGCAGTCGTCCGATTGGGGCGCTGACGAGTTGAGCGATGCGCAGGTCAATTACGCCGCTTCCGATGTTTTGCACCTTCACGCGCTGCGGGACAAACTTGACGTGATGCTGGAGCGCGAAGGCCGCGCGGGGCTCGCCGCCGCGTGCTTCCGCTTCCTGCCGGATCGGGTGCGCCTGGATTTGGCCGGATGGGCCCAAGAGGACATTTTTTCCCACTCGTCGTAAGCGGCGAGCGGGTGCGTCAGGTTGCGACAGTGGATCGCGTGCCGCGGGTGGGCCATATTCGTCCGGCAGGTTAAGACAGCCGCCTGATAAGCTGGAAACCGCCGCAAGCATGAACGGTGTAGCTATAGACAGGGTCGATCCCCGCGCCGCGCGCGCTTCATGGAGCGCGGGCCGCCGCGACAGCGAACGGGCTTTTCGCGCCGCGCGACGCCACAGCCGCACGGTGCGCGTGTTGCGCATCGCCGTTCCGCTTACCGTTGTTGGCGGCGTCGCGATCCTTTTCCTCGCTGCTTATTTCAATCCGCTGCGCATGCTTGCCAAGCTGCCGATCAATGCGGGCAACGTGATCGTGTCGGGGACCAAAATAACGATGGAGGCTCCGCGGCTCTCCGGGTTCACGCGCGATGCGCGCGCCTACAACCTGACGGCAGAGAAGGCCGCGCAGGATCTCACGCGGCCCGATATCGTGGAGCTGAAAAATATTCACGCCAACGTGCAAATGCAGGACAAGAGCACGATGGACATGACGGCGGCCAACGGCGTGTACGACACGAAAGACGAAATGCTCACGCTCAATCAAGACATCGTGCTCACATCCTCGGCCGGCTACCAGGGACATCTGAGTGAAGCCGTCGTCGACATTCGCAAGGGCAATATCACCTCGACACGGCCGGTCGAACTGGAATTGCTCCAGGGCACACTGAACGCCGCCGGTCTCCAGGTGACCGAGTCGGGCGATAGCATACGGTTTAACGGCGTGAAGATGGTGCTGATGCTGGACGGCACGAAGCCGCCGGCCGGCAAGGAAAAGCGATGATGCGGCCTGCTACCAAATTTCGTGCCGTCCTGTGCGCGAGCGCGCTCGCAGTTGGTGGCGTTGCCACGGCGGCACCCGCGCCGAACGGGCCGCCGAATGCATTGCAGGGTTTCTCGCAGAACCGCGATCAACCGGTGCAGATCGAAGCCGCGACACTTGAAGTGCGCGACAAGGACAAGACCGCCGTGTTCAGCGGCGATGTGAGAGTGAAGCAAGGCGATACCGCGCTTCGGTGCAAATCGCTGGTCGTCTTTTACGAGCAGGGCGCCGCCGGCTCGCCAAGCGGTCCCGGCTCAACACTGACCGCGGCGAAGCCCGGACCCGGCGGGCAACAGCACATCAAGCGGCTGGAAGCGCGCGGCGGCGTGGTGGTCACGCAGAAAGACCAGACTGCGACCGGCGACATCGGCCTTTTTGACATGAAGACCAACACGGTGACGCTCAGCGGCCATGTGACCATGACGCAGGGCGAAAATGTGCTGCGCGGCGACAAGCTGGTGGTCGATCTCACTAACGGCGTATCCCGCGTCGAATCCGGCAAAAACGGCCAGGGCCGGGTGCAGGGCCTTTTCCATGCCGGTGGAGGGGGGGCTGGATTTAATCCTGCCGGAAACCTCGCCCATCCTGCGCCGCAGCGGCGCTCCCGCTGAAACGCCGTCAATACTTTGGCATTCCGCCATTTGGGGCCGGAATCAGCTAATCTCCGCGCGGTCCCCCCTGCCCGAGATCGCACGGAGGCCAGCCTATTCGCCTTGAGGTCATCGGTTGAAAGTCTTTTCGCTGTTTCGCCGCCAACCGCCGCCGCATCGGCAGATGTCGCCGGGCGAGGCGCGTCTCGTGCAATCGGTGGTGAACGCGCAGGCGCAGGCGCGCAGGACGAATCCGGCGGCGCCTCAGGTTCAACAGCATCGGCGCGACGCCAACGGCCGTCATCCCGGGCGGCACGGATTTCTTGCAACGCACGGCGTCGAGAAAAGCTTCGGCGGCCGAACGGTCGTGAAGGGCGTCACGCTCTATCTGCGCCGGGGCGAGGCGGTCGGCCTGCTCGGCCCGAACGGCGCCGGCAAGACGACCGTGTTTTACATGATCACCGGGCTTATCAAGGCGGACCGCGGCCGCATCGAGCTTGACGGCTACGATGTCACGTCCCTGCCGATGTATCAGCGCGCGCGCCTCGGCGTCGGCTATCTTCCGCAGGAAGCATCGATCTTCCGCGGCCTCAACGTGGAAGACAACATCCGCTCGGTGCTCGAAGTCATCGAGCCGGACCGCCGCCGCCGCGAGGCCGACCTCAATTCATTGCTGGAAGAATTCAACATCGGCCGCTTGCGCAAAACACCGTCGATTGCGCTCTCCGGCGGCGAGCGCCGGCGCGTCGAAATCGCGCGCGCGCTGGCGACACGCCCGAGCTACATGCTGCTCGACGAACCGTTCGCCGGCATCGATCCGATCGCAGTGGGTGACATTCAGGCGCTCGTACGGCACCTGACCAATCGCGGCATCGGCGTTCTGATTACCGACCACAACGTGCGCGAAACGCTGGGCCTGACCGATCGCGCCTACATTATCTATTCGGGTGAAGTGCTGATGGAGGGGCGCGCCGAGGATATCGTTAACAATCCTGACGTGCGCCGCCTCTATCTCGGCAATGAATTCCGCATGTAGCCGTGCTCACGTCTTAAGCAGCGGGTGCCTACCGATTGATTTACCTGTTCGGCTCGCGAAGCTGGTATAACTAAGCAAGAATCAGACCAGTTCGCCGGGATTCGAAATGGCGCTGTCGCAACGACTTGAGTTTCGCCAGACGCAAGCGCTGGTGATGACGCCGCAGTTGATGCAGGCGATCAAGCTGTTGCAGCTCTCCAGCCTCGATCTCGCGGCGTATGTCGAGGGCGAGCTTGAGCGCAATCCGTTGCTCGAACGCGCCGTTGAAGATGACGGCGCCGCGCTTCGCGAGAACACTGAGCGCGCTAACAGCGAACGGGACGCGGCAGGGAGCGACGGCGACTGGATCGGCGAAGAGTTCGAGACAAGCCGCAGCGCGATGGAAGAACGCCTCGGCACCGAGCTTGAGAATGCCTTTCCCGATGCCGAGGAAAAACCTGCGCCGGTCGGAATGCAGCCGGCGGCTTTCTCCGCGATTGGCGGGAGCGGTCCGCGCGCGGCTGAAGAAGGCGGCTACAACTTGGAAGCTTTCGTCTCCAACGAGGCGACGCTCGCCGATCATCTCGCAGAACAGATGACGTTTGCGATTTCCGATCCCGCGCACCGCATGATCGGGCAATATCTTATCGATATGGTGGACGAAGCCGGTTACCTGACCGGCGATATCGGAAGCATCGCCGAAAAGCTCGGCACGTCGTGCGCTGACGTCGACGCGGTGCTTGCGATCCTGCAAACGTTCGATCCGCCCGGCGTGTGCGCGCGCAATTTGACCGAGTGTCTCGCCATCCAGCTCAAGGACCGCGATCGCTTCGATCCGGCAATGCAAGCGTTGGTCGAGCATCTCGACCTTTTGGCCAAGCGCGATTTTGCCGCCTTGCGCAAACTGTGCGGGGTGAACGACGAAGACTTGGCGGACATGATGGCGGAAATCCGCAATCTCAATCCGAAACCGGGGCTCGCCTTCGGCTCGACGACCGTGCAGCCGGTGGTGCCGGACGTCTTTGTGCGCGCGGCTCCGGACGCGAGCTGGCAGATCGAGTTGAATTCGGACACATTGCCCAAGGTTCTCATCAACCAGCGCTACTATGCGCAAGTTTCGCAAACCACGCGCAGCGACAAGGAAAAGTCCTACATCGCCGAATGCCTGCAATCCGCGACCTGGCTCGTGCGCGCGCTCGACCAGCGGGCAAAGACCATTCTCAAGGTCTCGAGCGAGATCGTGCGGCAACAGGACGCTTTCTTCGCCAAAGGCGTGCAGCATCTGCGGCCGCTCAATTTAAAGACCGTCGCGGATGCAATCGGCATGCACGAGTCGACCGTCTCGCGCGTGACCGCCAACAAATACATTGCGACGCCGCGCGGAATCTTTGAACTGAAATACTTCTTCACGTCGGCCATCGCGGCCGCCGATGGCGGCGAAGCGCATTCCGCGGAAGCCGTGCGCCACCGCATCAGGCAATTGATCGATTCGGAAGCGGCGGCCGACGTGCTGTCCGACGATACGATTGTGGAAAAGCTGCGCGAGGCGGGCGTCGATATCGCCCGCCGCACGGTCGCGAAATATCGCGAGGCCATGCGGATTCCATCTTCGGTGCAACGCCGGCGGAACAAACAGGCCGCCGGCTCGTGAACTTGTCACGCACCGGCGCATTGTCGCGCTGGCCGGGGTTAAGAGGAACCATCCACAGAGGCGCGGCGTTCTGTCGCGCGGATCGCGAGGAGGTGCCTTCATGTCATTCCGCGTTTCCGGGAAAAACATCAATGTCGGCGCTGCTTTGCGCCAGCGCATCAGGGAGCGCGTCGACGACGCGACGTCGAAATATTTCGACGGCGGCTATTCGGGTCATGCGACCGTGGGGAAGGGTGGATTCGGCTTTCGGACCGAATGCGCGATCCATCTGGATTCCGGCATTACGCTCGAGGCGGAAGCCATGGCGGCGGACGCTTATATCAGTGCCGATCAGGCGGCGCTTCGCATCGAAAAGCGCCTGCGCCGCTACAAGCGCCGCCTCAAGGATCGCAAAGCGGCGCGCTCGTCACGCTAGCAGCGGCAGCGGCAAGGCAGTTAAGGACCCATTGACGTGCATCTCCAGCATCCTTATGGTCCGCCGCCTTCAACGCACCCCTTGAAACGCGACGCAGCATTTCCCGATCATTGGACATGTCCATGACGCTCACCGATCTCGTCGCGCCCAAAGCGATCATTCCGACTCTCAAAGCGAACAACAAAAAGCAGGCCATCCAGGAGATTTCGGCACGCGCGGCGGAACTCACCGGCGAGAGCGAGCACGGCATTCTGGAAATCCTGCTGCAACGGGAAAAGCTGGGATCGACCGCGGTCGGAAACGGTGTCGCCATTCCGCACGGCAAGCTGCCAAAACTCGGCCGGCTGTTCGGATTGTTCGCGCGGCTGGAAAAGCCGATCGATTTCGAGGCGCTGGACGGTCAGCCGGTCGACCTGATTTTCCTGCTGCTTGCTCCCGAGAACGCCGGCGCAGACCATCTGAAGGCGCTTGCGCGTGTTGCGCGGCTGCTGCGAGACGCGGATATCGCACGCAAGCTGCGCGAGTCGCGGGATGCCGAGGCGCTTTACGCCGTGCTCGCATTGCCCCCGGCCAGCAGTGCGGCGTAGCAGGGGCAGTAATCAATATTCAGGATTCAGAATCAAAAGGGGGAGCAATCAGCTCCCGCTTTTGGCATGTCCCTCTAACTACTGACTACCGATGCCCGATGCCTGATCAGTGCACGCTCACGGGCTCGAGCTCGTGGCTCCAGGCATTGGCGACGGCGGCTTCGCGCGTGTCGGTAAGCATGATCGGCGTGCCGTCCGCGGCGTGCAGCACGAAAAGCTTGATGCCGGGCGCGATCTGCGGCGCCTGCGGGAAAAGGGTTTTCACGTCCTCGGAGCGGATGGCTTTTACATAAGCAAGCCGCCCATCCCCCAGATGCGCAAGCGCTTCCTGCGTGATCGCCGGATTTGCGCTAATTTCGTTCGTTTGCTTGTCGTTGGTCATGGCCCTCGACTCCTTTCTACGATTTACCTGTCGAGTCCTGTTATCCGTTCCGTCAGTCGTGTTCTGAGATTGCGATCGTCTTCACGATCCTTTCCGGCTCGGGCCGGGCGAGATCGATCGACAGCAATCCGTTCTTGAGGTCGGCGCTCAAAACCTCCATGCCGTCCGCCAGCACGAAGGTGCGCTGGAATTGGCGCGCGGCGATGCCGCGGTGAAGGTATTGCCGAGCCTTGTCGTCCTGCTGCCGCCCACGGATCACCAACTGGCTCTCCTCGATCGTCACGTCGAGCTGCTCGCGGGTGAAGCCCGCGACGGCGAGCGTGATACGCAGCCGCTCCGGGTTTTTCCCGTCGCGGACCAGGCGCTCGATGTTGTAGGGCGGATAGCCGTCCGAACCTTTGGTGACGCGATCGAGCACACGCTCGATCTCGTCGAAACCCAGCAGGAACGGACTGGACAGTGACGGAACTCGTGACATGAATCCCAAAGCCCTCAGGTGAAGCGACTTTGATGGGGCCCCTTGCAGGCGCCCCGCGCCGCCGGGCGACTGCCCGCCGGCCAGACCTAATATGGGCGGGCGGGGTTAAAGGTTCAAGAACGCGGAAGAATTCGGCTTTTCAGGCCGTTATACTGGCCGTTCATCCTCGGTGAACTCCATGACAATCGATCCGGCGATATTGCCTCTTCGCGTTCGCGCCATCCGGGCGAGCGCCGTCGAAGTTCCGCTGACTTATGTGCTCGGCACCAGCGCCGGTGCAGTACGGAACGCGCCGCTGCTGCTGGTCGACGTAGATACCGAGGAGGGAATCACGGGCCGCTCGTATCTCTTCTGCTACCTGCCGGCGGCGGCTGCGGCCATTGTCAGCATCCTTGGCGAGATCGAGAGGCTCGCCAAAGGCGAGCGCATCGATCCGCAGGCGCTTTGGGCGAAACTCGCAAAGCGGTTCACGCTGATCGGCGTGCAGGGCATCGTCCGCATGGCGATGGCCGGCTTCGATGTCGCGTGCTGGGATGCGCTTGCGATTGCCGCCGGCCTGCCGCTGGCGACGTTTCTCGGCGCCGAACCGCGGCCCATTCCGGCTTACAACAGCTGCGGCCTGGGCCTGATGGATACCGCCGCGCTTGCCGACGAAGCCGAAAAGCTTCTCGCCGGCGGCTTCAACGCAGTGAAGCTGCGGCTTGGCTATCCGACGCTGCAAGAGGACCTCGCCGCCGTGCGGGCGGTGCGCAAGCGCATCGGCGACTCCGTGCTGCTCATGGTCGACTACAATCAGGTGCTGGGTGCGGACGAAGCATTGATACGCGGCCGGGCGCTCGATGGAGAGAACATCTACTGGTTGGAGGAGCCGATCCGTCACGACGATTACGCCGGTGCCGCGCGCCTTGCGCGCGAGCTAAATATGCCCGTGCAACTCGGCGAGAACTTCTCGCTTGCCGCCGGCATGGCAATGGCGATCGAATACAAAGCCTGCGACTACGTGATGCCCGATCTCGAGCGCATCGGCGGCGTCAGCGGATGGCGCGCCGCCGCCGAACTTGCCGCTGCGAACAAGCTACAGATGTCATCCCATTTGTTTCCCGAGGTGAGCGCGCATCTTTTGGCGGCGACGCCAACCTGTCATTTCCTCGAATATGTCGATTGGGCGAATGTGCTGGTCGAGGAACCGCTCGCCATCGTCGATGGTCATGCGGTGCCCTCGAACCGCCCCGGCAACGGCCTGGTTTGGAAAAAAGACGCAGTCGAGCACTTCCGCATGCGCTGACGATCGCCGGCGAACGGCGAGGCGGCTTAGTTTGCTTTCAGCTTGAACAGCTTGATCGCATTCTCGCGCCCGATCTGCATGCGGTCGGATTCGGAGATCTTTGCCTCGTCGATCCACGAACAAGCCTGACCGACATCTTCAAACGGCCAATCGACCGAGAACATGATGCGACCGGCGCCGACTTCGGCCATCGCCTGGACGAGCGTCGAGGTGCTGTAATTGCCGGATGTCGTCAGCCAGAAGTTCTTGCGGAAGTAATCGGCGACGCTTCCTTTCGCGGCGTATCTATGCCGCTCCTTCATCCAGCCGTTGCGCCCGTCGATCCGCCATAGCTGCGCCGGAATGCCTTCGCCGAGATGGCCCAGCACGATCTTCAACCCGGGGCACTCGTCGAACAGGCCGCTGCCGATCAGCCGCAGCGCGTGCACCGAGGTTTCGGCATTGAAGGCCCAGTTCGGTCCGAGCAGCCAATTGTGTCCTTCGTAGCCGGGAATTTGTCCCGGCAACGGATTGCGCGGATGCAAATAGAAGGGGACATCCAGCGCTTCGACCTTCTTCCAGAACGCCCGGTACTGCGGCAGATCGTAATAAAGCAGCTTTTTGGAATCGCCGGTCTCGGTGAAGCCGTTGACCAGCGCGCCGACGAAGCCGAACTCTTTCACGCAGCGCTCGATCTCGATCGTTGCGGCGTCCGGATCCTGCATCGGAAGCGCGGCGAAACCGGCGTAACGGCTCGGGTGCTTGCGCACTTTTTCCGCCAGCAAATCGTTTGCCTCCCGCGCCACCGCGATCGCGCGCCTCTTGTTTGCGATTGCCTGAACGGCCGGCGCGTTGAGCGAAAGCAGCATCATGCCGACGCCGTGCGCGTCCATTTCCCGCGGCAGCCGGTCATCGGTGTCGAGCAACCGGCTCTTGACCTCGGTCCACAAGTGTTCGCCAAAAAAAACCCGCGAGTCGCCGATCGTTGCGTCGATCGCGAAATGTTCTTCGAGTGCGATTTTGTTTTGCATGGAAAACTCAAGAATTAGAGTCGCTTTTTTGCGAATGCGCGACCCGAGGGCGACTTTAGGTATTTTTCAAAGTTTAACGCCGGCATTTGATCGGGAAAAGCGACATAGCTCTTTATTTGCCACGGTTTGTATTTGGAAGTGTGGCGGACCTTACCGGAATTGTGTGCTGCCAGACGAATTCGCAAATCGCCGGTTAGGCCGACATAAAAATGGGCACCATCTGTGCTTTGGAGAATATAGACATATTTCATCTTTGCCCGCCTTCGTTCCTACGGAACTACGGCGCGGCAGCCTTCGCTTGCGCTTGGCCTGCCGAGCCGAAGCTTGCGTAGCAAGCGAAGGCTGGTGGAGCCAGGCGGGATCGAACCGCCGACCTCCTGCATGCCATGCAGGCGCTCTCCCAGCTGAGCTATGGCCCCGTTCAGGTATCAGCAATCAGGTATCAGTGATCAGGATAGCGCACTTTCCGATAATTGATTACCTGACGCCTGATTACTGATAGCTGCTAATCAGCCCTCTTCCTCTTTCGGAATGCCCTCGCCGATGATGTCGGTCACGTCGGCGTCGCCTTCCTCTTCCTCCTCGATGAAGGCCGCATCGTCCATGCTCTCGTCGATCTCGACTTCGTCCTCGCCTTCCGCCGCGGCAGCTTCCGCAGGGGCCGGCTTTTTACCCTGTTGTTCGGCCTCGGCATCCTCGAGCGAAACAAATTCGGCCTCTGCGGTCTCCGGCACGATGGTTTCTGCGGCTGCCGCGGGACGGGGCACAACGGCTGCCGGTTCGGGCTTCGCACGCACCGGCGCCACGACGATCGGCACGACCTTGCCGGTGTACGGCGAGATCACGGGCGTCTTGTTGAGGTCATAGAACTTGCGCCCGGTATCGGGACAAACGCGTTTGGTGCCGAGCTCTGGTTTCGCCACGGACTGGGTTCCTCGGAAAAGGTCTAGAAATCGGTGCTTCACTTGGCTAGTTGCGCCGCCGCTGTCAATAGCGCCCGGGCGCAGAAATGCCGTTGCATCGGATGACGCCGCGCATGAGCGCGTGGTAGGAGGGCGAATACTTTAAGGATACCGGCCGGTGAATGCTGCTGCTCCGATGCCATTGACCGCCCGATGCGGCGGGCCCCTGCACGGCCGCGTTCGCGTGCCGGGCGATAAGTCGATTTCGCACCGCGCCCTCGTTCTTGCCGCGCTCACGGTCGGCGAGACCCGCATCAGCGGCTTGCTCGAAGGCGAGGACGTTCTTCGTACAGCGGCCGCTATAGGTGCGCTCGGCGCGAGCGTGGAGCGCGGCGCCGACGGCGTCTGGCTCGTCCATGGCGTGGGCGTTGGCGGCTTCCGCGAGCCGGCGAGCACGCTCGATTTCGGCAATTCCGGCACCGGCTGCCGCCTGGCGCTCGGCGCGGTCGCCGGATCGCCGATCACGGCCACCTTCGATGGCGATGCCTCGCTGCGCAAGCGGCCGATGCGGCGCATTCTCGATCCGCTTGAAAGAATGGGTGCGCGCGTCACGGGCGCGGCGGAGGGAGGCCTGTTGCCGATCATATTGCATGGCGCGGTGGACCCGATCCCGATCATTTACGAATCCCCGGTGTCGTCCGCGCAATTGAAGTCGGCGGTGCTGTTGGCAGGCCTTTCGGCGCCGGGCGAAACGACCGTGATCGAGGCCGAGGCGACCCGCGACCACACCGAACGCATGCTCAAACATTTTGGCGCGAAGGTCGCGAGCAAGCCGCATGGCGATCACGGCCGCCGCATTACGCTGCATGGACAGCCGGAGCTCGAGCCGGCGTCCGTCGTCGTGCCGGCCGATCCGTCCTCTGCGGCGTTTCCGATCGCCGCGGCGCTAATCGTACCGGGCTCGGACGTGACGCTCGAGGCTGTGATGACCAATCCGCTGCGCACCGGTCTGCTGACGACGTTGCGTCAGATGGGTGCGACGATCGAGGCGCTGGAAACCCGCGACGACGGGGGTGAAGAAGTAGCCGATCTCCGCGTGACGGCATCACAGTTGCGCGCCGTCGACGTGCCGCCTGAGCGCGCTCCGTCGATGATCGATGAATATCCGATTCTTGCGGTGATCGCTTCATTCGCAGAAGGCGCAACACGCATGCGCGGCCTGAAAGAACTGCGCGTGAAAGAATCCGATCGCCTGGCGGCGACGGCGGACATGCTGCGCGTCAACGGCGTTGAGATCGAAATCGATGGCGACGATCTCATCGTCAACGGCAAAGGCCGCCCGGCGGGCGGCGGCGTCGTTGCCACGCATATGGATCACCGCATCGCGATGTCGGCGCTGGTGATGGGCTTGGCGAGCGAGAATGCCGTGCAAATCGACGACAGCTCCTTTATCGCCACGAGCTTCCCCGGCTTCACCGAGCTGATGCGCTCGCTCGGCGCGGACCTGGCATGATCGCCGCTTCTTTCTTACCCGTCCCCCTGCAAGGAGGAGCTTCGCTCCAGCGATCGATCCTTCCCTTTCAGGGGAGGGAAAAGGAAGAAAGATGATCATCGCCATCGACGGGCCGGCGGCGTCCGGCAAGGGCACGCTCGGCAAACGTCTCGCCGCGCATTACGGCCTGCGCCATCTCGACACCGGCTTGATCTATCGCGCGGTTGCGAAGGCGGTACTCGATCGTGGAGCCCGCCCGGACGATCCGGTTGCTGCGGTCAGTGCTGCGCGCGCGCTCGATCCGTCGAGCTTCGACGAAGCGACGCTCAAGACGCATGCCGTCGGCGAAGCGGCCTCCATTGTCTCTGCCATTCCCGAACTGCGCGCTGTCTTGGTCGATTTCCAACGTGACTTCGCGGCGCAGCCGCCCGGTGCAGTGTTGGACGGCCGTGATATTGGCACAGTGATCTGTCCGGATGCGGACGTGAAGATCTACGTGACCGCGGCGCCGGAGGCGCGCGCCCGCCGACGAGTCGCCGAATACAAGGCGCAGGGACGCGATATCGACGAGGCCACTGTGCTCGCCGACATTCACAAGCGCGACAAGCGCGACAGTAACCGTGCTGCTGCGCCGCTGAGACAAGCGGCGGACGCGCACTTGCTGGATACCACCCATTTGGGTATAGACGCGACTATCCGGGCCGCCATCGACATCGTCGAGGCCGTCCGAGCGGGCCGAGGGCGCGGTTAACCGCCTCTCGTTGTTGGAGGACAAGGCCCCGCTCGGCCTCTGCGTGAAGCGCGTCCGAAACAAACCATCGTTCAAAAAGCACGGTTTCTGCGCCGGCACCCGGGAATCCGGGGCCGCCGTCGGTCTTGCGGACCTTCGGCCCGCGCTTTTGAACGCCATTCCAACCCGCCGGCGCTCGCACATAGGAGATTACATGGCCACCGCTGCTGCACCCTCGCGTGAAGACTTCGCCGCAATGCTTGAAGAGTCGTTCTCCCAAGGCGGTACCCCTTCGGAAGGCACCGTCGTCAAGGGTAAGGTCGTCGGGATCGAGAAGGACATGGCCGTCATCGACGTTGGCGCAAAAACCGAAGGCCGTGTCGCGATGCGCGAGTTCGCGGCTCCGGGCCGGCAGCCCGACATCAAGATTGGCGATACCGTCGAGGTTTATCTGGAGCGTGTCGAGAACGCGCTCGGCGAAGCGGTGCTCTCGCGCGACAAGGCGCGCCGCGAAGAGAGCTGGGGCAAGCTGGAAAAAGCGTTCAATGCCAATGAGAAGGTCAGCGGCGTCATCTTCAATCAGGTCAAGGGCGGCTTCACGGTCGATCTCGATGGGGCGGTGGCCTTCCTGCCGCGCTCGCAAGTCGACATTCGCCCGATCCGCGATGTTTCTCCGTTGATGAACGTGCCGCAGCCGTTCCAGATTCTGAAAATGGATCGCCGCCGCGGCAACATCGTCGTCTCCCGTCGCACGGTGCTGGAAGAGACGCGCGCCGAGCAACGCCAGGAGCTGGTGCAGAACCTCGAAGAGGGGCAGGTCATCGACGGCGTGGTCAAGAACATCACCGACTACGGGGCGTTCGTCGATCTCGGCGGCATCGATGGATTGCTGCATGTCACCGACATTGCGTGGCGCCGCGTCAATCACCCGACCGAGGTGCTCAACATCGGCCAGCAGGTGAAGGTCAAGATCATCAAGATCAATCACGAGACGCACCGCATCTCGCTCGGCATGAAGCAGCTGCTCGACGATCCGTGGCAGGGCATCGAAGGCAAATTCCCGGTCGGCGCGCGCTTCAAGGGTCGCGTGACCAACATCACCGACTATGGGGCGTTCGTCGAGCTGGAGCCCGGGATCGAGGGGCTGATCCACGTTTCCGAAATGTCGTGGACCAAGAAGAACGTTCATCCCGGCAAGATCGTCTCCACGTCACAGGAAGTCGAAGTGCAGGTGCTCGAAGTCGATCCGGTCAAACGCCGGATTTCGCTCGGCCTCAAGCAGACCATGCGCAATCCGTGGGAGGTGTTCGTCGAAAAGCACCCGCCGGGCTCGACGGTCGAAGGCGAGGTCAAGAACAAGACCGAGTTCGGCCTGTTCCTCGGCCTCGACGGCGACGTGGACGGCATGGTGCATCTGTCCGACCTCGACTGGAAGCGTCCCGGCGAGCAGGTGATCGAGGAATACAAGAAGGGCGACGTGGTGAAGGCGCAGGTTCTCGATGTCGACGTCGAGAAGGAGCGCATCTCGCTGGGCATCAAGCAGCTCGCCGGCGATCCGATGGCGAGCGGTGCGGCGGGAGAACTGAAGAAGGGTTCCGTCGTCACCTGCGAAGTCACCAAGATCGAGGAGAACGGCCTCGAAGTGAGCATCGTCGGGACGGAGCTTGCCGCCTACGTCAAGCGCGGCGATCTCGCGCGCGACCGCGCCGATCAACGCACAGACCGTTTCCAGGTCGGCCAGAAGTTCGACGCTCGCGTTACCCAGTTCGACCGCAAGACTCACAAGGTCTCGGTGTCGATCAAGGCGCTGGAAGTCGCCGAGGAGAAGGAGGCCATCGCGCAATATGGCTCCTCGGACTCGGGCGCCACCTTGGGCGACATTCTCGGCACCGCGCTCAAGCAGCGCACGGAGAAAGAGAAAGCGGACGAATAGGCATATTACGTTTGCACCCGCGGCCGGCATGGTCCACGGCGATTGTGGGGCTGCCGGGCGCGGACCTATATTCGACAACATTGGATTCGTTTGTATTCGTCTCGAATTAAAGGCGTGCCGATAAGCACGTGCGCCATCGGCCAGATCAACGGGAGCGCAAAACTATGTCGCTCGACGCGGATACCATCGTCGACCGTCGCCGCATGCGGCGAAAGCTCACTTTCTGGCGCGTAACCGCCATCGTCATTGCGGTGCTGGCGATTGTGGGGGCCGGTGTGGTGCTCGCCCCGCGGACCGCGGTCATGAGAGAGGCGGGAGGCGGCGGCTACATTGCCCGCGTCAAGATCGAAGGCTTGATCCGCGACAATCAGGACCGGGTGGAGGCGCTCGATCGCCTTGCCAAATCAAGCGCGCGGGCGGTGATCGTGCACGTGGATAGCCCTGGCGGCACGACGGCGGGCTCGCAGGAACTGTTCGACTCGCTCCGCGCGCTGCAAGCGAAGAAGCCGATGGTGGTGGTGGTCGATGGCCTCGCCGCGTCGGGCGCTTACATCGCGGCCATGTCGGCCGACCACATCATTGCGCGCGACACCTCGCTGGTCGGCTCGATCGGCGTTCTTTTCCAGTTCCCCAACTTTACCGAGGTCCTCAAAACGATCGGCATCAAGGTTGAGGAAATCAAATCGTCGCCGCTGAAAGCCTCGCCGAATGGCTTCGAGCCGACCAGCCCCGAGGCACGCGCCGCCATCGAGTCGCTTATCAAGGATTCCTATGTCTGGTTCAAAGGTCTGGTGAAGAATCGCCGGCACATGGACGATGAAGAGCTTACGCGCGTTTCCGATGGGCGCGTTTTCACCGGCCGGCAGGCCGTTGGCCTCAAGCTGATCGACGCTCTCGGCAACGAAAAGACCGCATTGGCATGGCTGCAAAGCGCCAAGAAGGTTCCGGCCGATACGCCGGTCCGCGATTATTCGCTCAAGCCCCGCTTTGGCGACCTGACCTTCCTGCACGTGGCCGCCTGGATGTTCGAGGCTGTGGGACTGAAAACGGTGGCACACCGCGTGGAAGCTTGGAGCGCGGTGCAGTCCGTCGAACGGCTGAACCTTGACGGGCTTTTGGCGCTTTGGCACCCTTCACTCTCCAACTGAGGACGGTGTCTTATGATCAAGTCAGAGCTGGTCCAACACATCGCCGCCCAGAACCCGCATCTTTATCAGCGCGACGTGGAAAACATCGTCAACGCGATCCTGAACGAGATCACGGCTGCCATGGCCAAAGGCGATCGCGTCGAGTTGCGCGGCTTTGGGGCATTCTCAGTCAAGCATCGACCGGCGCGCACCGGCCGCAACCCGCGGACGGGCGCGCACGTTTCCGTCGAGCAGAAGTCGGTGCCGTTCTTCAAGACGGGCAAGGAAATGCGCGAGCGCTTGAACAAGAACGGGGCGGCTTAGCTGCCCGTTCACGCATTGGGTGGAGATGCTATTGTCATGGCCGGGCTTGTCCCGGCCGTTTCGTTTTGACGAGGCTTGAACGGTGTTCCGCAAGATCGTCTCCGCAGTCATCCTGATCCCGCTGGCCGTGATCCTCATCGCTTTCGCGGTCGCCAACCGGCAGACCGTAACGGTCTCGTTCGATCCGTTCAGCGCCACGCATCCAGCCTACGCAGCGACCCTGCCGCTTTTTGTGCTGATCTTTTTGTTGGCGATCCTGGGCGTGATCGTCGGCGGAGCCGCTGCCTGGCTCCGCCAAGGCCGCTATCGCCGGGCGGCCCGCAGGATGGATGCCGAGGTGCGGCAGTTGCATGAGGAAATCGACGCAATGCGCCGGCGTTTCGCCGCCAGCGACGCCGCGCCGGCGGCGGAGCCGAAGTCGGCGCTAACCATTCCTCCGCCGACGGCCTGATCGAGGTTCCCGACAGCCTTTGCGGGCTGCCGGAGAAGCGGCTAGAACCCCGGCCACAATGCCGTTGCTCGTCAAAATATGCGGCCTGCGAACGCCGGAAACGCTGGATGTGGCGCTGGAATCGGGCGCCGACATGGTCGGTTTCGTCTTCTTTGCGCCGAGCCCCCGCCACCTCGGGCTGCCGGCCGCGCGCGAACTCGGGACGCGCGTGCGTGGCCGCGCGAGAAAGGTGGCGCTCACGGTCGACGCGACCGATGAGATGCTGTTCGATATTGTCGAGGCGCTGAAGCCGGATGTGCTGCAATTGCACGGCAGCGAGACGCCGGAGCGCGTGTCGACCGTACGCTCGCGCTTCGGCCTGCCGGTGATGAAGGCGCTTGCGGTCGAAACGCGCTCCGATCTTTCGCCGATCCGCCTCTACGCCAAGGTCGCCGACCGCATCCTGTTCGATGCGCGTGCGCCGCAGGATGCGACCCGACCGGGCGGTCTTGGCAAACGCTTCGATTGGACGCTGCTGAAGGACATCGATCCGGAAATTTCGTTCATGCTTTCCGGCGGGCTCGACGCACGCAATGTTGCCGAGGCGCTTCGCATCACGCGGGCGTCCGCGGTCGATGTCTCCTCTGGCGTGGAGCGCAAGCCCGGCGTGAAAGACCTCGACAAGATCCGCGCCTTTATCCGTGCCGCGCGGCAGATGGATGTCATGGACCTCGGCGCGCCGAATGTCGTGAGCCGCGCATGAATAACGGCAGCTTTCTAGTCCCTCGCCCTAAAAGGGGGAGGGTGGCGAGTGAAGCGAGCCGGGTGGTGGTCGGGCCAAAGGAAAAAAAACGACCCAACCCCGCCCGCGCTCGCTACGCTCTCGCGTGCGACGCTGCCGTTTCAGGGAAGGGATCAGGAAAGAAATGCGCGTGACGGTGCAGCAGCCAAACTCATTCCGCACCGGCCCCGACGAACGCGGGCATTTCGGCATCTATGGCGGCCGCTTCGTCGCCGAGACCTTGATGCCGCTCATTCTCGCTCTGGAAAAAGCGTACGGCGAGGCGAAAGCCGATCCGCAGTTTCAAAAGGAGATGGATGCGTATCTTGCAACTTACGTCGGCCGCCCGTCGCCGCTTTATTTTGCCGAGCGCCTGACCGCGCACTGCGGCGGCGCGAAAATCTATTTCAAACGCGAGGAGCTGAATCACACCGGCGCGCACAAAGTGAACAATGTACTCGGCCAGATCATGCTGGCGAAACGCATGGGCAAGACGCGCATCATCGCGGAGACCGGCGCCGGCATGCATGGCGTCGCCACGGCGACGCTGTGCGCGAAGTT
Source organism: Pseudolabrys sp. (assembly GCA_025929185.1). GTDB lineage: Bacteria > Pseudomonadota > Alphaproteobacteria > Rhizobiales > Xanthobacteraceae > Pseudolabrys. The sequence goes on from JAICMO010000012.1 coordinate 33,327, forward strand.
CGGCCTGCCGTGCATCGTTTACATGGGCGCCATCGATGTCGAGCGGCAGAAGCCGAACGTGCTGCGCATGAAGATTCTCGGCGCCGAGGTGCGCGCGGTTGAATCGGGCTCGCGCACGCTCAAGGATGCGATGAACGAAGCCTTGCGCGATTGGGTGACGAACGTCGCCGATACTTTTTACTGCATCGGCACAGTGGCCGGCCCGCATCCTTACCCCGCGATGGTGCGCGATTTCCAATGCGTCATCGGCCGCGAAACCCGCGACCAGATGCAGGCCACCGAAGGGCGTCTGCCGGATTCGCTCATCGCCTGTATCGGCGGCGGCTCCAATGCCATGGGGCTTTTCCACCCGTTTCTCGACGAGCGTGCGATCGAAATCTACGGCGTCGAAGCGGCCGGCCATGGATTGAAGTCGGGCAAGCACGCCGCGTCCGTTGCCGGCGGCAAGCCTGGCGTCTTGCACGGCAACCGCACCTATCTGCTGATGAACGGCGACGGGCAAATCGACGAAGCGCATTCGATTTCCGCCGGCCTCGATTATCCCGGCATTGGACCTGAGCACGCCTGGCTCAAGGACATGGGCCGCGTGACGTTCTTGTCGGCAACCGATGATGAAGCCGTCGCCGCGTTTCAGCTGTGCAGCAAACTTGAAGGTATTATCCCGGCGCTGGAGCCGGCGCATGCGCTGGCGAAGGTACTCGAACTCGCGCCGCAAAAGCCGAGGGGCCATTTAATGGTGGTCAATCTTTCCGGTCGCGGCGACAAGGACCTCGATTCGGTAGCGCGGTATCTGGAGCGCCGGTCCTAGCGGTTAGGAGCGGGGCTTGGCGCCGCTGCCCAGGATCGCCGGAAGCGGCACCAGATAATCCGCGCCATCGCGCGGCAGGCTGCGCAGCACGCCGTCGAGATAGTCATGTATCGCCTCGCGTTCGCTCGCGCTCTGCGCCGAAAGCACCGCGCGCGAGCGCACTGCGCCCTTGAGCACCGCATTCGTGATGTCGCTTGGCTCACGCACGCGCCAGTCCTGTTTGAGTAAGCGCGTCTTCACGTCGGCGAAGCCGGTCTCGGACAGCGCCGCCGCCATTTTCGGTTCGCTGCCGAACTGGAAGAAATCGGCGCCGTGCGGCAGCGGCACATTGAGGTGGCCCTTGGCGCGCACGCCGGCATAGATCAGACCGAAGCCGTTATGCGGCGTCGCCGCTTCCCACACGCTCACGGCAACGTGGCCGCCGGGGCGCAGCACGCGGCGCATCTCGCGCAGCGCCTGGTCGGGGTCCGGCACATGCATCAGGCCGTAGCCGCACACGACGGCGTCGAACGAATTGTCGGGGAACGGCAGCGCCTGCGCATCGCCCGGCGTGAACTCGGCCTGCGGCACCAGGCGCTTCGCCAGCGCCGTCACCGCCGCGAAGTCCAGGCCAGTCGCCCGCGCTCCGCGCGCGATCGCACCTTGCGCCAGCATCGCCGGGCCGCAGCACACGTCGAGCACGCGCATGCCGGCGGTGACGCCGGCGGCGTCGAGCGCCGGGCCGACCGTCTGGCGCGACACGCCGCCAAACGCATCGTCGTAGCCGGCGATGTTCTCGTTCCAGCCGGCTTCCTCGAACGCCCGAAATTCGGTCGGATTGTTGGATTTCTCGATTGCCATGACATACCCCGATAGTCACGACATTCCGCTGCGATCCTGCATGAGCCGGATCGGCCCGGCAAGCGCTGGTGCATCGGCGCGGCGAAATGCTACAGCTTCTCGCGCATGACGACCCGCATCGACAAACGCTTCGCCGATCTCAAGCACGAGGGCCGTGCCGCGCTGGTGACGTTCACGATGGCCGGCGATCCCGATTACGACACTTCGCTGGCGATCGCGAAGGCGTTGCCGAAGGCCGGCGCCGACGTCATCGAATTGGGCATGCCTTTCACCGATCCGATGGCGGACGGCCCGGCAATTCAAGCGGCCGGCGTGCGCGCGCTCAAAGGCGGCCAGGACATGAAGAAGACCTTGTCGCTGGTGCGCGAATTCCGCAAAGGAGATGATGCAACACCGATCGTGCTGATGGGCTACTACAATCCCGTTTACATCTACGGCGTCGAAAAATTTCTCACCAGCGCCAAAACGGCCGGCGTAGACGGACTAATCGTCGTCGATCTGCCGCCGGAGGAAGACGAAGAGCTTTGCGTCCCGGCGCTGCGGGCCGGCCTGAATTTCATTCGGCTTGCCACGCCGACGACCGACGACGAGCGCTTGCCGGCGGTGCTGAACAACACGTCGGGATTCGTCTATTACGTCTCGATCACGGGCATCACCGGCGCGGCCGCGCCCGACACCGGCAAGGTCGTCGGCGCGGTCGAACGCATCAAGCGGCACACACAGCTGCCGGTCGCGGTCGGCTTTGGCGTCAAAAGCGCGTCGCACGCTCAGGCCATCGCCGAAGGAAGCGATGGCGTCGTCGTCGGCTCCGCGCTTGTCGATGCCTTGCGGACAACGCTCGACAGCAACGGAAAAGCGACTGGCACAACCGTCAAAGCCGTAACCGATCTTGTCGCGTCACTTGCGGCGGGCGTACGTGCCGCCCGCAAGATGACGGCGGAATAGGCGCTAATAGTGGCGAAAAATAAATCAGCCGTCATTGCCGGGCTTGACCCGGCAATCCATTTAACTAGTAAGCTTGTTTGCAATACTTGATGGATGCCCGGGTCGAGCCTGGGCATGACAGGATTATGAACTGGATCTCCAACGTCGTCAGGCCGAAGATCCGCAGTTTCCTGCGCCGCGAGGTGCCGGAGAATCTCTGGATCAAATGCCCGGAAACCGGACAGCTCGTTTTCTACAAGGACGTGGAGGCGAACCAGTTCGTTATTCCGAGCTCGAACTATCACATGCGCATCAGCGCATCGCTGCGCCTGAAATCGCTTTTCGACAATGGCGAGTTCGAAGAGGTCGCGGTACCCGAAGTGCCGCTCGATCCCTTGCGGTTTCGTGACGAGCGCCGCTATGCGGATCGCCTGAAGGATGCCCGCACCAAGACCGGCATGCCGGACGCGGTGAAGATCGGCGTCGGTCGGCTCGAAGGCTTGACCGTCACCGCCGCCGTGCAAGATTTCGAATTCATGGGCGGCTCGCTCGGCATGGCCGCCGGCGAGGCCGTGGTCACCGGACTGGAAACCGCATTGAAGCGCCTGACGCCCTTTATCATGTTCATCGCATCCGGCGGCGCGCGCATGCAGGAAGGCATTCTTTCGCTGATGCAATTGCCGCGGACGACCGTGGCGGTGCAGATGCTGCGCGAGGCGAAAAAGCCTTACATCGTCGTGCTGACAAATCCGACCACCGGCGGCGTGACGGCCTCTTACGGAATGTTAGGTGACGTACATATCGCCGAGCCGGGCGCGTTGATCGGCTTTGCCGGTCCGCGCGTGATTGGGCAGACGATCCGTGAGAAATTGCCCGAAGGGTTTCAGCGCGCCGAGTATCTGGCCCGGCACGGCATGGTGGATATGGTCGTTCATCGGCATCACTTGCGCGCGACGCTTGCTGAACTGTGCCGTTTGCTGACCAAGGCGCCAGCCCAGGGCGGCTCCGCGCAGGCGCAATTGCCTGTTCCTGCGCACGCTTAATTTCTCCACATTGTCGTGGCCGGGCTTGACCCGGCCATCTCGCTCAGGAAGGCAAGGCTGTGCCACCCTCTCGGGACTACCGGGTCGCGGCGCTGAGCTGCCGGCCCGGCGATGACAACGTAAAGCCATGACCCCAGTCGATTCCATCGTCGCACGGCTGACGGCGCTGCATCCCAAGCGCATCGATTTGTCGCTTGATCGCATGCAACGGCTGCTGGCGGCGCTGGGCAATCCGGAGCGCAAGCTGCC
>JAICMO010000008.1 GCA_025929185.1 Pseudolabrys sp.
AAAGCCTTGGGCAAACAGCGCGCGCGTGACGCGGTATTCGCGATCGACCGCGTGTGCGGACGGCAGCAGCTTGCCCGGCGGCTTGCGCCGCAGCACGTAGGAGTGCGCAGGTGTTTCCAGGAGATAAGTCGGATTGGATTGCCCGCCTTTGAACTGGCTAATCGTCAGCGGACCGCCGAAGTCCTGAACGCGGTCGCTTAGAAAGCTTTCCAGCTTTCCGGCGTCGAGGCGCAAAACGTCTGCGACATCCTTCGTGCCGGAAAACGCCGATTGCCGGTCGATGCTGGTCATGCGGTGCCGTTCGCTTGCAAAGCTTTCGAGGCCGGGCGCTAATCTATGCGGCGGTAAAAAAGGAAAGCAATGCCGCCGCGGTGGCGCCCGGATTTTCTTCCGTCAGGAAATGCCCCGAGTCGATCGGCTCGCCGCGCACGTCACTCGCCCACTGCCGCCAGATTTTTAACGGACCGCCGGTCTCGTTCGGAATTCCCGCCGCTCCCCAAAGCGCCAGCAGCGGGCATGCGATCGTTTTGCCGGCCGCGCGATCGGCTTCGTCGTTGACGAGATCGGCGCCGCGTCCGGCCCGGTAATCTTCGCAATGCGCGTGGATGCGTACCGGATCGGCGAACGCGGCGCGGTAGTGATCCAGAGCGCGCGGATCGAAGGCCGATAGATTTTTGGCCTTTGTCCAGCTCGCCATCTTCCACTCGAGGTATTCAACCGGCGCTTTCTCGATCAGCATTTCCGGCAGCGGATAAGGTTGCGCGAGAAAAGGCCAGTGCCAGACCTTCATCGCCATGTTGCGATCCATGCCATGCCACATGTCATAGGTCGGCACGATATCGAGCGTCGCCATGCGCTCGACGCGTCCGGGATGATCGAGCGCGAGCCGGTACGCCACGCGGCCGCCGCGATCGTGCCCGGCAAGCAGGAATCGCACGTGGCCAAGCTTCTCCATGACTTCGATCATGACATTGGCCATCGACCGCTTGTCGTACGGCGCGTGCGCGCTATCGGCATCCGGCGCGGCAGACCAGCCGTATCCGGGCAAGTCGGGAATGACGAGTGCGAAACGCGCGGCAAGCGCCGGGGCGACGCGATGCCACATGACGTTCGTCTGCGTATAGCCGTGCAGGAGCAGCAGGGGCGGGCCGTCTCCGTCGCTGCGCGCAAAGATTCTGCCGACCGAAGTATCGATCCAGCGCGAGGCAAAATCGGGAAACAGATCGGCGAGGTCGGTCATGTCATGCCGCATAAGGAGCGGATGACCATATCGGACCGACAGCGGCCGCGCAAAATGCGGTGCGTTAAAGCAAGAGGCCCGGTCGTCGAACCGGGCCCCCACTTTCTTGTGCGATGTGGCTCAGTGGTCCTGTCTGCACGATATCGCTCAGTAGTCCTGCCCATGCGCGTCGCGCAGCATTTGCAGCCTGATATTCGCATCGGGATCGCGGCCGACGATCTCGTTGCCGAACTGGACGGCGACACCGTCCGGCACGGCGGCATAAGCACCATCGTCGCTGCTGCGATAAGAAGGGCTTTGCGCCAGAGCGGGAGATGCGATGGCGGTCGCGAACGTAACGATCAAGAGGTACTTCTTCATGTTAGACTCCTATGGTTACCAGCCCATAATGTGACTGTAAGCCTTTGCTTCTTCTTTAGGGGTGAACTAGCGCACACTTGTTCTCGACGGCGTTCGAATTTACTCGCAATTTATGTTGCGGGTTCCCTGGTCGCGAAAGCCAACATGCAAGCAACAGAAGATGCCGTTGATCGCGTGCGCATCCGCATTTTTCGCCGATAAACGCGGAGTCCGATTTTGCAAACCGGGCCCCGCGTTGTTTCGAAACTGCGCTTAGTACGCGTAACCCTCCGCGTCGCGCAGCAATTGCAGCCTGACGTTCGCATCCGGATCGCGACCGACGAATTGATCGTCGAAGATGACGTTCTGTCCAGGCGCCGCTGCATAAGAGCTGTACGCCGCCCCGGCGGCCGTTTCGGTTTGCACCGCGCGCTTATGCGAGGCGGCGAATGCGGGAGAAGCGACGAGAGCCGCGAGCGCAACAGTTGTCAGAAAGGTTTTCATTTCTTGTCTCCACTTGGTTGTGACAGTGCGCGCAACCTATGCAGCGCGAGATGATTTGCAAAACGCACGCGCGCATGTGAGCCATGTGGAATAAAAGCGATTTTACGTTTTCGTTATCGACCTGTTTGCGGATCGAACCCGTCGCATCAAGCACTTAAGATGCGTGCCTCTACTAAAGATCAATTCTGACTCCGATTTCTTATGACGCGGACGTGAAACAACCGTGAGCGCCATCAAAATCCTTAACGCGAGTCATTCTCGCGTTCGATGGCACGCCAACCGATATCGCGGCGACAAAAGCCGTCTTTCCACTTGATACGATCGACGGCGGCGTAAGCGCGCTGTTGCGCGTCACGCACGGTGGCTCCGGCGGCGCAAATATTTAATACGCGCCCGCCATTCGAAAGAATGCGGTTACCGTCGGCTCGCGTGCCGGCGTGAAAAATTTCCACGCCTTCGACTTTCGACGCCTCGTCGAGTCCTTCGATCGGCGTTCCTTTGGCGTAATGCCCGGGGTAGCCTTTCGCCGCCATCACGACCGTCAGCGCTGCATCGGGATACCAGCGCAGATCGAAATTCCTCAGTTGCCCGTCCCGCGCCGCAAGCAACGCCGGCACGAGATCGGACATCATGCGCAGCATCAGCACCTGACATTCCGGGTCGCCGAAGCGCACGTTGAATTCGATCAGCTTCGGCCCGCTGTCGGTAATCATCAGCCCCGCGAACAAAACGCCTTTATAAGGCGCGCCCATCGCCTTCATGGCGCGGATGGTCGGCAGCACGATCTCATCCATCGTGCGGCCGTTCATGTTCTCGGTCATGATCGGGGCCGGCGAATAGGCGCCCATGCCGCCGGTGTTGGGTCCTTTGTCGCCGTCGAACACGCGCTTGTGATCCTGCGCGGACGCAAGCGGGATGGCGGTGTCGCCGTCGCAAAGGGCGAAGAAGGACGCTTCTTCTCCTCGCAGGAATTCCTCGATCACGATTTCCCAAGCCGGCGCGCCGAGCCCGCCGCCGAACATCATGTCGATCGCCGCTTCGGCCTCCGCCACCGTTTCAGCGACGACAACCCCTTTGCCGGCGGCAAGCCCGTCCGCCTTCACCACGATCGGCGCGCCTTTTTTGCGCACGTAATCTTTTGCCGGCGCGGGCTGCTTGAAACGCTCGTAGGCGCCTGTCGGAATGTCATTCGCCTTGCAGAGGTCTTTCGTGAATCCCTTTGAGCCTTCGAGCCGCGCCGCCCACTTGCTCGGCCCGAAGGTCTTCAAGCCGGCCGCTTCAAGATCGTCGGCTATCCCGGCGCACAGCGGCGCTTCCGGGCCGACGACGACAAAATCGATTTTGTTCTCCTTCGCAAAGGCAATGACCGCCGCGTGATCCGCGATATCGAGCGCCACGCACTCGGCTTCGCGCGCGATGCCCGCATTGCCCGGCGCGCAATAAAGGCGCTCGCAAAGCGGGCTTGCGGCGATTTTCCAGGCGAGCGCGTGTTCGCGCCCGCCGGAGCCGAGAAGAAGGATGTTCATGTTTGCATTCTCTTCACGCCCAAACCGGCCTTGACCCGGCCGCAACGGCGGCTTTTGTGTAACATGCCGGTTCAGCCCGCAAGAGATTCGCCCCGTGTCCGAAGCTGCGCTCAACAATCTGATCGAGTGGACCGTCTCCGAACTGTCGGCCGCGCTGCGGCGGACAGTCGAGGACGCCTACGGCTATGTGCGCGTGCGCGGGGAGGTGTCCGGTTTCAAGGGCGCGGCGCCGTCCGGCCACTGCTATTTCCGCCTGAAGGACGACAAGGCGGTTCTCGAGGCGGTGATCTGGAAGGCCACGTTTGCCCGCATGCGGGTGAAGCCGGAGGAAGGACTGGACGTCGTCGTGTCGGGCCGGCTCACGACTTTCGCCGGCTCGTCGAAATATCAGATCGTCATCGACACGCTCGAGCCGGCCGGCATCGGCGCGCTCATGAAGCTGCTCGAAGAGCGCAAGAAGAAACTTGCCGCCGAAGGCCTGTTCGATGCCGCGCGCAAACAGTTGCTGCCGTTCTTGCCTGAGACGATCGGCGTGGTGACCTCGCCGACGGGCGCCGTCATTCGCGACATCCTGCATCGGTTGCAGGATCGCTTTCCCCGGCGCGTCATCGTGTGGCCGGTGCGGGTGCAGGGCGAAAGCTCGGCCGCCGAGGTGGCGAACGCGATACGCGGCTTCAATGCGCTGCCGGAGGTAGGCGCGATCGCGCGGCCGGATATTATTATCGTCGCGCGTGGCGGCGGCTCGCTCGAAGACCTCTGGTCGTTCAACGAGGAGATCGTGGTGCGCGCCGCCGCCGAGAGCATGATCCCGCTCATTTCGGCGGTCGGTCACGAAACCGACGTCACCTTGATCGATTTTGCTTCGGACAAAAGAGCGCCGACGCCGACGGCGGCCGCTGAAATTGCCGTGCCGGTGCGCGCGGAGTTGATCGCCGAGGTGATGAGCAAGGCGCGGCGCGCGCTCGCCTGTTGGCAACGGGGTCAGGAGCACCGGCGGACGGAATTGCGCGCCGCCGCGCGCGCGTTGCCGGCGCTCGATCAAATTCTCGCCGCCCCGCGGCAGCGGCTCGATGCCTGCGCCGCGCGATTGCCTCGCGCGCTGACGGCGAACGCGCAAACGCATCACCGCGAATTTGCCCGCGCGGCGGCGCGGCTGTCGCCGCTGCTGCTGAGGCAACGCATTGTGCGCGGGAAAGAGATAACCAAGGCGCTGGGCGAGCGCAGGCTGCGCTGTTATCGGTTCTATCTCGACCATCGAATGCAGCGCGTGCGCTCCGCCGGACAATTGCTGGAGGCCTTTTCCTATCGCAAGGTGCTCGAGCGCGGCTACGCGCTTGTGCGCGACGACGGCGGCCGGCCGTTGCGCTCTGCCGCCGCCGTTTCGAGCCGCATGCGCCTCGACATCGAATTTTCCGACGGCCGCGTCGGCGTGACTGCGGACGATCGGGACGGGACTTCGCCAGTCGCCGCGCCGAAGCCAAAGCGACCTCGCGGCGGTGAAGGGTCCGGCGGGCAGGGAAGCTTGTTCGGCGCATAACCAACTTGCCGGCGATCGGGGTTTCGCTCGCCGCTGCGAACGACTATCTTCGCCTTGCAAGGCGCAAAGCGGCGCGCAGGCAGGGTCCCGTGCTCAATCGCTACGATCGTTCCGTTCCCATGAGCGGCGAAGCCGAGGTGAAATACCTCGACGGCGATTTCCGCGTCGTGCGGCCGGGCGCCTTCGTGCGCTGCGCGGTGACCGGCGTGCCGATTCCGCTCGAAGAGCTCAAATACTGGAGCGTCGATTTGCAGGAGGCTTACGCCAGCCCGGAAGCCGTTTTGCAACGTCATAACGGGCAGGGCTAAAGACGCCTATTTCCGGACTGCGGTAAGCACCAGTCGGCGCAACTCGTCCCTCTCACCCACTTCGAGCGTCACGGGCAACGTGCGCGTGCGCGTGCAGAGCGCGGCAAGCACCGGATCGCCGGTCATGCGGGCGTGATCCTTTTCCGTCGTCAGCAGACTCAGGCCCTCGTGTTCCGCCTGCATGACGAGCGCGGCGGCTTCCTCCGCGGTAAACGCGTGATGGTCCGGGAATGCCCGGCGGACCGGCGCGGCGATTCCGGCCTCTTCGATCGTCTCAAAAAATTTTTCCGGGTCGCCGATGCCGGCGAAGGCCAAAACTTTTCGGCTTTTGAGCGCTGTGACCGCGGCGGCGTCGGGCGCCAAACGCCCGTGCAGGACCGGCAGGTTGCGTGTCGACATGGTTACGTTTGCTGCGCCGGATGAATTCCCGACGACGAGCAATGCATCGGTGCGATCCAGTTGCGGGTTGAGCGGCGCGCGCAGGGGCCCGGCCGGAAAGACCCTCCCGTTGCCGATCCCGCGCCGGCCGTCGACGACCGCGATGGTCAAGTCCTTCGCCAGTGACGGATTCTGCATGCCGTCGTCCATGACGAGGACGCTCGCGTCTCGTTCGATTGCGGCCTTTGCCCCGGCGAGACGATCGCGCGAGACGATTGCCGGCGCGTTGCGCGCCAGCAGCAAAGCTTCGTCGCCGACATCGCGCGCCGTGTGCGAGGCAGCGTCGACCGGGACCGGCCCGGCCAACCGGCCGCCGTAGCCGCGGCTGAGGCAAAACGGCCGTTCGCCGGCATCGATCAGCATACGCGCGATGGCGATCGCTGCCGGTGTCTTGCCCGTGCCGCCGACGGTGAAATTGCCGACGCAGATGACCGGAACTGCCACTTTTGTGCTTGGGCGGCTTAGACGGGCGCGAGCGATCGCGCCGTAAACTGCTGCAAATGGGGAAAGGAGCGCCGCCGCCGGCCCTGGATCGCGCCACCAGAAGGACGGCTCACGCATGGCGCGCTTGGCCCAACCGCAGTTGCAGCAGGTAAGGATCGAGCGCGCGCATGGTGCGCTCGAGCGCGCCGCCCAGGCTCTCGACGGTTTGGCGTCCGGCGTCGGCGACCTTCGCGCGTGCAGCCGGATCGGAGAGCCATGCGGCTATTCTGTCGGTCAACTCGTCTACATTCCTGATTTGCCTGGCGCCGTTCGCGGCATCGAGCACAGCATAGATTTCCTCGAAGTTGCCGATTTGCGGCCCGTGCAGGATGGCGGCGCCGAGCTTGGCGGCCTCGATCGGGTTTTGCCCCCCGTGAGGCACCAGGGATCCTCCGATGAAAACGATCGGCGCCAGGCGGTAGATCAGGCCCAGTTCTCCCATGGTGTCGGCGATGTAAATCGCCGTCGTGCGCTCCGGTTTCTCGCGCAGGGATCGCAGCGCGGAGGTCACGCCGGCGCTCTTGGCAAGATCGGCGATGCCGGGCCCGCGCTCCGGATGTCGCGGCGCCACGATGGTCAACAGGCCGGGGAAGCGCCCGCGCAGCCGCTTGTGCGCGTCGATGATCATTGCCTCTTCGCCGTTGTGCGTGGAGGCGGCGGCGATCACCGGCCGGTCGCGCATGACCTTCTGCAACGTTGCAAGCGCATCCGTGTCGGTCGGCGGCGGCGGAACGTCGAGCTTGAGATTTCCGGTGGTCACGACGCGTGGCGCGCCGAGTTCCTCATAGCGCGCGCCGTCGGATGACGTGCGGGCGAGGCAAAGATCCAAGCGGAGGAGAAGATTGGCGATCGTACGCGGGAAGCGCCGCCAGCGACGAAAGGAGGATTCCGAAAGGCGTCCGTTCACCAGGATCAGCGGCACGCCTTCATCTGCCGCTTCCAGCATCAAATTCGGCCACAGGTCGGATTCGACGAACAAGGCGAGGTCCGGCTGCCAATGCCGGATGAAGCGGCGGACGAACCGCGGACTGTCAAGCGGCACGAATTGATGGACGGCGCCGCGCGTCAGGCGCTGCTCAGCCAGCCCAGCCGAGGTAACGGTGCCGGTGGTGACGAGCACGTTGAAGCCTCGCGCGCGAACGCGCTCGACCAACGGCAAAGCGCTCGTCAATTCGCCCACGCTGGCACCGTGCACCCAAACCAAAGGGCCCGGCGGCCGGGCGATCGAGCTTTCGCCGCGCCGCTCGGCCAACCGCGCGCGATGTTCCTTGCCTCTGCTCAAACGGCGCGCCAGCAACAAGGGCGCGAGCGGCGTGGCGACAACCGACAGCAGCCGGTAAGCGCGCAAGGTTGCCGGCAATCGCTCAGGCACGGGCGCCGCTCTTGTGTGCGTCGGCGACTTCATAGGCGCGCGCCGTGACCGTGTTGAGCTCGTCCTGTACCCGGCGCCGGGCGGCCTCCAGCGCCGCATCGTCGGCATCGGAAGGGACGGTGATCGCCTCGCTTGCGACCAAGGCCACGCGTCCAAACGGAAGATTGATCGCGCTGCGATCCCAATTATCGAGTTCGATGCGGCGCTGGCTTGCGATCGCCACGGCATAGATCGGCCTGCCCGACAGTTGCGCAAGCTTCACGACGCCCAATCCTGCAACGCGCGCAACCTTCGGCACGTCCGCGGTCAGTGCAATGTTGTAACCCTCGCGAAGCGCTTCCAGCATTTCGGTGAATGCGACGGCGCCGCCCTTGCGATGAAACTCGCCGCTGTGCGCGCCGGAGCCCCGGATCGTCCCGATGCCGAGCTTTTCCGCCGCGCGCGCGTTGATTTCGCCGTCGCGATGCCGCGAGATCAGCACCTTCGCGCGATGGTTCGGATCGTTGCGTTTGATGAACGGCATCAAAAAATGCTGCCCGTGCCACATGGCGATGATCGCCGGAAACTGCACTCTCTCATAAATCGAGGCGGGCTCGAATGTAGCCCGCGACGTCTTCCACACAAGCCGAAGGTACCAGGCCGCGGCCGTTCCGATGGCGCCCTGGGCTGGCGGTGAGGCGAGGATGCGCTTGAGCGCCGCCATGGTGCGATGACGGCCTAGCGCACAGCCCCGCCGGTGCTCTCGGGATCGAGCAAACGGTGCAGATGGACAATGAAGTAGCGCATCTGGGCGTTATCGACGGTCTGCTGCGCTTTTGCCTTCCAGGCAACGTAGGCGGATGCGTAGTTGGGAAAAATGCCAACCACGTCCATTTTATCGAGGTCCTTGAATTCCGAGCCGCCGATCTCCGTCAGTTCCCCGCCAAAAACGAGGTGCAACAGTTGCTTGCCGGGAACTCGTTGCGTCATCAGGCGATCCTGGTTGCCACGCGTCGGAATCGTTCGACTTACGCAAAATCGCGCTGACGATCGCGCGCAAGCTCGATCAAGGCTTTATGGCGCGCGCGACCCGCTACGATAAGCGACTCGTGCACGACATGCGGTCGATTGTAGCGCAACGACTGCCCCGCGAAATCGGTCATCGCGCCGCCTGCTTCGTGCACGATTAGATCGGCCGCCGCAAGGTCCCAATCGTGACTTCCACGCGAGGCAAAGGCGGCATCGAGCGTGCCGTGGGCGACCCGTGCGAAGCGAAGGGCCAATGAAAAGACCTTCGGTTGAGATTGGATGCGCGGATTGAGGGACTGGAAGTGCTTCAAGTACCGTTGCGGCCCTGCGAGCAGAGCCCCATCGAGCGTGGCTCCGGTAGACGCGTGGATCGGCGCACCGTTCAGCGTGGCGCCTTCCCCCTTTGCGGCAAGGAACATTTCGTCGGTTACCGGCGCAAAAAGCGCCGCGAGGGAGGGCCTGCCGTCCTCGACCAGCGCAACGGCGATCGTCCAGTCCGCGCGGCCGAGGATATAAGCGCGAGTGCCGTCGATCGGGTCGACGACCCAAATGGCCGCCGTTGCACGATCCGGCGGATGGTCTTCGCTTTCTTCGGATAGCCAACCGGCTTCCGGGACCAAGCCCGGCAGCCGGGCCTGCAAAAAATCGTTCACGGCGATGTCGCCTTCGCTCACCGGCGATTCGTCGTGGCCCTTTGTCCAGCGCTTGAGCGGACCGCGCGCGGTAATGCGCGCCAACTCGCCGGCCTCGCGCACGACCGATTCCAGCCGCTCGCGTAGTGCGGCGCGATCACTGGCCGGCAACGGTGAGGCCCTCCAGCCGAACAGTGGGCGCATTGACGCCGTAGCGGAACTTCAGATCGTTGGCGGGGGTGAGGCTGCGAAACATGTCGAGCAGGTGTCCGGCAATCGTCACTTCGCTCACCGCGTAGGTGCGCCGGCCGTTCTCGATCCAGAAGCCGGAGGCGCCTCGGCTGTAATCGCCGGTCACCATGTTGACGCCCATGCCGATCAGGTCGGTGACGTAGAAACCGTCCGCGATGTCAGAGATGAGTTCTTCCGGCGTTTGCCGGCCCGGCTCGAGATGCAAGTTGGTCGGACCGGGCGAGGGCGCCGACGAGACGCCGCGGTGCGCATGGCCTGTCGTCGCGAGATCGAGCTCGCGCGCGGTCGCGCAATCGAGCAGCCACGAGCGCAGAAACCCATTTTCGACGAGGGCGAGGCGGCGCGCGCCAATTCCCTCGCCATCGAACGGCCGCGAGCGCTGCCCGCGTTTGCGCAAGGGATCGTCGATGATACTGATGCCATCCCCAAACAACTTCTCGCCCATCTTCTCCATGAGAAAGCTTGTCTGGCGCGCGATTGCTGCGCCGTTCGCCGCGCTCGCAAGATGCGAGACCAGCGAACCGGCAACGCGCGGATCGAACACCACGGGCACCTTGCGTGTCGAAACTTTGCGCGGATTGAGCCTCTCCACGGCGCGCTCGCCGGCGGTGCGGCCGATTTTTTCCGGGCTCTCGAGATCGGAAAGATGCAGCGCGGACGAAAAATCGTAGTCGCGCTCCATGCCCGTACCTTCGCCGGCGATTGCCGTCATCGAGATGCCGTGACGCGAAGCAAGATAAGCGCCGCGAAATCCGTGGCTGGTAACCAGGACCATGCCGCCGATTCCGGCTGAGGCGGAAGCGCCGCCTGACTTGGTGACACCTTTGACGGCCAACCCGGCCTGTTCGGCCGTCCGCGCCATTGATTCCATTTGCGCAACCGCCGGCATGTCGGCATCGAGCAGATCGAGATCGGGAAAATCGCGCGCTAACTGATCGACTTCGGCGAGGCCGGCGAACTTGTCCTCCGGCGCCGCGCGCGCCATGGCCACCGCGCGTTCGGCCAGGGCCTTGCTTCCATCGGAGGATAGATCGTTCGTCGAAACGACCGCCTGGCGGTGGCCGACGAGAACGCGCAGGCCGAGATCGTCACCCTCCGCGCGCTCGGATTCTTCAACGGCGCCGTCGCGCACTTCGATGGAAAGCGACATGCCGCGGACCGCCACGGCGTCGGCAGCGTCGGCGCCGGCCTTGCGGGCGGCCGCCACCAATCGCTGCGCGCGATCGGCGAGGGCAGATTGATCGAACAGAGGCGAGGAAGGAGCGCGCATGGTGAAAGAGCCCTCAAATGACGCGTTTGCGCGCAATGTGCAACCGCGGATCTCACAATTTGCGTCACCGTGGAAATATCTCGTCAATCATGGATTTCAAGCTTGCGTCAATCATGCGACGCGAACGGCCGCGCCGCAGAAACGGTTAACCGAGAACCTTAAGCGGATTCCGGCGCAATTCTGCCAAGCTCTCACGCGTCGACCGGGCGCAATAAGTCCGGCGCGGGAGAGTTTTGAGGCGTCAAATGCGAAGTGGCGGAATGCCCGCCGGGTCGAGCCGCGTCCTGCGGCTCGACCCGTTTGCCTTGCCGGTGCAATTCGCGGCGAACGATCCGGCGGCGGACGAGCGCATTCGGCACGTCGAACTGCATCGCGAACGCGTGGTGCTGCGGCGCGCCGTGCGCGGCATGTTGATGGCGCTCAACATGCCGATTTCCGCCTTCACCGGCGTCGCTATCCGCATGATCCCGCGTGAGGGCGCCAGCGACGCCGCGATCGCCGTCATCCTCGAACATCAAGACCCTTCTCTCGCCGTGCCGCTGCACGTCGCGACCGAAACCGACGAAGTCATGGCGCAGTGGCATGCATGGGGAAATGTGCTGGGCTTGCCGCTGCTGGTTACGGCGGCCGACGGCGAATTGTGCGAGCCGTTTGTGCGGCTCGGCCGCTTGCGCGTCGAACGTCCGCGCCCGCGCCGGCGCCGGCGGACTGCGCTCAAGTTCCGCCGTCCGTCGATTTCGATGCGCCGTGCGCCCGGAAAGATTACGGCTGTAACGCCCGTCCACCGCGGCGAACGCGAAATCATCGCGCGCAACTAAGTCCGCTCCCTTGTCGCTTAAATGAAAAGCCGCGCCGAAAGGGCGCGGCTCCATTCGTGTCCGTCAATCGCTACTTCCGCCAGCCCTTCATCGGCAGCTCGATTTTCGCGACCGCCCGGTCTTCCGGCCAGACGGAGACGTATTCCTTTCCGCGCAGCTGGATCAGGTAGGTTGAAGACAGAATGTTCTGCCCGGTGTTGTCGAATTTGACGCCGTTGTAACCGATCATCAATTGATCCTTCTTCAGATCGGTCGCCTTCAGCGCAGCCTGAATTTTCGCGGGATCGGTCGAGCCCGCGCGGTTGATGGCGTCGGCCAGCACGAAGAAGGCCTGCATCCACCGCGCGCTGGTGTCGTCCAGGTCGCGGTGCGTCTTTGCCTTGAACATCTCGTTGACGATGTAGCTGTTGGTGCCGGGCTTGCCGGGCGCAAACGCGCTGCGGTCGATCACGCCCTGCGCGAGCGCGCCTGCATTGGGAATGAACGCCGGGTCGGAAAAGCCGGAATCGTCGCCGATGATGATCGGCGGCAGGTAGTCCAGATTCTTCATCGTCTTCATGTAAAGGATGGCATCGGCGGTGTAGCTCACGAAAATGACCGCGTCCGGTTTTGCGGTCTTGAGCTGCAACACCTGCGCGGTCACGTCCGAGCTGTTCGCATTGTACGGAATCCGCGCAGCGACTTTGATGTTCGCTTTCTTCGCGGCGTCGACAATGCTCGCGGCGACCGAGGTGCCGTAATCGGTGTTTTCGTTCACGACCGCGATGCTGTCGATCTTGTGGCCCGCCTTTTTCATGTCGTTGAGAAATTCTGTGTAGGTCCTGGCGAAGTCGGGTGCGATCGGCGTGACCCGAAACGTCCACTTGAACCCGCGGCCGGTGATGTTCGCCGCGACCGAATCCGCCACCACGAACGGAATGCCCTGCCGCTCGGCGACGGCGGTCGCAACCAGCGACACCGAGGACTGATACGAGCCGAGCATCGCCGCGACGTGATCCTGCGTGATCAGGCGCAGCGTCTGTTGCTGGCCGACCTGCGGATTGCCTTGGTGATCCGCCTCATCGAGCACGATCTTCGCGCCGCCGAGATTGGGCAGCCCTGCGGTCGCGCCGAGCGGAAGATTTTTCAGCTCCGGATATTTGCCGTTGACGATCTCGGCGCCGAGATCGACGGCGGCCTTGGCCGATTGGCCGGCGCCGGCGGCATTGCCGGTGAGCGGATAGATGACGCCGATCTTCACGTCCGCGGCGCCGGCGGGCGCGATCATGGCGGACGCGAGAAGCGCGGCGGCCGCAAGGCCGAGAATTCTTGTCATGCGAGCCTCCCTGGTCTGGGGGGCGTTGAATGGCCCCTCTGACAGGGACTTTACGCCGCCGTCCGCGCCGTTGTCAGCGGGCCGCTGGCGCCAAATCATTTTCCGGCCACTCGCTGTGCAATGGTCGTCCCAACGAAGACCGCGCGAGCTATTTTCGATAAGCGGCCAGGAAGGCACGGACGGCCATGCCGACGACATGGTCGACGCGCTCGGGTGTCGGCGGTGGCGCAAAATTGAACAGCATCGGCTTTAAAATGGTGGCGTGGCAGCTTTCAATGAATTGCGCCGCCGCAACCTCGGAATCTTCGATCGTCAGTATCCCGGCCTCGACCTGCGCGCGCAGATAGGCGGCAAGCTTGGCGATGCCAACCGCAGGACCGGTCTCGTAAACCTTTCGGCCGAGATCCGGCATGCGCTCGGCAACCGCGATTACAGTTCGAAACGAGGAGAGGCGACCCGAATCGGCAATCGCGCGCACGAAGGCTTTGCCGTGCCGCAGCAGCACGCTATCGACATCATGGTCCCCGAGGTCGAAGTCGAACACGCCTTCGGCCTGCATCGCGCATTCCCCGCGCACGATCGCGGCGAACAGCTCATCCTTGTCCTTGAAATAGACGTACAGGGTGCCTTTGGACACGCCGGCGGCCTTCGCAATGTCGCCCATGCTGGCGGCATCAAAGCCGCGCGAAAGGAACACCGAGCGCGCGCCGTCGATGATTTGGCGGCGCTTGGCGCTGTCCTCGGCCTCTGTCGGGCCCGGTGGAACCAGTTCGGCTAATTCAGACATAGCGGACGCTCCTCTCGATGCCTCCGGAACCTCGTAAGGCCTCCCCCGGCCTTACACTTTGGACTAATGACCGAACCGTTCGGTCAAAAAACGATTGACTCCGTCATAGGCGAATATATTTTGACCGAACCGTTTGGTCAATGACCGATCGGTTCGATTCGGAGTTACCCTATGCAATTAGAAAGCGCTGCAAAAGAAGAAATTTCCTCGACCGGCACGCGGCTGGTTGGCGCACGAGGCGCTATGGCCGCTCAGCGGGTCAGGGCGATCCATCTCGCCGCGGTCACAGAACGCCGCGACGACGAAGCGAATGGTCCTGCCGCGGAAGCAACACCGCAGTTCGCGCCAGCCGAGAATGAGCCCGCAGCGCGCCAGGCGAACCGGCCGGCGTCCGACGTCGTCCCCGCCGAAGCGAAGACCGCGCCCCGGCGCAGTCGGCGCAAACTGGCGCTGATCGGGGCGGGGGCTGTGATCGCCGTCGCCGCCGGCGGCTGGTTCGGTTACGACTACGTGACCGTGGGCCGCTATCTGGTGACAACCAACGACGCCTATGTGCGCACGGATGCGACCACGCTTGCCGCCAAGGTCGCCGGCTATGTCTCGGCGATCGGCGTTGCCGACAACACGTTCGTCCATGCCGGGCAGGTGATCGCGCGGATCGATGACGGCGACTATCGGCTCGCCGTCGCCTCGGCGCGCGACAAGGTGCAGACGCAACAGGCGGCCGTCGATCGCATCGGCAAGCAAATTCCGGCGCAGCAGGCTGCGGTCGAGCAGGCGCGGGCGCAACTCGCCTCCGCCCAAGCCTCCGCAACGCGTTGGCAATCGGAGTTCGAGCGCCAGCAGGCGCTCGCCGGAAAGGAATTTGCCAGCCAGCAGACACTCGAGCAGACGCGGGCGAGCCGCGACCAGGCGCTTGCTGGCGTAAAGAGCGCCGAAGCTGCCATCGACGCCGCCGCTGCCAACGTCGACGTTCTCAAGGCGCAGCAGCAGGAGGCGTTGCAGCAGTTACAGGAGCTCAAGACCGCGCTTGCGAAGGCCGAGCGCGACCTGTCCTTTACGTTGATCCGCGCGCCGATCGACGGGGTGCTCGGCAACCGTGCCATGCAGGTCGGCGACTACGTGCAGCCGGGCACGCGGCTCGCCAGCCTCGTTCCGCTCGACGAAGTCTACATCGATGCCAATTTCAAGGAGACGCAACTCGCGCGCGTGCGCGCCGGTCAGCCGGTCAACGTGAGTGTCGATGCATTGCCGGGCAAGGAGATCGAGGGTGAAGTCGCCAGCATCTCGCCAGCCTCCGGCGCGGTATTTTCGCTGCTGCCGCCCGACAACGCGACCGGCAACTTCACCAAGATCGTGCAGCGTCTGCCGGTGCGCATCCAGTTGCCGCCGGACGTGACCGTTCGCCGCGTGCTGCGGCCGGGCATGTCGGTCGTGGTCAGCGTGAATACCAAGCCGCAGGCGTCGGTTGCAGATCGCGACTCGCGGCTCGCGCAAGACACCAATCGCCCATTCCGCTGGTGATCGGCCATGAGTTCGGCCACCACCATGGACGCGCTTCCGGTTGCCGCCCGGTCCCCGACGGGTGGCGCCGGAGGCGCGGATCAACTGACGCCCCGCCGTCTGCTCGCCTTCGTGGCGATGTGCTTCGGCATGTTCATGGCGTTTCTCGACATCCAGATCGTGTCCGCCTCGCTCGCAGAAATTCAGGCCGGACTTTCCGCCTCGGCCGATGAAATTCCGTGGGTACAGACCGCGTATCTGGTCGCGGAGGTCGTCGCCATACCTCTCTCGGGCTTCCTTTCGCGCGCGCTCGGCACGAAAGTCCTGTTCACCGTTTCAGCGGCCGGCTTTACCTTCGCCAGCCTCATGTGCGGCCTGAGCTCGTCGATCCACACGATGATGGTGTGGCGCGCGCTGCAAGGCTTCATCGGCGGCGGCATGGTGCCGACCGTCTTTGCCTCCGCCTATCTGATTTTTCCGGGCCCCCGGCAGAAATACGTCGCGCCTGTGGTGGGTTTGATCGCAACGCTCGCGCCGACAATCGGGCCGACGATCGGCGGTTACGTGACAGACGCGCTTTCCTGGCACTGGCTGTTCTTTATCAATATCGTGCCGGGCATCATCGTGACCGCCGCCACGTTCATGCTGGTCGATTTCGACAAGCCCGACCACTCGCTGCTCAACAATTTCGACTGGTGGGGTCTCCTGAGCATGGCCGGTTTCCTCGGTTCGCTCGAATACGTGCTGGAGGAGGGGCCGCGCTACGATTGGTTCGACGATCGGACGATCACGCTGCTCGCCATTGTAGCGGCGCTGTCGGCAGTCGGTTTCTTCGCGCGCGTGCTGACGGCGCGCGTGCCGATCGTCGATTTGCGCGCGTTTCTCAACCGCAATTTCGCCCTCGGCAGCCTATTCTCGTTCGTGCTTGGCATCGGACTCTACGGACTGACCTACATCTATCCCGTCTATCTCGCGCAAATTCGCGGCTACGATTCGCTGATGATCGGCCGGACCTTGTTCGTCTCGGGACTGACGATGTTCATATGCGCGCCGATTGCCGGACAGCTCAGCCAGCGCCTCGATCCGCGGTACCTGCTGATGAGCGGCTTCGTGCTGTTCGCCATCGGCACCTGGCAGATGACGTATGTGACGAGCGACTGGGATTTCTGGGAGCTGTTATGGCCGCAAATCTTCCGCGGCGTCGGGCTGATGTTTTCGATTGTGCCCGTGACCAACACCGCGCTCGGCACGCTTACGCCGGAGCGCATGAAGAATGCGTCAGGCCTTTTCAATCTGATGCGCAATCTGGGCGGCGCGATCGGCCTTGCCGCAATCAACACGGTGATCAACGATCGGATGGACCTGCATCTTGCCCGCCTGCACGAGGCGGTGACATGGTCCCGCGGCCCGGCCGTGGAGTCGCTCGCCAATCTCACCGCGCATTTTCAGGGCTCCGATGCACACATGATGGCGCTCAAACAGATGATGGCGATGGTGCGCCGGCAGGCGGCGGTGATGAGCTTCGCCGACGTGTTCCTGATGTTGACCGTGTTGTTTTTCGGTCTCGCCGCGCTCGGCATCATCATGAAGCGGCCGGCGCCGGCGGCCGCCGATGCGGCCGGGCATTAGCGCTAGAGTCGGTCCGAAATACATCCGCTCGGGCTCATGCGCGCGAGGTGCTGTGGCGAAATGGACGTCCAATCATGTGGAAAATGACCGCTTATTGTGGAGTAATTTTATGTTTACGTTTTGTTCCGTTCGGGATATTATTCGTTAATAGTTAGATGTGCGGAGTGTTACTCCACTGAGTCGAGGCCGATTCGTTCCGCGTATCCGACTCAAAAACAAAAAAGGATGCGCGATGCTGCGATTGAAAGTGAAACCTATTGGCGAGGGCCTCCATCCAAGCGAGACCTTCGTGTCCGTTGAAACAAGGGATGGTACTCAGGATTTGGTCGTTAGCCCTAGTGCAATCCAAGCAAGTTCGGTCGCTGTGGGCTGGCCTGTCGGGAAGGAAGGTTCTTATTTGTTGGTCGAGTTGCCGACACCTACGACGTTAGGTTCGCAACGAGTTTGGGTCAGCAAAGACGAATTAGTTAAAGAAAAACGCGCGCGCTAGGGGCATGATCTTTCCGGATCGAGAAATAAAAATCGCGCTAAAAAAGAAGCTGATCACAATTGATCCGGCTCCAAATAGCAGCGCGTACGCTTCAACCAGTGTTGATTTAACTCTCGATCCCCTCTTGAGAATTTTTAGAAATACCGGCCCCGGCGTCATCATTGACCCAGGATTACCCGGATATCAGGTTAAACAGTTACTAAATGGAGTGACCGATCCTTTCACGATCCCAGTTGGCGGGTGGGATTTTCCGCGTGGCACGTTGGTACTTGGATGGACCAAGGAACGGGTCGAGTTAAATCTAAAGGCAAAGCTTGCTGCTCGCGTCGAAGGAAAGAGTAGTCTCGCGCGTCTTGGGCTAGGGATACATATTACTGCTCCCACGATCCACGCAGGATTTGTCGGTACGATTCAACTCGAAATGTTTAATCATGGGCCGAACCTTATCAAATTGCGGCCAGATATGCCGATTTGTCAGCTTATCTTTGAAATGACTAAGGGTGTGCCTGAGAAGGCCTACAAAGGACAATTCTCGGGACAAAAGGCTAGTTGATCATTTGCGGAAATGAGTGGTTCGCCTAGGTCCGCCCATATCCTCCCGCCGTCGGCGTCTGGATGATGACGGCTTCGCCGGCGTCGATGGTGGTCTCGTCGCAGCCTTGCAGGCGCTCCATGCGGCCGTCCTTGCGGCGCACCCAGTTTTCGCCGACCTGACCGGGCTCGCCCCCGGCAAGGCCGAACGGCGGCACGCGGCGATGGCCGGACAAAATCGTGCATTCCATCTTTTCGAGAAAGCGAATGGTGCGGCGGATGCCGTCGCCCGCGTGCCACTTGCCCTTGCCGCCGGAGCCTTTGCGGATGTGGAAGTCTTCCAGCACCGCTGGATAACGAAACTCCAGCACCTCGGGATCGGTGAGCCGCGTGTTGGTCATGTGCGTATGCACCGCATCGGTCCCGTCGAAGCCGGGGCCGGCCGGCGAGCCCGAGCAGATCGTTTCGTAATACTGGTACTTGGCGTTGCCGAAGTTGAGATTGTTCATGGTGCCTTGCGCGGCGGCCATGGCGCCGAGCGCGCCGAACAGGCAATTCGTCACCGCCTGCGAGGTCTCCACGTTTCCGGCGACCACGGCGGCCGGATATTCCGGCGACAGCAAGGATTTCTTCGGCAGGATGATCCTTATCGGCCGCAGGCAGCCGGCGTTCATCGGAATGTCGTCGTCGACCATCACGCGGAAGACGTAAAGCACGGCGGCGCGCGCGACCGGCTCGGGCGCGTTGAAATTGGTCGGCTGCTGCGGCGAGGTGCCGGTGAAGTCGAGCGTCGCTTCGCGCCTCTTCTTGTCGACGGTGATCTTCACCTTGATCACCGTGCCCTGATCCATCTCGTAGGAAAACTCGCTGTCGTGCAGGCGGTCGATGACGCGCCGCACGCTTTCGGCGGCGTTGTCCTGCACGTGCTGCATGTACGCCTCAACCACGGGCAGCGTGAATTGCTTGACCATCTTGCGCAGCTCCTGCACGCCCTTCTCGTTGGCGGCGATCTGCGCCTTGATGTCGTTGATGTTCTGCACCGGATTGCGCGCCGGGTAGCGCGCGCCGGTCAACGCGGCCATCAGCTCTTTTTCGCGAAAGCGCCCGCGGTCGACGAGCTTGAAGTTGTCGAACAGCACGCCTTCCTGCTCGATGGTCGTCGCATTGGGCGACATCGAGCCGGGCGAAATGCCGCCGACGTCGGCGTGATGGCCGCGCGAGGCGACCCAGAAAAGGATTCGCGGGCCTTTCTCCGTCATCCTGAGGTGCTCGCGCGCAGCGCGAGCCTCGAAGGATGCACGGCCCCGGCCGTCGCCCTTCGAGGCTCGCTTCGCTCGCTCCTCAGGGTGACGGGACTGGCTTTCGAACACCGGCGTGCAGATGGTGATGTCCGGCAGGTGCGTGCCGCCGTTGTACGGCGCATTGATGCAGTAGACGTCGCCGGCTGAGATCTTGCCCTTGTTGTCGCGAATGACGGTCTCGACCGAACGATCCATCGAGCCGAGATGCACCGGCACGTGCGGCGCGTTGGCGACCAGCGTGCCGTCGGCGGAAAACACCGCGCAGGAGAAATCGAGCCGCTCCTTGATGTTCACCGAGTAGGCCGTGTTCTGCAGCGACACGCCCATCTGCTCGGCCACCGACATGAACAGGTTGTTGAACACCTCGAGCATCACCGGATCGGCCTTTGTGCCGATGGCGTGGCGCCGCTTGGCGGCCACCGCGCGCGTGAGCACGAGATGATTTTTCGCGGTGATCTCTGCCTGCCAGCCGGGTTCGACCACGACTGTCTGGTGCGGCTCGATGATGATGGCCGCGCCTTTGACACGCGTGCCGGGCTTGAGCTGCGCGCGGGTATAGACGTTAGCCTTGTGCCATGTGCCGTCGGAAAAGAATTCGGTGCGGCGCGCGGGCGCGGGCAGGGCGCTGCGGCTCTTGCGCAGCGTCTTCTCGCGAAATTTCGCGCCGCCGCCCACGGCCTCGACCGAGACCGCTTCGACCACCATCTGCTTCGAGCGGTCGATGAAGCCGAAGCGCGCCTTGTGCGCTTTTTCGAAGGCGTGCTGGATTTTGTTCAGCACTGGACCTCCCCCTGAAAGGGGGAGGTCGGCGCGCGAAGCGCGCCGGGTGGGGGTCGATGGCATTTGCTTATGACCCCAACCCGGACCGCCTTCGGCGGTCTGACCCTCCCCTTTCAGGGGAGGGATGAAGGTGGGGACGACCAGCGGCGTGTCTGTCCCCGCGTAGCGGATGTGCGCGCGCACGATCACTTTGATCTTGGCAGCGGGTACGCCCTGGCCAGCGACTTCATCTTTCGCCTGTTTACCCATCCGCGCAGCCACGCGTGCGATCACGGCCAGCGCCTTGTCGCCGAACGGCAGCTCGATCGCCTGCTGCCGCGTCGCGCGAATGTCGGCCAAGCCCATGCCGTAAGCCGAGAGCAGCGACGAGAACGGATGGATCAGCACCTTTGTCATGCCGAGCGCATCGGCGACCAGGCAGGCGTGCTGGCCGCCGGCGCCGCCGAAGCAATTGAGCGCATAGCGCGTCACGTCGTAGCCGCGCTGCACGGAAATCTTCTTGATCGCGTTCGCCATGTTCTCGACCGCGATCTTGATGAAGCCGTCGGCAATTTCTTCCGGCGTGCGGCCGCCGCCGACCTCGCGCGCCAGGTCGGCGAACGCTTTCCGCACTGCCCCGGCATCGAGCGGCAGGTTGCGCTCGGCGCCGAAAATCTTCGGGAAGAATTCCGGCATCAGCTTGCCGGTCTTGAGGTTGGCGTCGTTCACCGCGAGCGGGCCGCCGCGGCTATAACATTTCGGCCCCGGTTTGGCGCCTGCCGAAGCCGGGCCGACGCGAAAGCGCGCGCCGTCGAAATGCAGGATCGAGCCGCCGCCGGCCGCGACCGTATGGATGAGCATCATCGGCGCGCGCATGCGCACGCCGGCGACTTCCGTCTCGTAGGCGCGCTCGTACTCGCCGTCGAAATGCGAGATGTCGGTCGAGGTGCCGCCCATGTCGAAGCCGATCAGGCGATCGAAGCCGGCTTCGCGCCCCGTCTGCGCCATGCCGACCACGCCGCCGGCGGGGCCGGACAAGATGGCGTCCTTGCCCTGGAAAAGCTCGGCCGCAGTCAGCCCGCCGGACGACATCATGAACATCAGGCGGATTGAATCTGTTGCGTCACCGCTTGCGCTGGCGGAATCCTTGCCCGCTTGCTCATTCTTTTCCCTCCCCCGCTTGCGGGGGTGGGTTAGGGAGGGGGTAAAAGCCTGCTCGGCAATTGAAGAAGAGCCTCCACCCGCCGCGCCTTCGCCCTTCGGGCTTCGGCGGGCGACCTCCCCCGCAAGCGGGGGAGGTGAAGAAAGCGCGAGGGATGTCGCGCGCATTTCGCTCGCCACCCGCGCCACGTAGCGCCGCAGGATCGGCGAGAGATAGGCATCGACCACCGTGGTGTCGCCGCGCGAGACGATCTTGATCAGCGGCGAAACCTCGTGGCTCACGGAAATCTGCGCGAAGCCGACTTCGCGCGCGAGCGCGGCGACGCGCTTCTCATGCTCGGCGTGGTGATAGGCGTGCATGAAGACGATAGCGACAGCTTCGATTCCATCGGCCTTCGCCGTTTCGAGCTCGCGCCGCACGCTGGCGAGATCGACCTCGCGCTCGACCGTGCCGTCGGCAAGCACGCGCTCGTCGACCTCGACCACGCGTTCGTAGAGCATGTCCGGTTTGACGATCTGCCGCGCAAAAATCTTCGGCCGCGCCTGGTAGCCGATCTTGAGCGCATCGCGGAAGCCTTTGGTGATCAGCAGCAGCGTCCGCTCGCCTTTGCGCTCGAGCAGCGCATTGGTAGCGACCGTCGTGCCCATCTTCACCGCGCCGATGCGGCCCGGTGGAATTGCCTCACCCGATTTTAAGCCGAGCAGGTCGCGGATGCCTTGCACCGCGGCATCGCCATAGGCTTCGGGATTCTCGGACAGCAGCTTGTGCGCAATGAGCGTGCCGTCGGGGCGGCGGCCGACAATGTCGGTGAACGTGCCGCCACGGTCGATCCAGAAATCCCAGCGGTGCAATGGTTTTGCGATCATGAGAATGAGAACTAGCAACGATATGGGAGGCGCACTATGTCCCGCCTGTCGCCGATAAAACAAGCCTGTTAGGTTTGCCGCCGGCGCAATGCCGCAATCGGCAAGGACTATTCCATGCGAAAATTTGCAAAGCCCCTCATCGCAATGGCTCTCTGCGCATCAGGGTTGCTCGTTGCAGCGGCGCAAGCGCAGGCGGCCGAACTCAGGGTTCTGAGCGGCAACGGGGCGAAAGCGGCCGTGCGCGAGCTTTGCGCGCAATTTGCAAGCAAGACCGGCAACAAGGTTTCGATCCATTTCGAGGTGAACGCCGACCTGAAAAAGAAAATCGAAGCCGGCGAGCCTTTTGATGTCGCCGTGCTCAACCCGCCGGTGCTCGATGCGTTGATCAAGGAAGGCAAGATCGTTGCCGACACGCGCGCCGACATCGGCCGCGCGGGCCTCGGCGTCGCGGTGCGCGCAGGCGCTCCGAAGCCTGATATTTCGACGGTCGACGCGTTCAAGCGCGCGCTGCTTGCCACAAAAGCAGTCGCGTTTCCCGGCAAAGGGGCGAGCGGCCGCTATTTCGTCAGCCTGCTCGACCGCATGGGCATTGCGGCGCAAATGAAACCGAAGCTGAAGCCGATGAAAGCGGAGGACACCGTGGAGGTCGTCGCGCGTGGTGAAGCCGATATGGTCGTCGTGGTGTCGACGCGGATCACCGGCGTCGCCGGCGTCGAGCGGGTGGGGCCGATCCCGGAAGCGCTGCAAACCAAGATCGGATTTGCCGCGGGCGTCGGCAGTTCATCGAAAGCTTCCGATGCCGGCAAAGCGCTGGTGCGATTCCTGAGCGCGCCGGCAGCAGCCGAGACGCTCAAGAAGAACGGCGTCGATCCGGCGCACTAGAAGGCGATCAACTGAGATTGAAACGGCTCTTTTCTCCGCTCATTCCCGCGCAAGCGGGAATCCAGCGCATATGAAGTCTGGACCCCCGCTTTCGCGGGCGTGAGCGGATGACTGATCGATTCAACTCAAACGAATCAAACTCTAGCCGCGCTTCACGCGCATGCGTTGACCGATAACGACAGTGGCGACCACAGCGGCAGCATAAAGCAAAGTCGACAACTTAATCCGCTCGCCGTTCACCGGCGCGGCCAGCGCGACGATCACAAAGGGCTGCAACAGCATCAATTGCCCGACGCGCGCGACGCCGCCCATCGCCATCGCCGCGTTGAACACAAAGAAGGCGAAGAACTGGCTGACGAAGCTGACATAGGCGAGGCCGATCCACGCGGGAAGCGGCGTATCGGTCAGGTGCTGCGGCCATAATGCGAGCGTCGCAATGGCTGCAAGCGGCATGAACATCGCCACCTGCCACGAGATCACTTCCCAGCCCGGCCGCTGCATGCTCAGGCGGCCCGACAGCGCGTAGCCGAACGCGCCGGCGACGACGGTGCCGAGCAGATAGAGATCGCCGAGCGCAAACGAATGCGCCTCGCTCTGTCGCAGCACGAAAACGACGACGATTGCCGCACCGGCAAGGCTCGCGAGCCAAAAGCCCGCGCTCGGCCGTTCATGCGTAACGAACGAAGCGGCGGCGACGGTTGCGAGCGGCATGATGCCGAGCACGACGCCGCCATGCGCCGCCGGAACCTTGGCCATTGCAAGCGCCATCAACACGGGAAAGCCGACAATGGTGCAAAGCCCGGTGACGAACAGCTCGAACCATATCCTTTGTGTCGGCCAGGGGCGGCGCAGCACAGTCAGCAATAACAGGCCGGCGCAGCCGGCGATCGTCGCGCGCGCCGCCGTGAGAAACAGCGGGTCGAGCGCGCTGACGGTAAGCCGCGTCGCCGGCAGCGTGCCGCCGAACAGGCAGACGCCGGCGAAGCCGAGCGCGATTCCCAACTTTTCGCGGGAGGAGGGCATGTGGGTCCACGCGGAAGCTATCGGCTGCCGCGGCCAAAAACCACTTGTGAATGCTCCGCGGAACGCAGTTACGTAAAGTTTCCCGCGGGCCGCTCGCGCTAGGGCATGATCGCTTAAAACGGAAGCGCCGCTCGCCGCAGCGTCATTGCCGGACTTGATCCGGCCATCCATCCTTGCAAACGAGATGGACCCGCGGGTGACGCTGAAGACATTGAGACGATTCAGTCCCAAGCAATCATGCTTTAGTGGCTCACCCCGGGCATGACCTGCCCGTTATAGATGTCGGTGTTCGGCGCTCCTTCCACCGAAAGGATTCCGACAAGGCCGCGCTCCGCGCGCGCCAGCGCGTGATCGACGAGCGTGTAATTCCCCGGCACGTGCAATTTGAACTCCGTTAAGACCGCGCCGCCCGGCGGCACGGTAACGGTCTGAATTCCCTTGAGCGGCGGAGTCTCCAGGCTCCCGAGCCTGTAAACCTTGTCGAATATTTCGCCGATGACATGGAATGAGGAAGTGAAATTCGGACCACCGACGCCGAAGAAAATACGGACCGTGTCGCCGACCTTGGCGCGCAACGGGTGTAGCTTGGAGATCGCGCCGACCGAGCCATTGAACACGAAATATTCCGGCTTCTCGTCGAGCAGCTTCTCGACGCTGAACTCCTGGCTGCCACGCTGCCCGAAAGCTTTGTCGGTGTAGATCTCGCCCTGCATCACATAAAATTCGTGGTCGACCGGCGGCAACCCGCCCTCGGGCTCGACCAAGATCAATCCGTACATTCCATTGGCGATGTGCTCGGCAACCATCGGCGTTGCGCAATGGTAGACGTAAAGCCCCGGCACCAGCGCCTTCCAGGTCATGGATTTTTCCTTGCCCGGATCGACCTGGAGCGCTGCTGCGCCGCCGCCGGGCCCGGTCGCGGCGTGGAAATCCACCGAATGAATCATCGAGCTTTCGGCGGAATTTTTCAGATGAATATCGACCGTGTCGCCGACGCGTACGCGAATAAACGGGCCAGGCACCTTGCCGTTGAAGGTCCAGTAGCCGAACGTCGTGCCTTCCGCGAGCCGGCCTTCTACTTCGACCGAGAGCAGATCGACTCGAACGGTCTGCGGCTCGCGCTTGCCGATCGGCGGCGGGAGATCGTCCGGTGCACGGGATATGTCGGCTTCGACCACGCTCGGCACCGGCGGTTTCGGCGTGACGATAAACTGGCCTTGCATGCCGGCCAGGCGGTGCCCGGGCACGCTGCAATAATAGATAAAGTCGCCTGACTTGCCCGCCCGGAACGCCAACGTTGTGCTCGCGCCCTTGCCGGTCACGCGCGGCGAGCGCGCGTCTTGATCGGGAAAGACGATGTCGTGCTCGGCGCCCTCGCCATTGATGAGCGTGAGTTGCACCACTTGTCCCTCGGCGGCAGTCAGGACCGGGTTCACCTTGCCGTCGATCGTGCCGCCGACGCCGATATAGACCATGCGGCCTTCGGCAATGCCGGAACGCAACGTGTAGCGCGCGTCGGGAATGTAGACCGTCGATGCACCCGCCTGGCTCGCCGACGGCGCGGCAGGATTTTGTGCAGCGGCTTGCGGCGAAGACGGCGCGGCTTGCGACGCGACCGCATTCGGCGTCCCGCCTCCGCCCGCAGAAGCCAGATAGGCAATCACGTCGTCACGGTCATGCTCGCTCTTGAGCCCGGGAAACGGCATCTTGTTGCCCGGCACCACCTTCTGCGGATCGGTGAGATAAGCGCCGAGCGTCTTGGCGTCCCACATGATGTTTGCCTGCTTCATCGCCGGCGAATACGTGTAGCCCGCCTCAGCGCCGACCTTGCGGCCGATCACGCCGGCGAGCGATGGCCCGACCAGATTCTTGCCGGGCGTCAGGGAATGACAGGCTTGGCATTTGCGGAAAACCTGACGGCCGGCGACGGCATCGCCATGGATGCCGGCCGCAGCGGACCAGGCGGCGGTCTGTTGCGCCTGAGCCTGTGGCACAGATGTATGGGGCTGCGTTGCGGGTGTATTCGCAGTTGAAGGCGGCGTCGCGCTCTTGGTTTGCTGGGCCGTCTTCGAAGGATTTGGACCCGCTGCGGCTGGCGCCGCCGCGCCGGGCTGCGGCTTCTTTGTTTGCGGGGCAGCCTTGGCGCTTGCTGACCGGTTTTGCGGAGTCGGCGATGGCGCGGAAGAGCTGTTGCTCGCCTGCTCCGATGTCTCGTTCGAAGCGGTTTGGGATGAGGTTGTGGGAAGCGAAGCGACATAAAAGAACGGAATGATCACGCAAATGCCGACGATCAGGACGATCCAACTGCGAATGGTTTCCTGGATTTTTTGCCACATGGATTGCTTGCCGGTTTGACGTTGCGAACGTTTCCGAACAGCACAATGACACCGCCGAGAGTAGGACAGATTGCTCGTCAGCGCGAAGCAGAGGTGGCATGCAATTTGCGGCTGACGCGATCATTCGCCGCATCTGATGGCGGTGAAACGTAAACACGTTCGTAGAACAAGCTGCCCGCCAAAATTGGCGAGGCGCCCGGCGGGTACTTCGCCGGACGCCTCTTGACGTATCAGCCGGCCTGTAAGCCGGGTTCTGTATGGCACGTGGCGAAAGCCACGCACGCGACGGCCATTCCTCTCGCACGCCGGTTGCCCGGCGCATCAAGCAACCTACCCGAACGGCCGATCCGGACTGATCCCGGGATTGCTCCCGCGCCGTTCCTATTCGGTCTTGCTCCCGGTGGGGTTTGCCGTGCCGCTTCCGTTGCCGGAAACGCGGTGCGCTCTTACCGCACCTTTTCACCCTTGCCGCGGGCGATACGCAACGCTGCCCGAGGCGGTTCGTTCTCTGTGGCACTTTCCCTGAGGTTTATCCCCGCGAAAGCAGGGACCCACCCCGCCGGACGTTATCCGGCACCGCTCGTCCATGGAGCCCGGACTTTCCTCCCCGGCCGCCTTTCGGCAATGGCGCGGAGCGGCCGTCCGGCCGACTGACGCGCTAGGCATGGGGTGCGCGCCGGCCCGCGTCAAGGCCGGTCGTCAGGCTCCGTTAATCGGCGGAACGGCGCGGGGCGCCCTTTGAGCAAGGCGTGCAAGGTCTGCAAGGTCGAGGAATCCGCGATCCCGTCGACCCGCGCCTGCCGGAAGTGCCTCTGGAAAGCGACGACGACATCGCGTGTCGTATCGTCGTAAACGCCGGTCGCCGGCACGCCATAGCCGTAGCTGCTCAAAGCAAGCTGGACCTTGGCGACGTTCTCGCCGCTATCGCCGACTTGCAAGCGGTCGCCTTCCGGCGTCAGCGGGGCAGGCGGCACCCAATGGCCGATGCCGGACTCGTTCAGCAAAGCCCATGGAAATTTTTCGCCCGGATCCTGCTTGCGCGCGGGCGCAACATCGGAGTGCGCGAGCACGCGGTCCGGGCTGATCGGCCCGCGGCGCGCGAGGATGGAGCGGCAGAGCGCGATCACCGCGGCGATTTGGCGGCGCGGAAAGTCCGGATAGCCGAATTCGTGTCCCGGATTGACGATCTCGATCCCGATCGAGCACGAGTTGATATCGGTCTCGCCGGCCCATGAGGACACGCCGGCGTGCCAGGCGCGGCGCACTTCCGGCACACACTGCACAATGCGACCGTCTTCGAACACGACGTAGTGCGCCGACACCTTGCTGTCCGGCGAGCAGAGTCGGTCGAGCGCGGAGGGGCCGTCGACCATTCCCGTGTAGTGCAACAGAACCAGGTCGGGCGCGCGGCCGTTTTTTAGCTCGTCGTGATTGGGCGAGGGGACGACATCGGCGGCGATAAATGAATCCGGCTGGAAGGCTTCCATGCGCCGGAACATAACGGATTGTTTGTGGCAATCGAGAGGGATGTCTAAAGCAACAGTCGGGCGGCACCCGCCTATCGTCCGAGTACCGCCCGAAACTGCTTTCTTGCTTCGATACGCTTACGCACTCACGCTTACATACTCACTCGACGCACTCACGCACGCACGCGCACTAATGCGTTTTGGAGCCGGCCGGCCGCGTGCCGCCCAAGCCTCCGCCGGAGCCGGTCGTCTGCCGCGGCGGCTCGTAGGGCTTGAAGTTCTGCGCCTGCTTGAGCTCGTCTTTGGTCATGGCCGTTTTGAGCTTCGGCGACGCGCCGTTCTGGGCGGGAACGACTTCGAACGAGCTTGGCGGCATTGCAACCGATTTCGATCCGACGCCGAGGAAGCCGCCGACGCTGATCACGTAGGCTTCGATCTTGCCCGACTTGTCGAACAGGATGTCGCTCACATCGCCGATGCTCTTGCCGTCGGAACCGAGAACGTCGGTGCCTTTGAATTTTGACGCCAGCAACTGATCCGGCTGTTGCGTCGATACAAAGGACGCCTTCTTGGCTTCCGCCGCTTTACTGGTGTCGGCCGCCTTGCTCGACGTATCCGGCATCTTGGCGGCAGGCGGGGTTGTCGGTGCCGGGCTGCTCGCAGGCGGCGTCGCCGGCGAGGAAGGCGTGGTCGGCGTTTGCGCCATCGCGCCCGACAGCATCAAGGCACTCACGGCGGTGCCAAGCATGAGTTTCTTCAACATGGGATTGCCTCCTCAAAAGTTCCTCTCGCCCGACGCTGAACCGTATCGTCCAGCCACAGGCAGTCGCTGACGCCAACTCATCACCGGAAGGCCTGGTTCCGAAATTTGCTGGTCGGCGTTGCGGAACCGCGTGAGGGGCATGACCCCCAAGGCCCCCGAAGCCTGCGCGTGCTGGAAAGAATTCCTTAAGTTTA
This sequence comes from Pseudolabrys sp., assembly GCA_025929185.1. GTDB lineage: Bacteria > Pseudomonadota > Alphaproteobacteria > Rhizobiales > Xanthobacteraceae > Pseudolabrys. The sequence continues at coordinate 28,735 of JAICMO010000008.1, forward strand.
AGAGTGTCTTAGTGGGGCGCGCACTGTGCTTCGCGGCGGCTTGGGAGCGCGCGAGCGCCGCGCGTCCATTGACGCCCATTAAAGCCCATGATATCCCACAATATCTCACTCGCACGAGAGTTTGAGACACCCAGGAGTGAACGCCGCGGCCCGGGGTCTCTGCGCGGGAAACGACTGCGAGCACCCCAGCCGGGCGACGAGTCAGCGTGGAGTGCATTCGGTGGATCGTTTCGTGTCGAACGTCACGCTGCGGCTCGACTCGAAGGGACGCGTTTCGGTGCCGGCTCATTTCCGATCGGTGCTGGCGCGCGATGGTTTCGACGGACTCTATTGCTATCCCGCGCTCGATCGGCCGGCGATCGACGCGGGGGGAAACGCGCTGATGGCGGAGATCGAAGCGCTGATTACGCGGTTTCCGCCCTATTCGGAGGAGCGGGAGCAGTTTGCAGCTGCGCTCTACGGCACCAGCGAGACCTTGAAAGTGGACGGCGAGGGACGGGTGATCCTAAGCGAACTTTTGAAGGCGCATGCCGGGATCAAAGACGCGGTGGCGTTCGTTGGTCTCGGCCCCAAGTTTCAGATCTGGGAACCTGGACGGTTTCGCAGCGAGCTCGCAGAGGCAACCCAAAAGGTGCGCGCGCTGAAAGCCCAACTCGGTTCCCAGGTAGGGGCGCGGAATGCGCCAGGAGCACGGGAATGATGGCAGGCGGCGACGGCTTCACGGCTGTCGCAGGCGGACCGGTCTTCCACATTCCCGTGCTCGGCTCCGCAGCGCTCGCCTTCCTGAGCCCCCGCGATGGCAGCGTTTACATCGACGCAACGTTTGGCGCCGGCGGTTACACGCGCGCGATCCTCGGTGCGGCGGATTGTCGTGTCATTGCGATCGATCGCGATCGCAGCGCGATTGAGCGCGGGGGGGAGCTATGCCGCTCGTACGGCGGCAGGCTGATGCTCGCGGAGGAGCGCTTTTCCAATCTCGAAAGCGTCGCGCAAGGCGCCGGTCACGCGGCCGTCGACGGCGTCGTGCTGGACCTCGGCGTCTCCTCGATGCAGCTCGACGAAGCCGAGCGGGGCTTCTCGTTCCGCTCGGATGGCCCGCTCGACATGCGCATGGGTGCGCAAGGCCCGACTGCGGCTGACGTGGTGGCCGCGGCGAGCGAGCGCGATCTCGCAAACATCATCTTCCTGCTTGGCGAGGAGCGCCATTCGCGTGCGGTCGCGCGGGCGATCGTCAAAGCGCGCGCCAATGGGCCGATCCTTACCACGCGCGCGCTTGCCGATATTATTGCGCCCGCCGTTCGCACGCGCAGCGATATCCATCCGGCCACCCGCACGTTTCAGGCGCTGCGCATCTTCGTCAACGACGAGCTGAGGGAGCTTGCGCTCGGGCTTGCCGCGGCCGAGCACGTGCTGATGCCGGGAGGGCGGCTCGTCGTCGTCGCGTTTCATTCGCTCGAAGACCGAATGGTAAAGTCCTTCTTCGCCGAGCGGAGCACAAGCCGCGCTCCTTCGCGCCATGCTCCCGTGATCGAGGAGAGCAGGCCGAGCTTGCGTCTGCTCACCAAGCGGCCCGTTGTGCCGGACGCAGGGGAAATTGCGCGAAATCCGCGGGCGCGCTCCGCCAAGCTGCGCGCGGCCGAACGCACGGCCGCACCCGCCCACGCGGGCGGCGAAACGCTTCTGCCGCATTTGCCTTCTTTGGCCGAAATCGTGGGCGGCCGCCGATGATGCGGCTTCTCAACATTCTTGTGATCGCTTCGCTGATTTTTGCGGCGGCTTTCGTCTACAAGATCAAGTTCGATTCAACGCTGCAAATCGAGCGCGTCGCCAAATTGCACGGACAAATCAGGCGCGAGCGCGACGCCATAGCGACGCTGCGGGCGGAGTGGAGCAGGCTTGATGATCCAGCCCGCATTCAGGCCCTGGCGGAGCGGCATTTGACGCTGAAGCCGGTCAGCCCGACCCAATTCGGCGCGTTCGATAACCTGCCGTCGCGGCCGTCGGACGCCGTCCCGCCGGTCGATCCAATCGCAGCTATTCTTAATGCCTCGAGACCCGAATTCACCGGCAGCATCGCGCCGGCGGTTGGCAGGTAAAACATGGCGTTTTCGTCAACCGTCAAGCCTGCACAAGCCCGCTGGCAGCGCGTCATGCACGCTCTGCTTTATGGCAACGACGTCGATCGGACAGTCAAGGCCAAGGCGCGGCTGATCCTCGTCGTCGTCGGCTTCTCGATCATCTATTCGGTCATTGCGGCGCGCCTGGTGATGTTCGCCGTGGCGAGCGACGGGCACGGCGCCCGCCGCACGGTTTCGCAGGATGCGGTGGCGACTGCGCGCCCCGACATCCTCGACCGCAACGGCCGGATACTCGCAACCGACGTGAAGACGCCTTCGCTGTTCGCCGAGCCGCGAAAATTGATCGATCCCGACGAAGCCGAGGAGCTGCTCACCGCCGTTCTGCCCGATCTCGACCGCAAGGAATTGCGCGAGCGGCTGACATCGAGGCGCGGCTTCGTCTGGCTGAAACGGGAAATCACGCCGAAGCAGCAGCAGGAGATCCATCGCCTCGGCATTCCGGGAATTGGATTCCTGACCGAAAACAAACGCGTTTATCCCAACGGGCCGATCGTTTCGCACGAGCTCGGCATCGTGAACATCGACAACCAGGGCATCGCCGGAATCGAAAAGTGGATCGACGGGCAGGGGCTCGCGGCATTGCACATGGCCGGCTTGGCCACCGATCGCTTGCAGCGGCCGGTCGATCTCGCGCTCGATCTTCGCGTGCAATTCGCATTGCGCGACGAACTCGCAAAGGCGCGCGAGAAATTCAAGGCCAAGGCCGCCGCCGGCGTCGTGCTCAATGTGAATACCGGCGAAATAACCGCGCTCGCCTCCGAGCCGGATTACGACCCGAACAATCCGCGCGAGGCGAACGATCCGACCCGCATCAACCGACTAACCACCGGCGTCTACGAGATGGGCTCCACGTTCAAGGTGCTCACGGTCGCGATGGCGCTCGATTCGGGAAAGGCGACGCTCAACTCGACATTCGATGCGCGCCAGCCGTTGCATTATGGACGTTTTGCCATCCACGACTACGAGCCGAAGCACCGCTTCCTTTCGGTGCCGGAAATTTTCACGTTCTCGTCCAACATCGGCGCCGCGCGCATGGCGCTCGCGGTGGGTGTCGAGGGGCACAAGGCTTTTCTCAAGAAGATGGGCCAACTCGATCGCTTGCGCACTGAGTTGCCGGAAAGCGCCGAGCCGCTTGTGCCGAAGCACTGGGGCGAGCTTAACACTGTGACGATTGCTTTCGGCCACGGCCTCTCGGTCGCGCCGTTGCAGGCGGCCATGGGCATCGCCGCGACGGTCAACGGCGGGCTCCTTATCAAGCCGACATTTCTCAAGCGAAGCCCGCAAGAGGCACAGGCCATTGCCAAGCGCGTGCTCAAGCCGGAAACCAGCCTCGATATGCGCTATCTTATGCGCTTGAACGCCGAAAAGGGCACGGCCACTTTTGCCAACGTCAAAGGTTATTACGTCGGCGGCAAGACCGGCACGGCGGAAAAAGTCGTCAACGGGCATTATTCCAAGCACAAACTATTGACCGATTTCATGGCGATCCTGCCGGCCGACAAGCCGCGCTACCTGCTTTTGATCATGCTTGACGAGCCGCAGCCCTTGCCGGAAACCCACGGCTTCGCCACCGCCGGCTGGAACGCGGGCCCGACCGCCGCCAAGGTCATTGCGCGGATTGCGCCGCTGCTCGATATCGAGCCGCGCTTCGACATGCCGAAGGCCGATCAATTACTGTTGGTGAGCGCCAAGGAAAGCACCAGGGAAACGCGGTGAAGCTGCGCGATCTTCTGCCTGAGGATGCGGTCGCCCCGAAGGCCTCCGGCATCGATGTTGCAGGGCTGAGCGCCGACAGCCGAAAAATCAGACCGGGCTTTCTGTTCATTGCCATCGCTGGCACGAAAGCGGACGGATTGCAGTTCGTCAGGCAGGCGGCGGCTGCGGGCGCGGTTGCCGTTGCAGCCGAGCAGATGCCGCGCGGAGAATTGCCGAACAATGTCGTGTTTGTTCCGCTGCGCAACGCGCGGCGCGCATTGGCGCTGGCGGCTGCCAGATTCTATGCACGGCAGCCCGACACGATCGTGGCGGTGACAGGCACGAGCGGCAAAACATCGGTCGCAGCTTTCACGCGGCAGATTTGGCGGGCTCTCGGGTACCAAGCCGCGAGCATCGGCACCATCGGCGTCATTGCGCCGAAAGGCGAGCAATACGGCTCGCTCACGACGCCCGATCCGGTCGAATTGCACCGGACACTCGACAGGCTCGCGGGCGAGGGCGTCACCTACCTTGCCCTTGAGGCATCATCTCACGGCCTCGATCAGCATAGGCTCGACGGTGTCCGAATTGCCGCCGGCGCGTTTACGAACCTGTCGCGTGATCATCTCGATTACCATCCGACGATCGAAGCCTATCTCGCCGCCAAGCTGCGCCTGTTCGACGCGCTTGTTGCGCCTGGGGGCACGGCGGTCGTCGGGGCGGACGACTGCTACGCGGCGCAAGTGGTCGAAGTCGCAAAAAGCCGGGGCTTGAAAATTCTCTCGGTCGGCGAGCAAGGAAATGACATCCGCCTCGTGAGCGGTGCAATCGAGGGCTTCGCGCAAAAGATTACGATTGAGCACCGCGACCGCAAATACACCGTCAAGCTGCCGCTCGTCGGCGCGTTCCAGGCACAGAATGCCGCGATTGCGGCGGGCCTGGCGATCGCGACGGGCGGCGAGCCGACACGTGTGTTCGCGTCATTGGAAAACCTTAGCGGTGCAAAAGGCCGTCTCGAGCTCGTCGGCGAGGCGAACGGCGCGCCGATTTTCATCGACTACGCGCATAAGCCTGATGCGCTCGCCAAGGCATTGCAGGCGTTGCGGCCTTACGCGCGCGGCAGGCTTATCGTCATCTTCGGCGCCGGTGGAGACCGTGACGCCGGCAAGCGACCGATCATGGGCCGCATCGCCGTTGAAAATGCCGATCGCGTCATCGTCACCGACGATAATCCGCGCAGCGAAAAACCGGCTGCTATTCGCGCAGCCATTCTCGCCGCGGCGCCCGGCGCGTCCGAAATCGGCGACCGTGCGGAGGCAATCGGCGCCGGCATCTCCGAATTAAAACGTGGCGACGTGCTGCTGATTGCCGGCAAAGGCCACGAAAGCGGCCAGATCGTCGGCGACCGCGTGCTGCCGTTTTCGGATCACGATGCGGTGCAACAAGCGTTGAGCGGAGAAAGCGCAGGATGAGGAGTTCGATAAGCGAGCCGCATCCACGAGTGCCCTCCCCCTTGCGGGGAGGGCGGCGAGCGACCGCAGGTCGCGAGCGGGTGGGGGTCATCGCATTTGAACAAAGCTCGACGTTACCCCCACCCCGCTCACCTCGCTGCCGCTCGGTGAGCGACCCTCCCCGCAAGGGGGAGGGTAAGAGGTGCACGGCCGGTGCAACGCTATGACCGCGCTGTGGACCATCGACGCAATGGCGGCCGCGATGCGCGCGCAGCGACAGGGCGCGCTGCCTGCCGAAACCGGCGGCGTGTCCATCGACAGCCGCACGCTCGCGAAGGGCGATGCTTTTTTCGCGATCAAGGGCGACAATCGCGACGGCCACGAGTTCGTCGAGGCGGCGCTCGACAAAGGCGCGGGGCTTGCCGTGGTTTCAAAGCGCGAGCGCTTCAGCGCGGACGCGCCGCTGCTGATCGTGCCGGATGTGCTCGAGGCTTTGCGCGATCTCGCCCGCGCGGCTCGCGCACGGTCGGCGGCGAAAGTCATCGCCGTCACCGGCTCGGTCGGCAAAACGGGAACCAAGGAAGCGCTGCGGCTCGCGCTGTCACCTCAAGGCGAGACGCATGCGTCGGCCGCTTCCTACAACAATCACTGGGGCGTGCCGCTGTCGCTTGCGCGCTGCTCGCGAACGGCGAAATTTGCCGTCTTCGAGATCGGCATGAACCATGCCGGCGAAATCACGCCGCTCACGAAACTGGTGCGCCCGCATATTGCGATCGTCACCGCCGTCGAGCCGGTGCATCTGGAATATTTCGGCTCGCTCGAAAAGATCGCCGACGCGAAGGCGGAGATTTTTTCAGGGCTGGAGCCCGGCGGCGCGGCAGTGCTCAATCGCAACAATGGACAACATGCGCGGCTGGCTGCGGCGGCCAAGGCGGCGAACGTCGGTCGCATGGTCACCTTTGGCGAGCATGCCGACGCCGATGCGCGATTGCTGCGCCATTCGCTGCATCCGGAGTATTCGACCGTCGAAGCGCGTGTCCTCGGCAGCGACATCACCTATAGATTGGGCGCGCCGGGGCGCCATCTCGTTCTCAACTCGCTTGCGGTGCTGGCGGTGGTGGTGCTTGCCGGCGGCGATCTGGCCATCGCAGGCAAAGCGCTCGAACGACTGCAACCCGCGCCAGGCAGGGGCGCGCGCGTAACGCTGTCCGCGCCGGGCGGCGGCGTGTTGCTGATCGACGAAAGCTACAACGCCAATCCCGCCTCGATGCGCGCGGCGATTGCGCTGCTCGGGCAGGCGCAGATCGGGACCTGCGGCCGGCGTATCGCCGTGCTTGGCGATATGCTGGAACTTGGCCCGGAAGGCCCCAAGCTGCATGGCGGGCTGGCGGAGGCGATCGCCGCAGCCTCGGTGGACGTCGTGTTTTGCAGCGGCCCTTTGATGCATTCCCTTTGGGATGCTCTTCCCCCGGCGCGCCGGGGCGGCTATGCGGAGAGCGCGGCGGCGCTCGAGCCGATGGTCGTCGGGGCGGTCGCAGCCGGCGATGCCGTCATGGTCAAAGGCTCGCTGGGCTCAAAGATGGGGCTGATCGTGAAAGCGCTCGAACGGAAATTTCCGCGCCAGGCGGCGGGCGAGCCGGCGGCCTCAACCTGACCGAAGGTTTGCTGCGATGTTCTACTGGCTGGTTGAACTGTCGGACAAAGTCTCGCTGTTCAACGTGTTTCGTTACATCACCTTCCGCACCGGCGGCGCGATCGTGACCGCGCTGGTGTTCGTTTTCCTGTTCGGCGGCCCGATCATCGATCTGCTGCGGTTGAAGCAAGGCAAGGGACAACCGATCCGCGCCGACGGCCCGAAATCGCACCTCGTCACCAAGATCGGCACGCCGACCATGGGCGGCTTGATGATCCTGTCCGGGCTTCTCGTTTCGACGCTGCTGTGGGCGAACCCGATGAATCCGTACGTGTGGATCGTGCTGTTCGTCACGCTCTGCTTCGGCTTGATCGGCTTCTACGACGACTACCTGAAGGTAACGAGGCAAACGCATGCCGGGTTTGCCGGCCGCACGCGGCTTGCGGCGGAAGCGCTGGTCGCCGTCATCGCCTGCATGCTGCTCACGCACATCGGGCGCGGGCCGATCGCGACCTCGCTGGTGTTTCCTTTCTTCAAGGAACTGGTGATCAATCTGGGCTGGGCCTTCGTGCTGCTCGGCGCCTTCGTGATCGTCGGCGCCGGCAATGCCGTCAATCTTACCGACGGGCTCGACGGCCTCGCTATCGTCCCGGTGATGATCGCGGCGGCGAGCTTCGGGCTGATCTCCTATCTCGCCGGCAACGCAGTGTTCGCCGAGTATCTGCAAATCCATTACGTCGCCGGCGCCGGCGAACTCGCCGTGCTGTGCGGCGCGGTCATCGGCGCGAGCCTCGGATTCCTTTGGTTCAACGCGCCGCCGGCCTCGATCTTCATGGGCGACACCGGCTCGCTCTCGCTCGGCGGCCTGCTCGGCGTGGTCGCGGTCGCTATCAAGCACGAGATCGTGCTGGCGATCGTCGGCGGGCTTTTTGTGCTCGAAGCGGTTTCGGTCATCGTGCAGGTGGTGTCGTTCAAGCTGACGGGAAAACGCGTGTTCAAGATGGCGCCGATCCACCATCATTACGAGCAGCTCGGCTGGACCGAACCGCAGATCGTCATCCGCTTCTGGATCGTCGCCGTGGTGCTGGCACTTGCGGGTTTGGCCACGCTGAAGTTGCGATGAGAATGAATGAGCGGCAGCAGGCTCTGCGCGCTCCCTCCCCCCTTGCGGGGGAGGGTTGGGGTGGGGGGTCGCGCGTGGGCCGTCACGCATCGACATCGACCCCCCTCCCGCCGAGCTTCGCTCGGCTACCTCCCCCACAAGGGGGGAGGTAAAGAGAAGCCGGATGATCCCCATCACCACCTTCGCCGGCAAAAGGGTCGCCGTCTTCGGCCTTGGCACATCGGGCATGCTGTCGGCGCGGGCGCTGATTGCCGGCGGCGCCGCTGTCGTCGCCTGCGACGACAGCGGCAAGAGCGGGGCCGAAGCCAAAGCCGCCGGACTGAACGTGCAAAATCTGCGCGAGCTCGATTGGTCGAAGGTCGCGGCGCTGATATTGGCGCCAGGCGTTCCGCTGACGCATCCCAAGCCGCACTGGGCCGTCGATCTTGCGCGCAAGCACAACGTCGAGATCATCGGCGATATCGAGCTGTTCAGCCGCGAGCGCGCGAAGGTCGCGCCGCAAGCGCCCTTCATCGCCATTACCGGGACCAACGGCAAGTCGACGACCACCGCGCTGACCGCGCACATCCTGCGCAGCGCCGGTTTCGATTCGCAGATGGGCGGCAATATCGGCGTGCCGATCTTGCAGCTCGAGCCGTTCGCACCGAAGCGCTGTTACGTTGTGGAGGTTTCATCTTATCAGATCGATCTTGCCCCCTCGCTTGATCCGACGGTGGGCATCCTGCTCAACGTTTCGGAAGACCACCTCGATCGCCACGGCACAATGGAGAATTACGCCGCCATCAAAACGCGGCTTGTTGCCGGCGTGGAAGAAACGGCGGTGGTCGGCGTCGATGACGCCTATTCGCGCGCTGCGGCTGAGCAGGTTGAGCGTGCCGGCAAGAAAGTCGAGCGCATTTCGGTCCTCGCCCCGTTGCGCAACGGGTACTACGCGGACGGCACGCGCATCCTGCACGCCACTGCGGGGAAGGCACGCGAGGTTGCGCAGCTTGCCGGCATCGATTCATTGCGCGGCGCGCACAATGCGCAGAACGCGGCGTGCGCCATTGCCGCCGCGGTTGCGCTGGGCGTCGACCTGCCGGCCGTTCGAAAAGGCCTCGCCACATTTCCCGGTCTTGCGCATCGCATGCAGCAGATTGCGCGCAAGGGCAATGTTTTGTTCGTCAACGATTCGAAGGCGACCAACGCCGACTCCGCCGCGAAAGCGTTGTCGAGCTTCTCCGATATTTTCTGGATCGCCGGCGGCAAGCCGAAGACCGGCGGCATTTCGAGCCTTGTCGAATTCTTTCCGCGTATCCGCAAGGCCTATTTGATCGGCGAAGCGGCGAATGAATTCGCCAGGACGCTGGACGGAAAGGTGCCTTATGAGATCGTCGAGGTGCTTTCGCGCGCCGTCGACGCCGCCGCCGACGATGCCGCCGCGTCGGGACTGAAGGAGCCGGTTGTGCTGCTGTCTCCCGCCTGCGCCTCCTTCGATCAGTACCGCAATTTCGAGGTGCGCGGCGACGCCTTCCGCGCGCTGGTGCTGAAGTTGGCGGGCGTGAAGAAAGAGGCATAGACCGCGCGTCATCGCCCGCGGAAGCGGGCGAGCGAGGCACGGCTTCCCTCTCCCGCTTGCGGGAGAGGGTGGCCGCGTAGCGGCCGGGTGAGGGTGAAGCACGCGCGACCGGCAGAAAAGGAACGCAGCACGGGTGCTGCGCCGCACTGCCACCGACGCCGAGCGGGTCATGTGGTTTCTGCTTCGCCACCGTCGGCTCGACGGCGTCAAATTTCGCCGCCAAGTTCCAATTGGCCCTTATGTCGTGGATTTTGCTTCGATCCAGCATAGGCTCATCGTCGAGTTGGATGGAAGCCAGCATGCTGAGAGTGCCCTCACCCCGACTCTCCCCCGCAAGCGGGAGAGGGAGTGAGCGCGGCGTCCTCTCGCACCATTACCGGCGCCTCGCGCGAACAAGCGGCACTCTTAACCTTTCATCAACCAGCCGCGCGCAGGAATGACGCGGGGATCCGTATGCTCTCGCGCGCGCAACGCACGCCTTTCGGCGAATGGTGGTGGACGGTCGATCGCCTGACCCTGGCTGCGGTCGGCGCGCTGATGATCGCGGGCGTTGTTTTGTCGCTTGCGGCGAGCCCGCCGGTCGCCGGCCGTCTCGGGCTCGATCCGTTCTACTTCGTCGACCGCCATATCCTCTTTCTCTTTCCCACCATCGCGGTGATGCTCGGAGTCTCGTTCCTGACGCCGCGACAGATCCGGCGGCTGGCGCTCCTCGTCTTTGCCGCAAGCGTTCTTCTCGCTGCGATAACGCCGTATTTCGGGCCCGAGATCAAAGGGGCGCGACGATGGATCGTCATCCTCGGCGTCAACATCCAGTCTTCGGAATTTTTGAAGCCGGCATTTGTCGTGCTCATCGCCTGGCTGTTCGGTGAATCGGCGCGGCGGCCGGAAATGCCGACCAATGCCATCGCCTTGTCGCTGCTGCTGATTGTGGTGGCGCTGTTGGTGATGCAGCCCGATTTCGGTCAGACCATGCTGGTCACGCTCGTCTGGAGCGCGCTGTTCTTCATGGCCGGGATGCGGTTGATCTGGGTGTTTGGGCTTGCGGGCATCGCCGGCGTCGGATTGACAGTTGCCTATTACACCGTCCCGCATGTCGCACGCCGCATCCAACGCTTTCTCGATCCGGCTTCCGGCGACACGTTTAATATCGATCTTGCAACCGATTCCTTTGTTCGCGGCGGCTGGTTCGGCATGGGGCCGGGCGAGGGCACGATCAAGCGCATCCTGCCGGAGGGGCACACGGATTTCGTGTTTGCGGTGGCGGCGGAGGAATTTGGCGTAGCGCTTTGTCTCGTGTTGGTTGCGTTGTTCGCCTTTATCGTCATCCGGTCGTTGCTGCGGGCGTTGCGCAACGAGGATCCGTTCACACGCTTCGCCGCGACGGGTCTGTCGATCCTTTTCGGCACGCAGGCGGCGATTAATCTCGCGGTGAATGTGCATTTGATTCCGGCCAAGGGCATGACGCTGCCGTTCATCTCCTACGGCGGCTCATCGATGATCTCGCTGGCCTACGGCATGGGCATGCTGCTGGCGCTGACCCGCCAGCAGCCGCAGGTCGCGATGCTGAAGCCGCGGATGCGGAGCTTGGCCGTGGCGGAAAACCCTGCATGACCTTTGCGCCTTCCCCTTGTCAGGGGAGGTTGCCTCCCGAGGGCGGCGCACGCGGGCCCGTCCGGGTCTGCTAGATTGCGCCGATGAACGACGATCTTGCCCAGCACTCTGCGCCGCGGCCCGGCTCTCCGCTTGTAGCGGATGGAAGAAACACGCGGCTCGTTCTTCTTGCCGCCGGCGGAACGGGCGGTCACTTGTTTCCCGCCGAGGCGCTTGCCGCGGCTCTCGACAAACGTGGGATCGCCGTCGATCTCGCCACTGAGGCGCGTACCGCGCATTTCAAGTTTCCCGCGCGCGCGGTGCACCTTATTCCGAGTGCGACATGGCGCAGCAAAAGTCCATTGGACTATGCGCGCACGTTGACGATGCTCGGCGCCGGCACAACAAAAGCGCTGCTGATGCTCCGCCGTGTCAGGCCGGCCGTCGTTGTCGGCTTCGGCGGCTATCCGAGCGTGCCGCCGCTATTTGCCGCCTCGCTGCGTGGCATTCCGACGGTGTTGCACGAGCAAAACGGCGTGATCGGCCGCGCCAATCGCCTGCTGGCCTCGCGCGTGACGGCGATCGCCACCGGCTTCCGCGAAGTCTCCGGAATTAACGCCGCGCTGAAAGCAAAGGTCACGTTCACGGGCAACCCGATCCGGCCGGCGGTCGTCGCCGCGGCGGCGAGGCCTTATGCGGCGCCCGCCCCGAACGGGAAATTCAGGCTCGTCGTGTTCGGCGGCAGCCAAGGCGCGCGCGTGATGTCCGATGTGGTGCCGGAGGCGGTTGCGCGTCTGGAGCCGGATCTGCGCCGGCGACTGGCCGTCACGCAGCAAGCGCGCAGCGAGGATCTCGAGCGCGTGCAAGCGGCCTATGACCGGCTTGGCGTTGCAGCGGAGGTGGCGAGCTTCTTTTCGGACTTGCCCGAGCGCGTCGCGGAAAGCCATCTGATTGTTTCACGATCCGGCGCGTCCACAGTGGCCGAGCTTGCCGGGATCGGTCGTCCGGCCATCTTGGTGCCGCTCCCGCATGCGCTCGATCAGGATCAATTGGCCAATGCCGGCGTGCTGGAGAAGGCGGGCGGAGCGATTTGCATCGAACAGCCGGGTTTCACAGCGGAACGGTTGGCCGCCGAGATCACGGCACTCGTCGGCGACCCTGAGCGCCTCGCCGGTATGGCAGCGGCGGCGAAATCCGCCGGCACGATTGACGCCGCCGACCGGCTTGCGGCACTGGTGATGCAGGTTGGCGCGATCGGGTAAGGGAGCGACATGAAACTGCCGCGCGATATTGGGCCGATCCACTTCATCGGGATCGGCGGCATCGGCATGAGCGGCATCGCCGAGGTGCTGGTCAATCTCGGCTATACGGTAACCGGCTCCGACGTTTC
>JAICMO010000056.1 GCA_025929185.1 Pseudolabrys sp.
AAGCAAAAGCGCTTGTCGAGCATGTCAGGTCGCTTTTCTCGCCTTGGGATATCGACACGCTGGTCGATGGCTTTACCGAAGATTGCGTCGTGCGCTTCGGCACGGTGCCCGAATTCCGCGGCCGCGAGCGCCTGCGCGACTTTTTTACGACACGAAGCAAGCGGCAGAAGAACTACCGCTTGCGCAAGGAATTGCGCTCGCTCTGCGGCGATATTATCGCCAATGTCTGGTCGGGCGAATGGGAAGATGCCGAAAGCGGGGCGCACATGAAAGGCTTCGGCGTCGAGACCTGGGTGATGCGCGGCGGCAAGGTCGCGGTCTGGGAAGCCGCCTTCAACGTTTCGCGCGCCGACCAGACGGGCGGCGTCGGCGAGCTTCTGAAATAAGGAAACACGCAATGTCCCTTTCAATGTCCAAGGCTTCGCTTCCGGCTTTCGAAACCGCGCTATCCGCTCTTTCCGGCGTGCTTGACAAGGCCGAAGCTTACGCCGCCGCGAAAAAGTTTGATTCAAGCGTGCTGGTGAATGCGCGGCTGGCGCCCGACATGTTCGCGTTGGCGCGCCAGGTGCAGGTCGCCTGCGATCAGGCCAAGAACGGCTCGGCGCGCCTGGCCGGCGTCGAGCCGCCGAAGTTCGAGGACAATGAAACGACGATCGCGCAACTGAAAGAGCGAATCGCCAAAACGCTCGCGTTTCTCAAGACACTCGACTCAAAGGCGATCGACGCCTCCGCCGACCGCACGATCACGTTCCCGCTCGGGCCGAAGAAAGGCGAAATGAAAGGCGGCGACTATCTCAATCATTTCGTCCTGCCGAACTTCTATTTCCATTGCACCGCGGCTTACGCCATTTTGCGCCACAACGGCCTCGACATCGGCAAGCGCGACTTCATGGGCAACATTCCGCTGAAACTAAGTTGAAGGCGTCCGGTCAGACTCTGAGGTGGCCGCGCCAACGGGTCCGCGCGTAGCGCGGCCCGATGAAAGGCTCCGCGCGGCCCTCGAAGGATGAACGGCCCGAGAATCATTGCCTGTCATCCTTCGAGGCTCGCTGCTGCGCAGCTCGCGCCTCAGGATGACGATGAAGCCGTAGCCATTCCTACTTCCCGCCCTTCATGCAATCCATGACGAACTTGGCGCGTTGGTCCATGTCGATCTTCTGCTGCGCGGCTTTTTCCTGGCAAGCCTGCATGCGTCGCTTCTGATCGGGCGACGTCATTTTGTTCGGCGCCGACGCCTTCATGTCCGCTTGCGCCGAGGCCGCATCGGCGGCAAGCAGCATGCTCAAGATCACCGCCAGCAAGAATATGACGACGCGCGGCATGTGCATTCTTCGCTTGTCGATCAAGCCATCCCGAATGATTGCGCAAATCGTGGATGGTTAGCAAGCTTCAGCCGCGCACTCTTCTTACCCGCACGTAAAGCGCGCCCTCGCCGCCATGCGCGACATGCGCCGTCTCGAAGCCGATCACGAAAGCTCGAAATTCGGGCAGCGCCAGCCAATGCGGCACCTGCCGCCGCAACACACCGCGCTCGCGTTCGTTCCCGCCGCGCGCGCCCTTGCCGGTGACGACCAGCACGAGCTTCTTCTGGCGCGTGCTGGCATTGCGCAGGAAATGCAGCAACGCCGCATGCGCCTCGCTCTGCGTCATGCCATGCAAATCGAGCCGCGCATCGATCGCCTCGCGGCCGCGCACCACGCGCTGCTTCATGCGCCGCCCGAGCGATTCAAGGGGGGGCGATGCCGGACGCGCGGGCTCGACGACCTTCGACGCACGCTGCTTTGGCGCGGTTATCGATTTCGCTTTGGGTTCAGGCTGGTCGCCGGCCGAATCCGATCGGCGCGCGCGCAAAGGCTCGATCTTTTTGGTGACGACGTTCCAGAGGTCGCGCTCGGCGCGCGTGAGGCTGCGGCGTCGCTCGCCGTCGCGCCCGCTCATGGCCGCATGCGCGGCCTCGGTAAAGGCGCGGCGCTCGCCTCCCTTTCCCTTGCCTGCGGAGCGTCGTCGCTGACGACGAGATTGGCGGGCCTTGGCTTCGGCAGCGGCGGTTTCACGTTGCCTTCGACGTGCACCGAGGCGGGCAACAGCATGTAAAAATTGCCGTGCTGCTTGATGCGGCCGGCGACGTGCGGAACTTCGCCGCCGTGGCCGAAATAGATGTCGGCGCGGGCAGGCCCGACAATCGCCGAACCGGTATCCTGCGCCACCATCAAATGGCGGAACGGCGTCTCCGGCTTCTCGCTCGCAATCGGCAACTCCGCCTCGATCCAGAACGGCGTTCCGTAAACGTGCTGCGATCTGTCGACTGCGATCGAGCGCTCCGGCGTCAGCGGCACGCCTTGCGCGCCGATGCACTCATCGTGCGCGCTAAGGTCCGTTTCCTCGAAGAACACGAACGAGTGATTCTTGCGCCGCAGCTCCTTGCCTTCGTCGGGATTAGCTTCCATCCATTCGCGGATGCGGTCCATCGACATGTCTTCGCGCGCAACAATGCCGCGCTCGATCAGGAAGCGGCCGACGGGCGTATAGGGCTTGCCGTTGCTGGCGACATAATTGAGCCGCAGCAGTTTGCCGTTTTCGAGCTTGATGCGGGCCGATCCCTGAATCTGCGCAAAGAACGCATCGATCGGATCTTTGACGTAGCAAATCTCAAGCCCCCGGCCGGCAATGGCGCCGTCCTCGATCTGGCTGCGGTCCAGATTCGCAAACACCTTGCTTTTGCCGGCGTCCCTGCGCGGCACGCGATAGAGCGGCACCGTGTATTCATCGCTCGGATAGCGCGAGCCTTCGAATTCAGTTTCGTAGTAGCCGGTGAGAAAACCCTCCGCCTCATTCTCCGGCGCAACGCGCACCGGCTTGAAATTACGCTCGAAGAAAGCGCGCGCCTGTGCGCGGTCGAGCGGTCCCGCCGCGGCCGCGCGCTCGCACACCTTGTAAAGGCCCGCGTAGATCGGCCGCGCCGCGCGCACCGCCTTGGCGCTGTTGAGGATGGCCTTGCAGCTTTTCAGAAAAGCCGCGAAAGCCGCGGCGTGGTCGTCGTCCGCCCAGCCGTTGAGCGCGGAAAACGTCGCCGGCTGGATTTGCGCGTTGCGTAATTTCATATGCGAATGCGAATGGCCGGAAGCCGGCGCGCCGGCCGCGGCAAAAAGACAAATCGCCGCTCCAAGCTGCACGGGTCGGGCACGGCGCATTCGCATGCGCCTAGCGCCCGCCTTCGGTAGCGACGAGCTTCCAGTTCGGATCGCGCGACGAAACATCGCGCGCGAACGTCCACACGTCGGTCACGTCCGTCACCTGCTCCGGATTGCCCTCGACCACCTTGCCGTCCTTGTCGCGCGTTGCCGAGACGAGTTGCGACACGAAGTGCACGGTGACTTGCGCGGTCTTCGCCCGCAGCTCCGCGGCGGTGATATCGGACGACTCGATGGCAACGAACTTGCTCTCGACGGTCTCGCCGCGCTTTTCCCGTTGCTCAATCGCCGCTTCGAAATTGTCATAGACCTCGCGCGACAGCAGGCCCTTGAGCGTGCGCCGATCGCCCTGGGCGAAGGCCGTGACGATCATCTCGTAGGCCGCCCGCGCGCCGGTGAGGAAGTGCTTGGCGTCGAATTCGTTGTCGGTCGCCGCAATCGCCTCGAGCCCCGCGGCGAGCGGCGAACCTGCCTCTGCGATGCCTTTCCAGCGCTCGGCCGGATCGGCGGGCGCCTCGGTCGGCTTCGGCGCTTTGGCGGTTGCTTCCGGCGTGCGATTCGGCAGCGCGATCACCTTTTCGGGTGCGGGCCGCGCCGGCTCGCGCGCCGAATAGGGATCGTACGGCGGCCGTTCCCGCCCGGTGCGTTGGCCGAGCACGCTGCGCAGCCGCAGAAAAATGAAGACTGCGAGCGCCAGGAAAATGATGGTGTAGATGTCGAACACGTCCCGCATGCCTTCGGCTATCATTGGCGAAACTGCAAGCCGGCGGCCCGTATCGGCGGCGTGGCAACCGGTTTCACCGGCATTATGTAAGCGGGTACGCGCGCCGTTCCATAGGCACGCCCCGCGCTTTCGGTGCGATCATATCTTGCGCCGCTGCGGAAAGCTTAGTCGATCACGGCAGGCGCGCCAACCGGGACCTGAGTTCACGATGAATGTGGCAAAATGGCTGCTGTTGGCGATCCTGGCGTTGCCGGTCGCAGAGCTCGTCGCATTCGTGCTGGTCGCCTCCGCGATCGGCTTCGGCTGGGCCGTCATTTTACAACTGGCGATTTCGTTGGTCGGCGCGGCCATATTGCGCTTCGGCGGAGGAATGCACGTGGAGCGTGTTCGCGTGGCTGTCAGCTCCGGCAGTTTCAGCAGCGTGCAGACGGACGGCGCCGGTTTCCTCACCCTATTGGCCGGAATTCTTCTGCTGGTTCCAGGCTTTGTAACCGACGCCGTGGGTATCCTGTTGCTGATTGCCCCGCTGCGACAGATGATTGCCGCAATTCTGATGCGCCGCGGCGGCGCGCGCCGCGAGGGTATGATCGACCTCGATCGCGAAGAGTGGCGGCGGGTGCCGGAGGAACAACTGGCCGACCGGCGCGATAGAGAGTCGCGGCCCTGAGCCGCCCATCCTTGTTCCGCCCCCGCGCGCCGTGTTAGCCACTGCCGCACCGAGTTCGCGTCAATCCCGGAGTTCTCATGGCGACAACCAACGGCGGCGAGGCGCAGCCTCAAGCGCAGGCCGCACCGCCCCAACTCAACGTGCTGGCGCAATACATCAAGGATTTCTCATTCGAGAATCCGAACGCTCCGCGCTCGCTCAATCCCGCCCAGGCCCAGCCCGAGATCAAGATCCAGATCAACGTAAACGCAACGCCCATGCAGGGAAGCGACATTGAGGTCGTTCTCAAGCTGGAAGGCTCGGCAACAAGCGCCGGCAATTTGATGTTCAATTTCGAGCTGGCTTTTGCCGGCGTCTTTCGCATCCAGAACGTTCCGCAGGAGAGCCTGAACGCGGTGATCATGATCGAGTGCCCGCGGCTACTGTTTCCGTTCGCGCGCGAGATCATCGCGAATGCGGTGCGCAACGGCGGCTTCCCGCCGCTGCTGCTCGACCCGGTCGATTTCGTCAACCTCTATCGCCAACGCGTGGCGGAAAATCAGGCAAAGCCGGCGCCGACCGCGCAGGCATAAACTTCTTCCGGTTCCGTTCAATTGAACTGCGAATCGTTACGAGCGCGGTATCCCTCTCCGTGCGAAGAGGCGCGCCGAGAAATCAGCCGTTTTCGCGCGACAGATACTCGCGCCACATCGCGTTGTCGCCGAGCGTTGCAATGAACGCGCGATGCGCCTCTCGCTCCGCTTCCGTTACCCGCGCGGCGAGCGGGACCTCGCGGATGCGAATCGCGGCGTGACCGTTCAGGCCATTACCGATGCCGACGCCGCGTTCGGCCAATCCGAGTTGCGCCTGCCGTGCGCCGATCAGCTCGAGATAGACCTCGGCGAGAATCTCGGCGTCGAGCAACGCGCCGTGCTTGGTGCGCCGTGAGTTGTCGATTCCGTAGCGCAGGCACAGCGCATCGAGGCCGTACGGCCCCGCCGAGTGCTTGCGGCGCGCGAGCGCGATCGTGTCGATCAGCCTTTCGCGCGAAAACCCGACGCGCTGGATGCGCTCGAACTCGGCGGAAAGAAAATTGAAATCGAACGAGGCATTGTGCGCGATCAGCCGCGCATCGCCAAAGAACGTCAGCAGATCGTCGGCGATTTCGCCGAACAGCGGCTTGTCCTTGAGAAATTCCGCAGAGAGGCCGTGCACGTTGAAAGCTTCGGGCGGCATGTCCCGTTCGGGATTGAGATAACGATGGAACGTGACACCCGTCGGAATGCAATTGAGCAATTCGATGCAGCCGATCTCGACGATACGATGACCGTCGAAAGGATCGAGGCCGGTGGTTTCGGTATCGAAGACGATCTCGCGCATCGTTTCGCTTTCTATGCTGTCATCGTCCGCAGATGCGGGCGATTCAGTACTTCGAGCATTGCCGATCGTTCACAGCCGGTGTCGACCGGATTGCCCGCTTTCGCGGGCAATGACAACTATTCCAACCGCCCCTTCATCATAGCAACGCGCTCGAGAATTTCACGCACTTGCGCGCGCGCCGCGTCAAAGCCATGCGAGCTATCCACTACGAAATCGGCGCGGCGCCGCTTTTCCGCGTCCGGCAATTGCTTGGCGAGCAGCTTGTTGAACTTGTCCTCGCTCATCCCCGGCCGCTCGAAGGCGCGCGCGCGCTGCACATCGGCCGGGGCGGAAACCACGACCACCGCATCGCAGCGCTCCTCGCCGCCCGTTTCGTAGAGCAGCGGAATGTCGAGCACGACGACATCGGCGCCCTTGCGCTCGGCCTCGGCAAGGAATCGCTCCTCCGATTTGCGCACCAGTGGGTGGACGATTTGCTCGAGCCTCTTTATCGCCGCCTCGTTGCCGACAACCTGCTCCGCCAGTTTCGCCCGATCGACTTTCCCGTTTGCCGTTGAGCGCGGAAATGCCGCCTCGATCGGCGCGACCGCCTCGCCCTGGTAGAGGCGGTGCACCGCCGCGTCGGCGTCGTGCACGGGAACGCCCGCCTCGGCGAAGAATTTCGCCGTGGTCGATTTTCCCATGCCGATCGAGCCGGTAAGGCCGAGAATGAACATGCCATCTTGCCTGTCACAGAGAACTTCACCCTGCGATGACGCCCTCCCGCCGCAGAAAATCGAGCAGCGGCAGCAAAGGCAAGCCGAGAATCGTGAAGTAATCGCCCTCGATGCGCTCGAACAACTGGATGCCCGCGCCTTCGATCTGATAGCCGCCGACGCTCAGCAGCGCGGCCTCGCGCGCAAATTCCAGATAGCTTTCGAGATAGTCATCGTCGAAATCGCGCATGGTCAACTTCGCCACGTCGGCATGCTCGAACAGCACGGCGCCATCGCGCACGACCGCGATGGCCGAGTGCAGCTCGTGCGTCTTGCCGCGCAACGTGCGCAACTGCTTGCGCGCATCCTCTCGGTCTGTCGGCTTGTCGAAGCGTTGCCGGCCGAGCGCCAGCGTCTGATCGGCGCCGAGCACCAGCCGTCCCGGTTGCAGGCCCGAAACCGTCAACGCCTTGGCGCGCGCAATCAGCGCTGCGGCCGGGGCCGCGCTTAGCGGGCCCGCTTCTCTTTCGATCGCCCGCTCGTCGATTTGCGCCGGACGAATCTCGATGCGCAGCGCAGCCGCGGCAAGCATTTTCCCGCGCACCTCGCTCTTCGACGCGAGCACCAGCGGCAGTGAAGCGAGCCATAGGGACATCGGCGCTCAGTCTTGGTGATGATGCTGATGCTGCGCGCCGCCGCGATAGCCGCGCAACTGCGCGTAGCACTCGACCTGGTCGTGCGTGAGCACAGCGAGCATTGCCAGATGATATTTCAAATGCGCGGCGCGCAACGCGCCTTGCGTTTCGCCGATTGCACGCGTCGTCTTGACAAGCGCCGTCTTTGTCACGCTGCGGCTGGCGAACAGGCCGTCGAGTGTTTTTTCCTGCGCGATCAGTTTTTGGCCGAGCGGCATCGTTTCGGCTTTCATCTGCGCGAACAGGGCTTCCGCGCTCGCGCGTTGCGCGGATGACAGTGCAAGTCTGTCCGCCAGTTCGAGCACATGTTTTGGCCCCGGATAGCCGTTGAGCTCGGCCGCGAGGGCCAATCCCATGCCGCGCCCGGCGCGCAAATCGTCGACTTGCTCGGCCGACAGTGCCTTGATCGCGCGCGTTTCCTCGCCGGCGTAAGGCGTTTGCGCCGATGCCGCGAACGGGACCCCCGACAGTAGCGCGACAATGATGATGCGTTTCATGGGCGTTGTCCTTTCACATTGCCGGATGCCGCTTGCGGTCGCTTAAAAGCCGCATCACGGCCGCCGCGGTCTCCTCGATCGAGCGCCGCGTCACGTCGATCGAGGGCCACTCGTGCTTGGCGCACAGCTTGCGCGAATAGGCGATTTCCTCGGCCACCGCCGCCTTGTCGATGTATTGATCGTCCTGACGATGCGCCTTGAGGCCCAGCAGACGGTTTTCCCGGATTTGCACGATGCGCTCGGGGCTCGCATAGAGCCCAACCACCAATGGCCGTGTGAGCTTCTCGATTTCCGGCGAGAGCGCCACGCCCGGAACCAGCGGCACGTTGCCGGTCTTCACGCCGCGATTGGCGAGATAAATCGAGGTCGGCGTCTTTGACGTCCGCGACACGCCCACCAGCACGACGTCCGCTTCGTGCAGACCTTCCGCGTGCTGGCCGTCGTCATGCAGCATGGTGTAGTTGAGCGCGTCGATGCGCTGGAAATATTCGGCGTTGAGCACGTGCTGCGCGCCCGCGCGGTGCATCGTTTCGGTGCCGAGATAAGACTGAAACACGCGCAGCACCGGGCCGAGGATCGACATGCAGGGCAGGCCCAGCTCGCGACAGCGCTCTTCCAGAATTGCGATCAGGTCTTCCTCGAGCAAGGTGTAGAGCACCAGGCCCGGCGCTTCGCTGATCTCGGCAAGCGCGTGGTCGAGCTGCTTGCGGCTGCGCACCATCGGGTAAAGATGCTCGACGGGTGCAACGTTCGCGTATTGCGCCGCCGCCGCCCGCGCGACCGTAATCAGCGTTTCGCCCGTGGCGTCGGACACCAGATGCAGATGGAAATAGCCTGTGTCGGGCATCTGTATGGATCGGGGATGACGTGTGGAAAGCATGGGAGAAGGCCACGCCTTTCCGCTACGCGCAAGGCGGAAGAAAGGCGAGGCCGCACGGCCATCCACATGCGTGCCTTCGGGATGGCCGTGGAGAGCGCAGCGCCTGCCGGCGTGAGTATGTGAATCCCGCCTGGGGAAACGTCCGGGAAAACGCCGGAAAGCCGCATAAATAGGGTATTTTCCGCAGGCAAAGGCCGATCAGCTGTATGCCCCATTCTGCTACCCACCTCTGACATCCGGTGGACATGGTGTGAATCGAAAGGCATGAGTCCAATCAACGACGTAACAGAATCTACAAAGAGTCTTATAAGATTTAGATGGAAGAACGTGTTCGTGCGGATCGTGTTGTGAGTAAGCCGCCGCTGCTCGACGTGCTGGAAGGCAAGCGCCAATCGGTGCCGCCCGCGTGGCTGATGCGGCAAGCCGGACGCTATCTGCCGGAATATCGCGCCGTGCGTGAGAAAGCCGGCAGCTTTCTCGATCTCTGCCTTGACCCGGCGGTGGCCGCCGAAGTCACCTTGCAGCCGGTGCGGCGCTTCGGGTTCGATGCGGCGATTCTGTTTTCCGACATTTTGATCGTGCCGCTTGCACTCGGCCGCAAGGTTGAGTTTGTCGCCGGCGAGGGGCCGCGGCTGGAACCGTTGCCGGATGCCGCAGCGCTGAAGAATTTGCGCGAGGAGATCGAGGCAAGCGTGCCGGCGCCGGTTTATGAGACGGTGCGCACCGTCAAATCGGCGCTCGATTCAAAAACGGCGCTGCTCGGATTTTGCGGCGCGCCGTGGACCGTTGCGACGTACATGGTTGCGGGCCAGGCAACGCCGGATCAGGCGCCGGCGCGATTGTTTGCCTATCGCGATCCGGCCGGATTTTCGCGGCTGATCGATATTCTGACACAAGCCTCGATTGCGTATCTCGTCGGCCAATTAAAGGCCGGTGTGGATGCCGTGCAGATTTTCGACACCTGGGCCGGCGTGCTGCCGGAGGATCAATTTACGCGCTGGTGCATCGAGCCGACGCGGCACATGGTCGATGGTGTTCGCGCGCAAGTGCCGGGCGCGAAGATCATCGGTTTTCCGCGCGGCGCGGGCTTGCTGCTGCCGCGCTACATAGAGGAGACCGGCGTCGATGCCGTGAGCCTCGACTGGACGGTAGACAAGCGCTTTGCGCGCGAGGCGATCCAGAGCAAAATTCCGGTGCAAGGCAATCTCGATCCACTGGTCCTGCTCGCCGGCGGAGCCGCGCTCGACGCAGCGGTCGACGACGTGCTCGGAGCGTTCCGCGATCGACCCTTCATCTTCAACCTCGGCCACGGCATCTTGCCCGACACGCCCATCGCGCATGTGGAGCAGATGTTGAGAAGGGTGAGAGGCTAATGTCCTCATCCTGCAGGAGGAAGTGCTTGGAGCACCGCGTCTGCCACACCCGTCATTGCCGGGCTTGACCCGGCAATCCATCCGTTACTGAACAATTTCACCATAAAGATCGCGCCACGTCGGATTTTTGGAAACGATCAAATCGATCTTCCATTCGCGTGGCCAGTGCTTGATGTTCTTCTCGCGTTGAATGGCGGCTGCTGCGGTATCATATTGCTCAAAATAGACGAGAAGCTTTATCTGATATTTCCTTGTAAATCCTGGAACGGTTCCTTCGCGGTGTTCGAAGATGCGCCGCACCAGATCGTTTGTTACTCCGATGTACAGCGTTCCGCCGGGCGCACTTGCCAGTATGTAAACCCAAAAAGACCTCATGTTCGAATGATGGATTGCCGGGTCAGGTGTATAGCCCGGAGACATCCCCGACGGGTGTTCGGGGAGATGGCCGACACATCATCATTGCATGGAATGGGCTGCGAGGGAGGCCATCCATGCCGTGGCGAGAGGTGTCGATCATGGAGCAGAAGCGTGAGTTCGTCCGATTGGCGAGCGGGGCTGGCGTGAACCGGCGGGAGCTTTGTCGGCGGTTCGGGATTCATCCGGCGACCGGATACAAGTGGCTTGGCCGCTGGACGGCCGGCGAGGAACTGACGGATCGCTCGCGCCGCCCGCATTTGAGCCGGACGCGGACGGCCCCGGCGATCGAAGCGCGTATTCTGACGCTGCGCGATGAGCATCCCGCCTGGGGCGCTCGCAAGCTCGCGCGCTGTCTTGAGCGCGAGGGGATACCATCTCCGGCGTGTTCGACCGTGCATGAGATCCTGCGGCGGAATGATCGCATCGTTGCGCCGCCTGGCGGAACTGCGGCGCTGCAGCGCTTTGAGAAGCCTGCTCCCAATCTGCTCTGGCAGATGGACTTCAAGGGCCACGTGGCGCTCGGTGATGGCAGCCGCTGTCATCCCCTGACCGTGCTCGATGACCATTCGCGCTACGATCTGTGCCTGCAAGCCTGTGCCGACGAACAAGGCAGCACGGTGCGGCAGCGGCTGACGCTCACGTTCCGCCGCTACGGCCTGCCGGAGGCATTCTTCGTCGACAACGGCACGCCATGGGGCGATCCCAGCGGCGAGCGCTGGACCCGGTTTTCGGTGTGGCTGCTCAAACTCGGCATCGCTGTCATCCACGGCCGGCCCTATCATCCGCAGAGCCGCGGCAAGAACGAGCGCTTTCACCGCACGCTGGAAGCCGAGGTGTTCGCATTCCGCCGCTTCCGTGACCTGCGCGAAGTGCAGCGCGCCTTCGATGCCTGGCGCGATGTCTATAATTTCGAGCGACCACATTATGCGCTCGATCAGCAGGTGCCGGCGAGCCGCTATCGGCCGAGCCATCGCCCCATGCCCGATCGCCTGCCGACAGTCGAATACGATGCGCACGAGATCGTGCGCAGGGTGCCCGCCACCAAGGCCTATGTCAGCTTCAAGGGGCGCCTATGGAAGGTCCCGCAGGCCTTCTGCGGCGAGAATCTGGCCATCCGGCCACTCTCGACGGACGGCCACTATGGCGTTTTCTTCGCTGCCCATCAGATCGCTTTAATCGACTTGACCAAACCAAAATGTGTCGGTGATGTCTCCGAACAGCTGTCGGTCATCTCCCCGGGCTAAACACTCGACCCGGCCATCCATCAAAAGTTTTCGAAGAAGATGGATGCGCGGGGTCAGGCCCGCGCATGACGAGGCTGATATGCGGTCCAATCAAAGCTGAGCGAGCAGCGCCTGTCCGCCGGAAAGGTCGCACTTGCCCGGCGCGTCTTCGATGTTGAGCTTTTTCACCACGCCGTCCTCGACCAGCATCGAATAGCGTTTCGAGCGCGTGCCGAGACCGGGGCCGGAGCCGTCGAAAGTCATATCGATCGCCTTGGCGAACTCGGCATTGCCGTCCGCAAGAAAATCGATCTTCCCGTCGGCGTTGTTGGCTTTCTTCCAGGCCTCCATGACGAACACGTCGTTGACCCCGGTGACTGCGATCGTATCGACGCCCTTGGCCTTGATTGCAGCTACGTTGTTCAGAAAGCTCGGCAGGTGCAGGTTGCTGCAGGTGGGCGTGAACGCACCGGGTACCGCGAACAGCGCGACCTTCTTGCCTTTGAAAACGTCGTCGGTTGATTTCGGCTTCGGCCCTTCGGCCGTCATGACGCGAAAATTCACATTGGGCAATTTGTCGCCGACCTTGATGGGCATGGTCATCCTCTCACGTTGCGAATGGAGTTTTCTTGGCCGCCAAACTAGCGCGCCGAAACGGTGCTAGTCGAGATGGGTCTTGATCTCGGCGGCTTTGTCGCCGCGCATGATCGTAAACGTCAGATCGACCGGCCGCATCGGATCGGCGCCCGGCGGCAGGCCGTCGAGATTGAAGGCGAAATAGGCGTGTCCCGGCGGAGCGCCTTGTGCCGGCTTGGGAATGGGCAGGGCCCATTCCGCGCTCGGTCCTTCCACGAAAATGTGAAGGTCTCCGCCGGATGAAGCAGGCAGATCGACCAGCACGCGAGGCTTCCCACCATTGGTGCTTAAGCGGCTCACTTTCAGTCCCGCTTGAGACGCGGTAAGCGGTTTCGGCACGCGTGCGTCAGCTGCCGCGATCCTTGCGGCCTCGCTGCTTTCGTTTTTGCCGAGCTTCAACGCGGTGGTCGCCTCGACCGGCACGCACAGCTTCTCGCACACCGCGTAATCGATCTTCATGCGGAGCGTCACCGGCTTGCCCGGCTGCTTCGGCGTTACTTGCACCGGAAATATGACCTCGCCCTTGTAGCCGAGGATCGTGCCGGCATCGTCGGTAAAAGCATGCGGCGCCGGAAATTTCACCGTCGCCTTTGCGACATTATCGGATCCCGCAAAACTGAATCGCGGCGGCACGCCGGAATCGCCGGGATAGCGCCAATAGGTATGCCAGCCCGGCTGAAGCTTTATCTCGATGCCGGCGCGGATTGCATCCGCTGCCGGCGAGCCAGCGATCAGGCGCACCGCGGAGCGTAAATCCTCGACCCACGTGGACGCATCCGCGGCGCGCGCAGAATCGCGAACGCCGGTAAGCACGAGTGCGACACACGCAGCCAGCGCAATTCGTATCGGGTGTTGCATGCAAGCCATGGAGGCGAGATTTAGGCAAAAGCGGTATCTGACGCCATTGAATTCATTGTGAGCAATCCTGCTGCCCCAATATCGGCAGGGCGGCGATTTCGGCCATAATCGCGTTGTTAGTTAAACCGACGAGCCACGGAACGGGCAGGGCTGCTCCGGCGTTCGTCAAATGACCGCAAGCCGCATTCACAACGGCAAACGGAACGGATAGCGTTTACATATGGCGATGACCCGCAAATCTTCCGGCAAGAAATCTTCGGGCTTCCTGGATGGCCAAATGTTGGTCGCGATGCCGATCATGGGCGATGACCGTTTTGCGCGCGCCGTCATTTACGTTTGCGCGCATTCGAGCGAAGGCGCCATGGGCATCATCGTCAATCAGCCTGCCGGCAATATCAGCTTCCCCGAACTTTTGGTGCAGCTCGAGGTCATTCCCGCTGGAGAGCGGATCGAGTTGCCGACGCGGGCGGAGGCCGTGAAGGTGCTGAAAGGTGGCCCGGTCGAAACCGGACGCGGCTTCGTCCTTCATTCAGCGGACTTCATTATCGAGAATTCGACTTTGCCGATCGCGGAGGGAATTTGCCTTACCGCTACGCTCGATATCCTCAAGGCGATCGCGCGCGGAAAAGGGCCGGCAAGCGCCATCCTTGCGCTCGGCTATGCCGGCTGGGCGCCTGGCCAGCTCGAGAATGAAATCCAGCAGAACGGCTGGCTGCACTGCGCGGCCGATCCCGATCTCATTTTCGGCGCTGATATCGAAGGCAAATACGACAAGGCGATGCGCAAAATTGGAATCGATCTCGGGATGCTGTCGAGCGATTCCGGCCACGCGTGATCGGTAGTCAGTAATCAGTGATCAGTAATCAGAAAATACTGAATACCGATTACTGACTACCGATCACTGTCCCGCCATTTCGATCCGGTCGCTGACGAGCAGATCGCGCGCCTGTTCCGCCGTCATAGGCTCGCCGAATGCAAAGCCCTGCGCGTACTCGCAGCCGAGTTGATAAAGCTCCACTGCATCGGAATCGGTCTCAGTGCCTTCAGCTACCACGTCCATGCCGAGATCATGCGCAAGCGCCACGATCGAACGCAGGAGCACTGGCCGCGTTCCGCGCGACGTCATGCGCACGAACGACTGGTCGATCTTGATCGTGTCGAACGGAAAGCGCTGCAAATAGGCGAGCGACGAATGGCCGGTGCCGAAATCGTCGAGCGAGAGGCCGGCGCCGAGTTCTTTGATGCGGGTAAGCATCTGTGCGGCGTGCTCGGGGTTTTCCATCACCAGCGATTCCGTCAATTCCAGCTTGAACGTGCCGCGTGCCACGGCCGAACGAGCCAATACGGTGCGCAGGTCCTGAATGAGGTCGTGGCGCAGGAGCTGGCGCGATGAAACATTGACGCTGGCAAAAACCGGGTCGTGCACGCGCGCCGAGCGCTGCCAATTGGCGAGTTGTCGCGCAGTGCGATCGAGCACAAACAAGCCCAAGTCGACAATGAGGCCGATCTCCTCGGCGATCGAGATGAATTCGACCGGCGATAGCCTTCCGAGCTTCGGATGATCCCAGCGCGCCAGCGCCTCGAACCCGGCGACCACGCGGTCTTCCAGACGCACGATCGGCTGATAGAGAACCGTGATCTCCTCGCGCTCGATTGCCCGGCGCAGTTCCGATTCCATCGTCAGCCGGTCGGTCTTGCGCGAACGCATGGCCGGCTTGAACACCTCGATGCGGTCGCCGTCGATGCGCTTGGCATGAAACATCGCCAGTTCGGCGTCCTTCAGAATTTCCTCGGGTTGGCGCGGCTGGCTATCGGCCAGCGCCAGGCCGATCGAGGCGGTCAGGAAGATTTCACGTTCATGGAGCGCAATTGGCGCGCGCAGCGTGCGGCGAACCATTTCGGCGAAGGCGACGATTTGCGTCGGCTCGCGTACGGACATCAACAGAAGCGCGAATTGTCCGCCCGACAGCCGCGCCAGCGTGTCGTGCGGCTTCAGCAGCCGCGCCAGCCGCCGCGCGACCGTCAACAGGATCGAGTCGCCGACGGCGGTGCCGACCGAGTCGTTGACCTGCCGGAAACGGTCGAGATCGATGACCAGTACGGAAGGCCGGATTTCCGGATTGGAGCGCGTAAAGGCGAAGGCGGCTTCCATTCTGTCGAGGAACAGCTCACGGTTCGGCAGGCCGGTGAGATTGTCGTGGACCGCGTCGAACAGGAGCCGCTCCTCAGCGTTCTTGATTTCGGTGACATCCGTCAGCGTGCCGATGAGGCGGATGACTTCACCGTCCGAGCCGACCACGGGCCGAGCCTTGAGCGTGAACCACAGATAATGCCCGTCGGCACCGCGCAAGCGAAAATCCTGCATCAGCCGGCCGCGCCGCTGCTCGACGGCGCGGTCTAGCGAAGCGCGGAAGCGGTCGCGGTCGAGCGGGTGCAGCACATCGAGCCAGCGCGCGGCCGAGCCTTCCAGGGCACCGCGCTTTAATCCGAGCGCATGTTCGGTTTCCGGGCTGGTGAAGACTTTGTCCGCCGAAACGTCCCAGTCCCAGATCATGTCGCCGGCGCCGGTGAGCGCCAGTGCTCGGCGCTCGACGTCAGACACAATGCCGTGCGTGATGCCGCCGGCGAAAGCGTGCTGCATGACGGTAAATCCGATCAGCATCACGATCAGCACGAGACCGCCGAGTAACGCGGGGCCGATGATATCGTTGGTGACAATCCCGAGCACCGCAAGGCTTGCGGCTAGCACCCACACGACCAGCAGCAGCCATGTCGGAATCAGCAACACGGCGCGGTCAAAGCCATGAAGCGCGAGATAGATGACGAGTCCAAACCCGAACACGGCAATGCCCGCTAGCGACATGCGGGCGATGCCGGAGGCAATGGCCGGATCGAAAACGGCAACGGCGATCAGGGCCGCAAGCCCTGCAAGCCAGGCGATGGTGATATGCGCGTAACGGACGTGCCACCGATTGAGATTGAGATAGGCGAACAAAAATACGAGTAGCGTTCCCGAAAGCGTCGCCTCGCCGCAAGCTCGCCAAACGCGTTCGGCGGCGGGTGATAGGTCAAAGACCTTGCCCCAGAATCCGAAATCGATGCCGATATAAACGAGCACAGCCCAGCCGAGCGCGGCGGCGGCGGGAAACATCACGCTTCCCTTGACGACGAACAGGATGGTGAGAAACAGCGCCAGCAGGCCCGCGATGCCGATGACAATGCCGTAGTACAGCGTGAACGAATTGATCTTGTCCTTGTAGGCGTCGGGCTCCCAAAGATAGATCTGCGGCAGCTTGTCGGTGCGCAATTCGGCGACGAACGTAATGACCGTTCCTGGATCCAGCGTGAGGCGGAAAACGTCGGCGGTGGCGTTGTCCTGCCGCTCGGGCCGGTCGCCGGAACTGGGCGTGATGCCGACGACGCGCGACAAGCCGAGGTCGGGCCAAATTAACCCGGAGCCGACCATCCGGTAGTGCGGCACCACCACGAGCCGGTCGATCTGCTCGTCGCCGTTGTTGGTCAGCGCGAATACCGCCCAATTGGTATTGCCTTCGCGCGCGTGCACCTCGATGCGGCGCACGATGCCGTCGGGTCCGGGCGCGGTCGACACCTGGATGCGGTCGGTTTCCGTCTTCTGCCGTTCGGTCGCGCCGGTGAGATCGATCGCCGACGCATCGACGCGCACGTTAACGGCCTCGACGGCATGCGCCGTGCGCGGTACGAGCAGCAGCATCGCGAGCGCGAGAGCAAATGTCAGTGCTGTCACGCTACGCGCGAAATTCAAGCGAGATCCCCCAATGCGCAGCCGTGCGTCCAATCCACCAGGCGCCGCCGGCGGACCTGCACGGTCGAATCTTTCCGATCTAGGCCCCGACATTACGCCGATTTCGCGGCTCCCTGTCAGCCGCCGCGCCGCAATGGTTAGCAGCCGGCGCCGGGTCCGACTATAGAATCTATGAGCTTATTCAGGCCGTTAGAACGATCTTGCCGATGTGTGCGCCGGATTCCATGCGGGCGTGGGCGTCTGACGCTTTGGCAAGAGGAAAGGTCGAATCGATTACTGGCTTGATCTTGCCGGCGGCGATCAGCGGCCAGACTTTGGCCTCCAAACCGCGGGCGATTTCGGCTTTTTCCGCAACGGTGCGTGGCCGCAGCGTCGAACCAGTGTGGTGCAGGCGCTTGGCCATCAGCCTTGCGAAATTCGCGGTCGCCTTCGGGCTTGCGGTGAATGAGATTTGCGCGATCGTGCCCTGCTCGGCGGCGGCGTCGTAATTCCGGTCGACGTAATCGCCGCCGACGATGTCGACGATGAGATTCGCCCCCCTATTTTCGGTCGCTTCTTTCGTGACAGCGACGAAATCCTGCGTTTTGTAGTTCACCGCAACATCCGCCCCGACTTTTCTGACAGCGGCGCACTTCTCGTCGGAACCGGCCGTGGTGACGACTTTGGCGCCGAAGGCTTTGGCCAGCATGATCGCTGTCGTGCCGATGCCGGACGTTCCGCCGTGCACGAGCACCCAATCGCCGGCGTTGACGCTCGCACGCATGAACATGTTCTGCCAGCACGTGAAAAAAGTTTCCGGCATGGCGGCCGCTTCGATCATCGACAATTGGGGCGGCACCGGAAGCGCATGCACCGCGTAAGCGAGGCAATAGGGCGCATAGCCGCCGCCGACCACGAGCGCGCAAACCCTGTCGCCGAGTTTCCAACGATTGACGCCACTTCCCACCGCAACAATTTCGCCCGCGATTTCGAGCCCCGGAATGTCGGTTGCGCCTTTGGGCGGCGGATAGGTCCCCTGACGCTGGCGCACATCCGGCCGGTTGACTCCGGCCGCTTCGACTTTGACCAGAACTTCGCCTTCACCGGGCGGCTGAACCGGGCGCTCTTCGGGCACCAGCATTTCCGGCCCGCCCGGCGCCTTTATTCCGATTACGGTCATTCGGGACGGAAGCGCGCTCATCGTGTCCTCGGCTTTCGAATGGGGTGGAGGTTGTTTAGGCGGGCGCCCGCGGTGTGACAACCCGGCCCCGGAGCGCTAGCTTTTGAGCCGCTGGAGGTCACCCTATGCCCGCGATCGACGAAGACGACCGGCCGAAGAAGAAGATTGCACACGAGATCGGCCAGGACCTGACGTTGCTTTCGGTCGAGGAGCTTGGCGAGCGGATTAAGCTGCTGCGCGACGAGATCGCCCGGATCGAGGCCGATATGGCGCGAAAGCGCGCCTCGCGCTCGGCCGCGGACCACGTCTTCAAGCGTTGACCGCCGCTTGGAACTTCAGCCGCGATTTGGTTACGAGAAAAAATGCGTTTGCGCCCGATTTGTTAACTTGTCGGTAAGCTTTCTCCTTCATTACTCATATCGTCCATGTTCTGGACGTTGAGTGGCTCCTGTCCACTCTGTTTGACGCCTCCCTGTTATCACCTTCGAGCCGCCGGCAACGGCGGCTCTTTTTTGTGCCGTTTTGGGGCAATTGGCCGTTAACGTTGCACGGCTCTTAACTTTTACGCGAATTATATCGAAAGGATTCACCATAACGATCTGGACGCACGTCCACGGCGGCGCGATGCTTAGTCCGACGGGCTGCAAAGGCTCGCGAGTTTGTAAGGCGTAGGCGTATGTCCGAGAAATTTACCAGCGGATCCGATCCCGTTTCATTCAGTGAGCGGCTCGCCGCTTCGCAGATTTTCGCCGACCTCTTTCGGGATGGCATGGCGCTTGTCGAGGAAACGGCCGTCTATCTCGACGGGCCGGGGCGCAAAGAATCAAAGAAGCTTGAGCGCGGCGCCTCGCTCGCCTACGCGACCGAGAGCATGCGGCTGACCACGCGGCTGATGCAGCTTGCGTCATGGTTGCTTTTGCATCGCGCCGTGAAGGAAGGCGAGATGTCGCTCGATCAGGCGAATAGGGAAAAGACGAAGGTGAAGCTCTCGGCCGCCGACGTCAGCGATCCGCACAATCTGGAACTGCTGCCGGAAGCCTTGCGCGCGTTGATCGAGCGCTCGCACAAGCTACAATTGAGCGTGCGCCGTCTCGACGCGACCATTCACAACAGCGCGCCGGTGGAGAACGTTATCGTGCTCAATCCGGTCGAACGCCAGCTAGGCATCCTCAAAGCAGCCTTCGGCGCAAAAAGCGCATAGCTGGTCCTACGGTTAGGCCCTCGTTACTGCGCCTCCATCAACTGCTTTGCGACGCGCCGCAGTAGCACGCCGGCAAGATGCTTGCGCGTCGCGGCCGTCGCCTGCACGTCGTCGGACGGCTCAAGATCGAGTGCGGCGACGGCGGCATCGAGCCGCTTCTCATCGAGCGTGCCGCCGGTAAGCGCCGCTTCGGCCTTGTGTGCGCGGACCGCGGTTGCGCCGACGCCAAAATACGCAAGCCTTATATCGGATAGTGCGCTTCCATCTGCGCGCGCAGTCGCGGCAAGTCCAACAATCGCGTAGTCGCCATGCCTTCTGGCGAACTCGGCAAACCCGATGCGCGCTTGCGTGTCCGCGGCCGGGACACGGATCGCCGTGAGCACGTCTTGCGGACCGAGCGCGGTCTCGAACAGTCCTTTAAAAAAATCTTCCGCTTTCATAGTGCGCTTGCCGTTCGGCCCGGCAATGTCCAGTTCGCCGCCGAGCGCCAGCAAACACGCGGGCAATTCGGCTGCGGGATCGGCAAAGGCAATCGATCCGCCGATGGTCCCGCGATTGCGGATCGCCGGATGGCCGATCTCCGGCACGGCGCGCGCGATCAGCGGCGCTTCCTTCGCAATCAGATCGGAACGCTCGAGCTCGGCATGGCGGGTGAGGGCGCCGATCTCGATTATCCCGTTCTTTCGGGCGATGCCGCTCATGTTGCCGATGCCGTTGATGTCGATGAGCACGCTTGGGCTCGACAGCCGCATGTTGAGGGTCGCGATCAGGCTTTGTCCGCCGGCCAGCAACCGGGCGTCCTTGTGCTCGCCGAGCAGCGCAATCGCTTCATCAAGCGAGCGTGCTCTC
>JAICMO010000080.1 GCA_025929185.1 Pseudolabrys sp.
GAAGGCACCGACGCCTCAACGGGTGTACGCGGACTTTGGAGCACCGATGGGACCACCGCCGGCACCGTGGAGCTTCTTTCAGGCGCCGCGTGGGGCGGATTGAATCCCCAAGACATCACAGACCCGCCAACCGGTTTCCAGGACGTCGACGATACAGGCACCATCGTCAACGGCTCCGCAAACACGATTGATGTCGTTTCGATTTCAGGCAATCAGCCCCTCGTCCTTACTAATTTCGACGCAACGACCTCCTCGATTGACGTTCTGCAAGGAAATAATAAGCCGATCGTGGGGGACGCCCACGACAACACGCTCGATTTCAGCGGCCTGTCCGAAAACTCTGGCATCGAGTGGATTAATGGCCGCGCCGGCGATGACACGATCACCGGCACGACCTTTGATGACAATATCCTTGGCGGCAGCGGAAACGACATCCTGAACGGCGGCCCAGGCGGCAACGATCATCTTTCCGGTGGAGCAGGAGACGACACGCTTCTCGGCGGCGACGGCAATGACATTCTTTGGAGCGGGGCTGGCGCCGACCATCTCGACGGCGGAGCGGGCGTGGACCGTGCGGAATACAGCGACTCAGCGGACGGGTTGACCGTCGATCTCGGAAATCCAGCATCCAATACCGGAATTGCGGCGGGCGACACTTATGTCTCGGTCGAGAATCTATACGGTTCGAATCACGATGACGTTCTGCGCGGAAATGGCGAAGCCAATACGATTTGGGGCGCAGACGGAAACGATTTACTGAGCGGCCGCGGCGGCGACGACAAGCTTGTTGGCGGTAACGGCGACGACGTGCTTGCCGGCGGCGCCGGCAATGACACGTTTATTTTCAATACGGCGCCGAACGCAGCCACCAACGTCGACCGTATCGTCGACTTCACGCCAGGTACGGACAGGATTGAGCTGTACCACAGCGTCTTCAGCGCGTTAGCCGCCGGCACGCTCGCCGCGTCCGATTTCGTCATTGGTGCCGCGGCA
The DNA here is from genome assembly GCA_025929185.1 of Pseudolabrys sp. Taxonomy (GTDB): domain Bacteria; phylum Pseudomonadota; class Alphaproteobacteria; order Rhizobiales; family Xanthobacteraceae; genus Pseudolabrys. The sequence continues at coordinate 994 of JAICMO010000080.1, forward strand.
CAAAGCGCCGATGAACACATCATTTACAATGCGGCGACGGGAGCGGTGTTCTATGATGCGGACGGCAATGGCGCCGGTACCGCCATTCAGTTCGCGACACTCAAGCCCGGGATTGCCGTCACGCACGATGATTTCGTGATCGTGTAACTTAAGTCCGAGAGGTTCAGGCGGAACCACTGCGTCGACCTGACATGTTTTTTGTCCGTCATGCCGCTACGGTGAGGCGCTAGATATCGCCGGCCATGTAGGCGGGCAGCCAACCTTCGAACCGCTCGTTGAGCGCCGCAACTGGAAGCACGCGCTCGCCGGGGATGATCAGAGCCGCGCCGCCGGTTTTACCAATGAGCCGCGCCGGAATCGACGCGTCACGCGCACGCACAAGCACGGCGTCTACCTGCACGGCTGGAACGGTAATCAGGTAGCGCGCCTGGTCCTCGCCGAACCAGTGGGCGTGCGGGGGAATGTCGGATGGCGCGGCGTCAAGCATTGCACCGATGCCCGATGCCATCGCCATCTCGGCAAGCGCAATCAGCAGGCCTCCGTCGGAAATATCGTGCGCGGCCGTCGCGATGCTGTCGAGGATAAGCCCGCGCACGAAGTCGCCATTCTCGCGTTCCTCGACCAAATCAACCGGCGGCGGCACGCCCTCTTCTCGCCCGCAGACTTCGCGCAAGTACATCGACTGGCCGAGCCAGCCGACCGTTTCGCCGATCAACAGGATCGCCTCGCCTTCGCGCTTGAAGGCGAGGCTCGCGGATTTTTTGAAGTCGGCGAGCACACCCACGCCGCCAATCGACGGCGTCGGCAAGATCGCGCGCCCGTTCGTCTCGTTGTAGAGCGACACGTTGCCGGACACGACCGGAAAATCGAGCGCCTTGCAGGCTTCCGCGATGCCGCGAATGCAGCCGACGAATTGCCCCATGATCTCCGGCCGCTCCGGATTGCCGAAGTTGAGGTTGTCGGTGATCGCGAGCGGCGTCGCGCCGACGGCCGTGAGATTGCGCCAGCATTCGGCCACCGCCTGCTTGCCGCCTTCGAACGGAGCGGCCTCGCAATAGCGCGGCGTCACATCGGTCGAGAGCGCGAGACCCTTCGGCCCGTCCTCGACGCGCAGCACAGCAGCATCGCCGCCCGGCCGCTGCACCGTGTTGCCGAGAATGATGTGGTCGTATTGCTCCCACACCCAGCGTTTCGAGCAGAGATCGGCCGTGGCGATCAGCTTTTCGAGCGCATCGGCAATGCTCATCGGCGGCGCGATGCTTGCTGCGTCGATCGCTTTCGGCTTCGGCTGGCTGACGAACGGCCGCTTGTATTCGGGCGCCTGGTCGCCCAGCTCCTTGATCGGCAGATCGGCCATCACGTCGCCGCCGTGACGCACGATGAAGCGCCGCGTCGGCGTCGTTTCGCCGACAATAGCGAAGTCGAGTCCCCATTTGCGGAAGATCGCTTCGGCCTCCTTTTCCTTTTCCGGCTTGAGGACCATGAGCATGCGCTCCTGGCTCTCCGAGAGCATCATGTCGTAGGCGCTCATGCCCTCTTCGCGCGTCGGCACCCGGTCAAGGTCGAGCGTGACGCCGAGATCCCCCTTGGCGCCCATCTCGACGGCCGAACAGGTCAAGCCAGCGGCGCCCATGTCCTGAATGGCGATAACGCAGCCCCTGCGCATGATCTCGAGACACGCCTCGAGCAGCAGCTTTTCGGAAAAAGGATCACCGACCTGCACCGTCGGCCTCTTCTCTTCCGAATCTTCGCCGAATTCAGCGGAGGCCATGGTCGCGCCGTGAATCCCGTCGCGGCCGGTTTTCGAGCCGAGATAGACAATCGGCATGCCGACGCCGGAAGCCGCCGCGTAAAAAATCTTGTCCTTTTCAGCGATGCCCACCGCCATCGCGTTGACCAGGCAATTGCCGTCATAGCGCGAATGGAAACGGACCGAGCCGCCGACCGTCGGCACGCCGAACGAATTGCCGTAGCCGCCAATGCCCGCGACGACGCCGGAAACAAGGTGTCGCGTCTTCGGATGCTTCGGATCGCCGAAAGAGAGCGCGTTGAGGCACGCAATCGGCCGCGCGCCCATGGTGAACACGTCGCGCAGGATGCCGCCGACGCCGGTCGCCGCGCCCTGGTAGGGCTCGATGTAGCTCGGATGGTTGTGGCTCTCCATCTTGAACACAACCGCAAGCCCGTCGCCGATGTCGATCACGCCGGCGTTTTCGCCAGGCCCCTGGATCACCCAAGGCGCCTTGGTCGGCAACGTGCGTAGATGAACTTTGGACGATTTATACGAGCAATGCTCGTTCCACATCGCCGAGAAGATGCCGAGCTCGGTCAGCGTTGGCTCACGGCCGATCAAATCGAGCACGCGCTGATACTCGTCAGGTTTAAGGCCGTGCTCGGCGACCAATTCAGGCGTGATGGCGGGCTCGCTGGAGATCACTGCTGTTTCCGTCATGGCCGGGCTTGTCCGGCCATTCACGCCTTCTTTGACTTAACTTCCTACACGCAAGACGTGGATGCCCGGCACAAATGCCGGGCATGACGCCAATATATTTAAGCCGCTCGCGCCAGTGCCTCCGCCAGACCGGCAAACAGCCCGCGCCCGTCGGTTACGCCGATGACGCTTTCGACGTGATTTTCCGGATGCGGCATCAGCCCGAGCACGTTGCCGCGCTCGTTGACGATGCCGGCGATGGCGTTGGTCGAGCCGTTGACATTGAAATCTTCATCACGCGCGCCGTGCGGCGAAACATAACGGAAGATCACCCGCCCCTCGCCTTCGAGGCGCGCGATCGTGTCGGCATCGGCGGTATAGTTGCCTTCGCCGTGCGCGGTCGGCACACGTATGACCTGCCCCGCGTTATAGCCACGCGTGAACGGCGTGTCGGAGCGCTCCACCTTCAGGAAAATATCGCGGCAGATGAATTTCAGCCGGGCGTTGCGCATCAGCACGCCGGGTAAAAGCCCCGCTTCGCAGGCGATCTGAAAGCCGTTGCACACGGCCAACACCAGCCCACCCCTCGCCGCGAAATCGCGCACCGCGTCCATCACCGGCGCGCGCGCCGCGATCGCTCCGCAGCGCAGGTAATCGCCGTAGGAAAACCCGCCGGGGATGACGACGAGATCGGTGCCGGCCGGCAGCGCCGTTTCGGCGTGCCAAATCATCGCAGGCTCTTGCCCCGAGACAAGCCTCAACGTGCGCGCCATGTCGCGCTCGCGATTGATGCCGGGAAAGACGAGAACGGCGGACTTCAATTTCACAGGCTCCGCTTCTTGCCCTCTCCCCTACGGGGGGAGAGGTGGTCCGAATGTCGCTCGCGACATGAGGACCGGGGGAGGGGGAAATCTTTTCGAAACACCCCCCTCACCCGGCTCGCTTCGCTCGCCACCCTCTCCCCCAAGGGGAGAGGGAAAGAAAGAATCATCCCAAAACCTCAACGCGGTAATTCTCGATCACCGTGTTCGCCAACAGCTTGTCCGCCGCCTGCTTAAGCAGCGCCTCGGCCTGCGCCCGGTCGCCACCGTCCAGTTCGATATCGAAGACCTTGCCCTGCCGGACGCTGGCAATTCCGGCCACCCCTAACGAGCGCAGCGCGCCCTCGATGGCCTTGCCCTGCGGATCGAGAATGCCGGATTTCAACGTGACGGTAACGCGGGCCTTCATGACCGTGATTTACCGCATGAATCGCCGGAGCGGCCGATAATTAGGCTGCTATCCACGCCTAAACTATGAGCAAAAGGGCGCGGAGCAAGGCTACGGGCAGCCAAAGCAGACGTATCTCCGCTCATTCCCGCGAAAGCAGGACCAGGAAGACAGAACTGGGCCCCCGCTGTCGCGGGGACGAGCGGAGCGAATTGCAGCTATCAGCCCTTCACCAGCACCGGGCCGGCGCCGCGCGGCGGCTCGCCCTCGTTCATGATGCCCAACCGTTTGGCGACCTCGGTATAGGCCTCGAGCAACCCGCCCAAGTCCCGACGGAAGCGGTCCTTGTCCAGCTTGTCGTTGGTCTTCATGTCCCACAGGCGACAGCTGTCGGGCGAAATCTCGTCTGCGACCACGATGCGCATCACATCGTTTTCCCACAGCCGGCCGGTCTCCATCTTGAAATCGACCAGCCGGATGCCGACGCCGAGGAAAAGGCCGGAGAGGAAATCGTTGACGCGGATCGCCAGCGCCATGATGTCGTCGATCTCTTGCGGTGCCGCCCAGCCGAACGCCGTGATGTGCTCCTCCGATACCATCGGATCGCCGAGCTTGTCGTTCTTGTAATAGAACTCGATGATCGAGCGCGGCAGTTGCGTGCCTTCCTCGATGCCGAGCCGCGTCGCCAGCGAGCCTGCGGCGACGTTGCGCACCACGACCTCGAGCGGGATGATTTCCACCTCGCGGATCAACTGCTCGCGCATGTTGAGCCGACGGATGAAGTGCGTGGGAACGCCGATGTCGTTGAGGTGCTGGAAAACGTATTCGGAAATGCGATTGTTGAGCACGCCCTTGCCTTCGATCACCTCATGCTTTTTGGCGTTGAAGGCGGTCGCGTCATCCTTGAAGTGCTGGATCAGCGTTCCAGGCTCCGGGCCTTCGTAGAGGACCTTCGCCTTGCCTTCATAAATGCGGCGACGGCGGCTCATGGGCATGTACCGTGGTTTTTGAAAGTCCATTGTTTGCCGTGGCTCCTTGAAAGAGGAATTGCGAGATCCGCGGCTTGCAGGATCGGACGGCGCTCGCGCGCCAGAAGCGTCCGGGCACCTCGGCAACCTAGCCGATCGATCCGACAAGCACAATCATGGCGGCCACGCGTTTTCCACTTCGCATTTTCGCCACTTCGACTCGGCATGACGTTGCCTTGACGCTTGCGCGGCGATATGCAAGGCGCCACGCTTGTGCACACATAATGTTTTGGATCGCAACCGCGAGGGGCGGCAATGGCCACGACATTCGACAAGCGCGAGGAAGGCTTCGAAAAGAAGTTCGCGCACGACGAGGAACTTCGCTTCAAGGCGACCGCGCGACGAAACAAGCTGCTGGGACAATGGGCCGCCGGGAAGCTGGGCCTGACCGGCACGGAAGCCGAGGCCTACGCCAAAGAGGTAGTCATGTCGGATTTTGAGGAAACGGGTGATCACGACGTTTTCCGCAAAGTTCGCACGGATTTTGATGCGAGGACGCTGGCCGTCGGCGATCAGGAAATCCGTCTTGCGATGGACGAGCTGATGACGCAGGCGATCGCTCAGATCAAGGCAAGCGGATAAGCCCTGCTCGCGCGGCAAAAGCACGCGGCTGGACTATTTCGACATATTCTATTTTATGTGAGGCGACCGGTGGATCGAGCGCGGCCGCGTCGGCGCTGCGCCCGAAGAGATTTCAGGGGGATTCATGACAACCAATCCGGGCTTCACGCTCGCGGCGCGGCTGCGCGCCGGCGAAACGGTTTTTTCCGGCTGGTGTGGCCTGCCCGCGCCGATCATCGTGGAAGTGATCGCGCGCGAAGGCTTTTCCGCCGTCAACATCGACCAGCAGCACGGCCTGTGGGACACCGCCGCGACGGTGGCCGGGATTGCCGCAATCCGCCAGGCGGGCGCTGCGCCGATCGTGCGCATCCCGCTCGGGCAATTTGCCGCGGCGAGCCGTGCGCTCGATTTCGGCGCCGAAGCGATCATCGCGCCGATGATCAACACCGTCGAAGATGCCCGTGCCTTTGTCTCCGCTGCAAAGTTTCCGCCGCTTGGTGACAGGAGCTGGGGTCCGCACCGCGCCACCATGCTCGCAGGCATCGCCGACCAGAAGACCTATTTGCGCGAGGCTAACGAATTAACTGTCACAATGGCCATGGTCGAGACAAAGACGGCGATGGCCAATCTCGATGCGATTGCGGCGACACCTGGCATCGACATGCTGTTTGTCGGCCCATCGGACTTATCAATCGGCTTGACCGAGGGTGCACTGCTCGACCCGCATTCGCGCGAAGTTGAAGCCGCGCTCGACAAGATCGTCGCCGCCGCGAAAAAGGCGGGAAAATTCGCCGGCCTTTATTGCGCGAACGCCGAGCGCGCGCTGGCAACGGCGAAACGCGGATTCCGTTTCCTTGCCGTGGGCAGCGATCTCGCGTTCTTGCGCGCAGGGATCGGCGAGCAGATGAAAGTGCTGAAGGGCCGCTAGCACAAGCCTCAATCCGTCATCCTGAGGTGGCTTCGCGAAGCGAAGCCCTCGAAGGATGATCAGCCGAGGCCGTCGCCCTTCGAGGCGCGCCGCCCGCGCGCGCCTCAGGGTGACGGCGCACCTTTGGCGAGTGCCGTGGCCAAACTATCCAGCACCGTCGCAACATCCGCTTCGACCGCAGCGGCAGTGACCAGAACAACCTTATAACCCCGCTGCTCGAGCCAGATGCGTTTGCTGTCGCGCGCCTGCGACGCGGCCTCATGTTCATGACCCGGTGCAAGATCGATCACGCACCGAAGCGGAAACGAAACGAAGTCGGCGATGTGCGGCCCGATCGGCGTCTGTCGCTTGAAGCCGCGCCCCGCGAAGCGCCGATCGTTGACCAACGCTTCCCATAGAATGCGTTCCGCCTCCGTCGGGTTGCGCCGTAATAACTTTGCAAGCCCGCGCGCGGGTGCGCGTGTGCGCGGCGACGCGCTGCCCTGGTCCGCGATCAGCGACCGCAGCATCTCGGCCTGCGCGCCGTCGAGCACGCCACCGCGCGCGGGGCCTTTGCGCCCCTGCGCCAGTCCCATGAAAATGCCGTGCAGCGTGCGAATGTCCTGCTCGGTCGGCACCATGCGGTTGACGATGTTGCGCAGGTTGACGCTCATCGTGCCGCGCTTTTCGTGCGGCCGGTAGAACTCGATGGCGTCGAGCTCGCGCTCGAGGTCGGTGAAGAAGGCGTCGAGTTGCTGCTTCGGCGCAGGCGACGATTTCTCCGGCATCGAGAACGGCAATGCGCCGTTCGTGACAAGCTTGAACCATTCGTAGGCAACGACGACAACCGCCTGTGCCAGGTTGAGCGAAGCGAAAGCGGGATTGACCGGCAGCGTAAGAATGCGGTCGGCCAAGGCCACCTCGTGATTTTCAAGCCCATTGCGCTCGCGCCCGAACACCAGCGCCACCGTCTCCCCGGCCGCAACATGCGGCGCCATTTCAGCCGCCGCCTTGTCCGCTCCGATCACCGGCTTTGCCTGGTCGTGATTGCGCGCAGTCGTCGCCAGCACAAACGTGCAGTCGCCGATCGCGGCTTCCAGCGTGTCGTAGAGCGTGGCGCTATCGAGCACGCGGTCGGCGCCCGCCGCCATCATGCACGCCTTGTCGTTCGGCCAGCCTTGAACCGGCCTCACCAGCCGCAGTCTGGAGAGCCCGAAATTGGCCATCGCGCGCGCGGCCGCCCCGATATTTTCGCCAAGCTGCGGCTCGACCAGCACCACGACCGGCGCCGGCGTCTCGATCCATCGCTTGGTCTTGTCGGTGCCGGACCCAGGCATCGTATTCCCTCCATTCCGCGCGGTATAGCCGCAGCAAAAGCCGCCGGAAAGGATGTCCCCAAAGCGGCTTTCATACCCTTTCGACGGATGCTATAGGCTCGCGCCGACATCCCACCTCGCGCGCACTTTCAGAACAAGAAGGCTTGAGCAATGGCGAAGATCAAGGTTGCCAATCCGGTCGTCGAAATGGACGGCGACGAGATGACCCGGATCATCTGGCAGCTCATCAAGGACAAGCTGATCCATCCTTATCTCGACATCCAGTTGCTCTATTACGACTTGAGCGTTCAAAAGCGCGACGAAACCAACGACCAGATCACCGTCGACGCCGCCAATAAGACCAAGGAGATCGGCGTCGCCGTGAAATGCGCCACCATCACGCCGGACGAAGGCCGCGTAAAGGAATTCGGCCTCAAGGAGATGTGGCGCTCGCCCAACGGCACGATCCGCAACATTCTCGGCGGCACAATCTTCCGCGAGCCGATCATCTGTAAGAACGTGCCGCGCCTCGTGCCGGGCTGGACCAAACCGATCATCATCGGCCGCCACGCTTACGGCGACCAGTATCGCGCCACCGACTTCAAGTTTCCGACGCCGGGCACCATCTCGCTCAAGTTTACCGGCAACGACGGCAAGGTGATCGAGCGCGAGGTGTTCAAGGCGCCGACCTCCGGCGTCACCATGGCGATGTACAATCTCGATGACTCGATCCGCGATTTCGCGCGCGCATCGATGAATTATGGGTTGAACCGCGGCTACCCGGTCTACCTCTCGACCAAGAACACGATTCTGAAACAATACGACGGCCGCTTCATGGAGCTGTTCCAGGAAGTGTTCAACAAGGAATTCAAGGACAAGTTTGCCGCAAAGAAGATCACCTACGAGCATCGCCTGATCGACGACATGGTCGCCGCCGCGCTGAAGTGGTCGGGCGGTTACGTCTGGGCGTGCAAAAACTACGACGGCGACGTGCAATCGGATACGGTCGCGCAAGGCTTTGGCTCGCTTGGCCTGATGACGTCGGTGCTGATGACGCCGGACGGCAAAGTGGTGGAAGCGGAAGCCGCGCACGGCACGGTGACGCGCCACTATCGACAGCATCAGAAAGGCGAGCAAACCTCGACCAACTCGATCGCCTCGATCTTCGCCTGGACGCGCGGCCTCGCACATCGCGCCAAGCTCGACAACAATGCAGCGCTCGCAAAGTTTGCGTCGACGCTCGAAAAGGTCTGCGTCGACACGGTCGAAGCTGGCTTTATGACCAAGGACCTCGCGCTGCTGATCGGGCCGGATCAGAAGTGGCTCACCACCACCGGCTTCCTCGACAAGGTCGACGAGAACCTTAAGAAGGCAATGGCGTAGCACGCGCGCCTAAAAGCGTTTGCTTCGCAGTGAAGCGCCGCGTGTGAGGACGGGCTCCCTCCCAGTAGGGAGAGGGTTGAGGTGAGGGTCGAACGACTCTCGATCCAAAGAAAACTTGCTCTAGCCTTTCGCGATTTCCTCGTCGGCAAGGTCGCCCTTTGCCGTGGCGGTGCCTTCCGCCTCGCGCTGCCGCATCACATCGCGGATGCGCTTGGCGACACGCGGGTCGCGCTGCATCAAGGCGTGCAGGTCCTGCCCGTCGAGCAGAAGCAGGCTCGTGCGCGTCAGCGCGATCACGGTGGCTGTGCGGCGGGTGTGCTTGAGGACCGCCATCTCGCCGAAGAACTGGCCGATCCCAAGCCGCACCCGCTTGCCGTCCGCAAGCTCAAGCTCGACCTCGCCGGTCGCGATGAAATACATCGAATGAGCGGCATCGCCGCGCCGTACGATCACTTGTCCCGCCTCGGCGGCCTGCGCGCGCAAAAGGCGGGTCACGTCCGCGATCTCCGCCGCGTCCAGCTCGGCGAAGAGCGGCACACGCGCGATCATGCTCCAGGTCACGATGAAATCGCGGCGGTGAATCTGCTCGGAAAATGCCGTTGCTATGATGCCGACAGGCAGCGCGATCATAATCAGGCCGAGAAAGATCGTGACGGACGCGATTGCCTTGCCGAGCGCCGTCAGCGGAACCGTGTCGCCGTAACCGATGGTGCCGAGCGTCACGATTGCCCACCACAGCGCGTCGGGAATCGTGCCGAGCTTGTCCGGCTGCACGTGACGCTCCGCCAGGTACATCAACGTGGCGGCAACGAGCGCGGTGCCGAGCAGAATGATGAGGCAGCCGAACAACGCGCGGCGCTCGCGGTAGAGCACGTCGAGCAGCGCGCGCATTGCCGGTGAATAGCGCGCGATCTTGAGAAAGCGCACGATGCGAAACACGGCGAAAACGCGCAGGCTGTTCGGCAGCGCAAAGGCCAACCAGAACGGCGCGACCGCGAGGAGATCGATCAGCCCCGCCGCGCTCAGCGCATAGGCAAGCCGCGCGCGCAGCGGATGCAGGTGCCGGGAAGGTCCATGCTCGACCGCGGTCCACATCCGCAGGAGATATTCGACCGTGAAAACGACCAGCGAAATATACTCGATCGCATCGAACCAGCCGCCGTATTGCGCGTCATACGCCGGCACGGACTCGAGCGCGACCGCCACGAGATTGACGAGGATGAGAAGCACCAAAAGCCGGGTCAGCGTCGCGGCCGCGAAACTGCCGCCGAGGCCCTGCTCGAGCAACTCGTACGTTGCGCGGCGGAAGGCCGCCGCTTGGCTCCGATCTCGTTGCGTCATGCCTTTCGCCCGCTACCCCGCGGCGTGGATGGTTCGGGCGAGCGCCAGTGTTTGACCGTAAAATCCGGCACTATCTTTCAATCCGCCCCATCCCGAGGAGCCTGAGCCAAGCGATGCTCCTCAGCACCCTGAGACCGATCTGCTATCCGCCCAACGCCGCTTCAATCGCCTTCAATGCCGCGTCGGCTTTCGCTCCATCCGGCCCGCCGGCCTGAGCCATGTCGGGGCGTCCGCCGCCGCCCTTGCCGCCGAGCGCCTCGGCGCCCTTGCGCACGAGATCGACCGCGTTGAAGCGCGACTTGAGGTCCTCGGTGACTCCGACGGCAATGCCGGCACGGCCCTCATCGCTCACAGCGACAATCGCGACCACGCCCGAGCCGACCTGCTTCTTGCCCTCGTCGATGAGGCTCGGCAGGTCCTTGGGACTGACACCCGAAACCGCACGTGCGATCAGCTTGACGCCACCGACTTCACGTAACGATTCAGCACCGTCCGCCTTGCCGCCGCCCCCCATAGCGATTTTCCGCCGGGAGTCGGACAGATCGCGCTCCAGCTTCTTGCGCTCCTCAAGCAATGCATTAACGCGGGCGGGCATGTCCTCAAGCGATACTTTAAGCTCAGCGGAGGCCGCTTTAGCCGCGTGAATCTGCTTATTGGCGGCGTGCCGGGCGGCTTTTCCGGTTAGCGCTTCGATGCGGCGGACGCCGGCGGCGACGCCGCTGTCACCCAAGACCGAAATGAGGCCGATATCGCCCGTGCGGCGCACGTGCGTGCCACCGCACAGTTCCACCGACCAGCCCATCGCATTGCCGCCCCTGCCCCCGGCTGCGACCGGGGGCTCGCCCATGGCAACGACGCGCACCTCGTCGCCGTATTTCTCGCCGAACAAGGCGCGCGCGCCGGAGGCCCGCGCATCGTCGAGCGCCATCAGCCGCGTCGTCACAGCGGAGTTTTGCAGCACGATGTCGTTGGCGATGTCCTCGACCTTTTCGAGTTCGTCCGCCGTGATCGGCTTCGGATGCGAGATGTCGAAGCGTAGACGATCCGGCGCAACCAGGGAGCCTTTTTGCGCGACATGATCGCCGAGCACTAAACGGAGCGCTTCGTGCAGGAGATGTGTCGCGGAATGGTTTTGCCGGATGGCGAAGCGGCGCGCGTGATCCACTTCGAGCAAAAGCGGATCGCCGACGCGCAGCGTGCCGCGCTCAACGGTGCCGTGATGCACGAACAGGTCGCCGCCGTGTTTCTGCGTGTCGGCGACCTTGAACGACACGCCGTCGCGTCGTATCTCGCCGCTGTCGCCAACCTGGCCGCCGCTCTCGCCATAGAACGGCGTCTGGTTGACGATGACAGCGCCCGTCTCGCCCTTTTTGAGCTCGGAGACTTCCTTGCCGTCGCGCACGAGCGCCTTGACCACGCCCTCCGCGCTCTCGGTTTCGTAACCGAGAAATTCGGTCGCGCCGACCTTCTCACGCAAGGAAAACCAGATCGCTTCGTTCGCCGCCTCCCCGGAGCCCGCCCACGACGCACGCGCCTTCGCGCGCTGGCGCTCCATGGCATCCTCGAAGCTTGCGAGATCGACCGAAATGCCGCGCGACTTGAGCGCATCCTGCGTGAGGTCGAGCGGAAAGCCGTAGGTGTCGTACAGCGTGAACGCCGTCTCGCCGTCGAACATGTCGCCCTTTTTGAGCGAGCGACTCTTCTCGTCCAGAATGGACAGCCCGCGCGCGAGCGTCGCGCGGAATCGCTTCTCTTCGAGTTTCAGCGTTTCGGTGATGAGCGCTTCCGCGCGGATCAACTCGGGATAGGCCTGTCCCATCTCGCGGTTGAGTACCGGCACCAGCTTCCACATCAGCGGCTCTTTGGCGCCGAGCAGCTCGGCGTGGCGCATCGCGCGCCGCATGATGCGGCGAAGCACGTAGCCGCGGCCTTCGTTGGACGGCAGCACGCCGTCGGCGATCAGGAACGCGGAGGCGCGCAAGTGGTCGGCGATGACTCGATGCGAGGCTTTCTGCGGCCCGTGCGGATCGACGCCGGTGAGATGGGCGATGGCCTCGATCAGCGCCACAAACAGATCGATGGCATAATTGTCGTGCGTGCCTTGCAGCACGGCCGCGATGCGCTCGAGCCCCATGCCGGTGTCGATCGAAGGACGCGGCAGGGCCAAGCGCTTCCCGCCTTCCTGCTGCTCGAACTGCATGAAGACGAGATTCCATATCTCGATAAAGCGATCGCCCTCGGCGTCGGGCGAGCCGGGCGGTCCGCCGGGAATCTTGTCGCCATGGTCGTAGAAGATTTCCGAGCACGGTCCGCATGGACCGGTGTCGCCCATCGCCCAGAAATTGTCGGCGCCGGCGATGCGCAAAATCTTGCTGTCGGGAAGCCCTGCGATATTCTTCCACAGATTGAAGGCGTCGTCGTCGTCGACATAGACGGTCGCAAGCAGCCGCTCCTTCGGCAGCCCGAAATCCTTCGTCACCAGATTCCAGGCAAGCTCGATCGCGCGCTCCTTGAAATAGTCGCCGAACGAGAAGTTGCCGAGCATCTCGAAGAAGGTGTGGTGGCGCGCGGTATAGCCGACATTATCGAGGTCGTTGTGCTTGCCGCCGGCGCGCACGCACTTCTGCGCGGTGACGGCGCGGCTGTAGGGCCGCTTTTCGAGGCCGGTGAAGACGTTCTTGAACTGCACCATGCCGGCATTGGTGAACATCAGCGTCGGATCGTTGCGCGGCACGAGCGGCGACGACGCCACCGGCTGATGGCCGTTGCGCGCGAAGAAATCGATGAAGCTCTGGCGGATCTCGTTGACGCCGCTCATAACGCCTGAACGCCTTGCCCCTGCTGCCAAACGCGGGGCTAAATCCCCGTCCCGCTTATCGTTTTAGCGGAGTCTATTTAGCGGCGGGGGTCGGGTAAGTCCAGAAAGGGCGAGCCCTCCCACGTCATTCCGGGGCGCGGCCAAAAGGCCGCGACCCGGAATCCAGAATCCAGTCGCCCGTCGAAACGCCCCCTGGATTCCGGGTCCGCTCGCTACCGCGAGCGCCCCGGAATAACAGAGTAAGAAAAAACGCCATCGCCCCCGTCCTCGGTGGCGGCCGCTTTACGCAGCCGGGTGCCGACGGGGGCGACTTTGACGCGTCACCGGAATGGTGCGGCGGATAGCACTGGCGCCGCCGCGGCGCCGCTTACAGCTTTCTGACGATCAGGCTTCCGCCGCCTCGTCATCCTCGCCGTCTTCCTTCGCGCCAGTGACGATGGCTTCGGCGATGAGCCCGGCGTTCTGGCGCACGGCGGCTTCGATCTTCACCGCAATGTCGGGATTGTCTTTCAGGAACTGCTTGGCGTTCTCGCGCCCCTGGCCGATGCGCTGGCTGTCGTAGGAGAACCAGGCGCCGGATTTTTCCACCACGCCGGCTTTCACGCCGAGGTCGATCAACTCGCCGACCTTGGAGACGCCCTCGCCGTACATGATATCGAATTCGACCTGCTTGAACGGCGGCGCGAGCTTGTTCTTCACTACCTTCACCCGCGTCTGGTTGCCGACCACCTCGTCGCGCTCCTTGATCGCGCCGATACGGCGGATGTCGAGCCGCACCGAAGCGTAGAACTTCAGCGCATTGCCGCCCGAGGTCGTTTCCGGCGAGCCGTACATCACGCCGATCTTCATGCGGATCTGGTTGATGAAAATCACCATCGTGCGCGAGCGCGCGATCGAGGCTGTCAACTTACGCAGCGCCTGGCTCATCAGCCGCGCCTGCGAACCGGGCTGCACATCGCCCATCTCGCCTTCAAGCTCCGAGCGCGGCACGAGCGCGGCAACCGAGTCGACGACCAGCACGTCGATGGCGCCGGAGCGCACCAGGGTGTCGGCAATCTCCAGCGCCTGCTCGCCGGCGTCCGGCTGCGAGATCAGGAGGTCGTCGGTATTGACGCCGAGCTTGCGCGCATAAATCACGTCAAGCGCATGCTCGGC
>JAICMO010000142.1 GCA_025929185.1 Pseudolabrys sp.
ATGCCGAGAAACGGCGGATTGCCGACGATGAACGCCGCCTCTGGCCATTTTGCTTCTTCGTAGCGAAGCTCTTCGACGTTGTAAGCCGACGAGCCATTTTGTCTCTTGACAGAATGCCTTTGCGAAGCACAGCTGTCCGCTGTCCGCTGTCCGCTGTCCGCTGTCCGCTGTCCGCTGTCCGCTGTCCGCTGTCCGCTGTCCGCTGTCCGCCGTCCGCTGTCCGCGCAACGTGTCACCAACGCATCCCGGCACTCGATCGCATCCAAATCCTCCAGCACCGGCTCCTTGCGCGCCTCGAAGCCGTTCCTTCGCAGCCACTGGATGTTGCCGATCCAGATCGCGGTGCGGGCAAGCTCGGCCGCGTAGGTGTTGATCTCGATGCCTTTGACGTTGTGCGGCCCGCAATGCACGACGCGCATTGCCATCCCCATGTCCACCGCTTCGACGATGGCGCGGCGCTCCAGGTCTTTCAGTCCCTGCATCGCCAGATAAAGGAAATTGCCTGAGCCGCAGGCCGGATCGAGCACGCGCACCTCGTCGAGCCGTTTCAAGAACGTGTCGAGCCGCGTCTCGGCGCGCGACAGCGCTACCCTGCCCGGCGTGCCATCCTTGTTGCGATTCTTCGACAGGGTGTCTGCCAGCTCTGCCTTCAGCGCTTCCCATTCCTCGGTGAGCGGACGCAGGATCACCGGCTCCACGATCATCATGATCTTTTCGGGATCGGTGTAGTGCGCGCCGATCTGCGCGCGCTTGTCGGGATCGAGGAAGCGCTCGAACAAGGTGCCGAAGATGGTCGGGTCGATCGACGACCAGTCCTGCCGCGCAATCACCCGCAGCAGATCGAGCGAGTCCGCATCGAGCGGCAAGGCCTGGTCATCGTCGAACAAGCCTCCGTTGAAGTGAAGGATGTGTTCGAGCCCGTAATTGCCGCCGGCGCGCATGTTGGCGAACAGCTCCGACAACATGCGCTGCGAGCGCTCGCCCACCTGTTCGCGCCGCTTGGCCAAAGTGTCGAGCAGGCGCTTGAACAAGTCGTCCTGCAGCAAGCCGACGTCCTCGGCGAACAGGCAGAACACCAGGCGGTTGAGAAAATGCGCGACCTTTTCAGGCGCATGACCGGCCATCCGCAGCCGTTCCGCAATCGTCGAAAACTCTTTCGCCGCTTCCCTGGTGACCTGCTCGCGCGTCTTGGCAGGCTTGAGCTTGTCGGGGCTGCGGAAGACGTTGTGCAGCAGCTCGCGCGTTTCCGTGTGCGCCAAATCCTCGAGCGCGAATTCGTGCTTCTCCTGAACCGTGTTGGTCCAGTTGGTGTAGATGCGGAAGCGCTTGGTGTCGGAGACGACCAGCAGCGGCGGATTTTCCAGCGCCACCGAATAAAGCTGAAGCTGCTGATAGGCGCGATCGAGATTGGCGCGGTCTTTCTTGTATTCCCAGCCGAAGCAGCCGCGCTTCCACACATCGGCGAAGCCGCTGCTGCCGTCGGTCTTCGAGGCGCCTTTTTCGAAACTGTAACCGTCAGGGTCGGCGGCCTCGTTCGGCGTCGGCTCGGCGAGCACGCGGCAGAGATCGATGAAATGCTCCTGCGCCGCCTGCCGCTCGGTGCGGTCGGCGCGGCTCCATTTGTCGATGAATTGCTGGGGCGTCATCCGATGCGAGAACTAGCAGGGATTCGCACGCATCGAAACGGGGCGAGGAAGAGTGCAAAGGATGCAGGTTGTTATGTGTCTAAATATCGCTCCCCGCATGTCGTTGCGCCCCCCAGCGGCTAGCGCTCTCAATATTCGAACAGCGGCCTGATCCTGGCGAGGACCTCGTCCACGATGCGGTCAGGCGCAGTTTCGAGCCGCTTGGCGCCTCTGGCGCGCAGATCGAGCGAGCGCGGCTGATCGCAGCGGATGACGCCGGTCGTCCGTGTGCCCGCGCCGCTGAGCGAGACGGCAAAGCCGGCGGTCCGGGCAAAGCCGCCGCCGGTCGTGATCGGCAGTACGATCGGAACACCGGTTAGACGGTTAAACTTTCCCGGCGATATCACCAGCACGGGCCGCCTGCCCTGTTGCTCGTGACCGGCGCTCGGATCGAGCGACACGAGGTAAATATCGCCGCGCTCCATCAGATGAGTTCACGGCCGACGGGCGGGCTGGTCTGCCACGCGCGATCCTTGCGCGAACGCTTGGCCGAAGGCTTGCATTGCGCCAGCAACTGGTCGAGCGAATAGCGGTGGCGCTTTTTCGGGTCGACGACGAGGCGGCCCGATTTGATCGAAAGCCCGACGGTGGCGTCAGGCGCGAGGTCGAGGGCGTCGAGCATGGGCTTGGGGATCGCGAGCATGACCGATCCTCCAACCTTCCGAAGTCGCGCGGCATGGGTCATAGGCATCAACCTTAGAAGTTATATCTGGATATAACATTGGAGCGCCGGTCCGACAAGCGCCTGCCCGCTTCCCTTCCTTTACGCGGCGATACCTCCGCCAGCGAGCGACACCACCTCCGCCGGCGGGCTGCCGGCGACACGGCGTTACCCCACTAATCCCAAAAACACCCTGATGGCTGCGTTAACACGGGTCATGTCGCGATCGCTCAAGTGACCGATGCGTCGATGAAGCTTGTCCTTAGGGACAGTGCGAATTTTGTCGGCCATGACGCTCGATGGCGTTTCGAGGCCGTTCGATGCCGTCGGCTCGACTGCAATGCGAAACAAAGGGAGTTCGGTTGGGTCGCTCGTAAAACCGCAGACGGTCACCGAATCGAGAGGCTCGAAATGGTCGTGCTGGAGAATGAGAACCGGACGCGGGTTGCCCGCATAGTCCGCGCGGGCTGCGCCGGTCCAGATCTCGCCGCGCCTCACGTCGAGGTCCAATCGGACATCGCGTCGACCCAAGCCCGATCTTCTGCCGCATGAGGGCTCTTGTTCGCGAGCCCGCATTGGCGGCGCGCCTCGGCGGCAAAGCGCGGCGAACGGATGTCCGGCACCCAAATGGTGATTGGCCGCATGCCCTTTGCCCGCAGCCGCTCTCTGTGTGCGCGCACCTTCTGACGTGACGAAGCCGTATGCTTGCTCTTCGGCGCCCTCGCCTTCGCTGTCTTGCGGGCCGACTTTGCTCGCGGATGCGCGAGGGAGGGTCGCTGCCTGTCTTTTCTCGATCGTGCCATGACACCGTCTCGGTTACATGTAACCTATTCCGCCGCAGCGCGCGTTGCAACGCCGGCTTCTCAGAGAGTGGCCGGAAATGCATCGAGTCCCTTCAATGAGTTGCACAAAGGCCCTCTCCATCGTCATGGCCGGGCTTCGTCCCGGCCATCCACGTCTTTCTTGCTTGTTGAGTGAAGACGTGGATGCCCGGCACAAGGCATGTGCTCGGGCCGGCCAATGGCCGGACCGGAGTGCCGGGCATGCCGGGCTGGGGCGAAAGCGCTGATTTCGTTGGCCGCATTTCCGGCCGGACTCTCAGGTGGTTCGGGATTGCGCCCTTGACCCACCCTCCCCTTGGCGCTTGCTTGCGGCGATGTCCAAGCCAGCGAACGACACCATCTTCGCCCTCTCCTCCGGCCGCGGGCCTTCCGCCGTCGCGGTGATCCGCATTTCCGGGCCAATGGCCGAGACGGCGTTGCAGTCGGTCACCGGCCGCGAGCGCACGCCAGAGCCGCGCCAGGCGGCGTTTGCGCGCATTCGCCATCCGCAAACCGGCGAGCCGATCGACGAGGCGCTGGCGCTGTGGTTTCCCGGGCCGCGCAGCGAGACCGGCGAGGATGTCGTCGAGCTGCAACTGCACGGCGGCCGAGCGGTGGTCGCGGCGATGCTTGCGGCGCTCTCGGCCATTGACGGGCTGCGGCCGGCGGAGGCGGGCGAGTTCACGCGGCGCGCGTTCGAGAACGGCAAGCTCGATCTCACCGCGGTCGAAGGCCTTGCCGACCTTGTGATGGCCGAAACCGAGGCGCAGCGGCGTCAGGCATTGCGGCAGATGAAGGGTCTGCTCGGCGGGCGCGCCGAAGAATGGCGGCGCAAGCTCATCGAGGCGCTGGCGCTGGTCGAGGCCGGCATCGATTTTTCCGACGAAGGCGACGTGCCGAAAAATCTCACCGAGCCTGCGCGCGAAACGGCGCGCGCGCTTGCCAGCGAGATCGCCGGTGCACTGGCCGACTCAAGACGCGGAGAGCGGCTGCGCGAGGGCATGGTCGTCGCGATCGCCGGGCCGCCGAACGCGGGCAAGTCGACGCTGTTGAACCGGATCGCGCGGCGCGAGGCGGCGATCGTTTCGCCGTATGCGGGGACGACGCGCGACGTGATCGAGGTGCATCTCGATCTCGACGGCTATCCGGTGACGCTGCTCGACACCGCCGGCATTCGTGAGACCGACGATCCGGTCGAGCTGGAAGGCGTGCGCCGCGCGCGCGAGCGGGCAGGGGCCGCGGACCTGGTGCTGTGGGTCACTGACGCATCGGAGCCGACGGCGGCTGGCGTCGGCGACGCCGCGCAGAGCGGCGCTGGTTCATCGGGCGAGGCGCGCACGCGCGGGGCGACGGAGCTCGGCGGAGACGAGGTGGCTGAGACTGCCGGTTCGGTGGGGGCTGAGGGATTCCGCGAAGGGGGAGGGGGTGGTTCGAGGGGAGCTGATGGAGTCCGCGAAGGCGGACCAGTTCACGGCGTCCGCTCGGCTTCCCCTGGCCGCGATGCGATGGGTCGGCCGGCAGACGCCGAGGCTCCGGATGCCGGGAAGGAGCGAGGAGCCGGTGCAGCGGTCGCCGATGCCGGGCGGCGGCGCATCGACGGGATTGCGGGCAGAGCGGATGAGCCGCCCGACGCTGGCAAGGAGTCGCCCGTCACGGCTCGTCATTCTCTGGCTCGGCCACCGGTCTGGCTTGTCCGGAATAAAATCGATGTTCTTCCTAAGGGGTCAGGAAGAAGTGAATTTGAAGTATCGAGTAACGGAAACAGAGAATGGAGGTTCATTCCTATTAATATATTAACAGCATTGGATAATGAATCCTTAAAGCAAAGGAATGAATCGCTTGCTCAAACATATGAACATAAATTCAATATTTCGGCAGTGACCGGCGAGGGGCTCGACTCCCTGTTTGCGGCGCTGGCTGGCCAAGCGGCTCGTTGGCTCGGCGGCGAGCCGGCGCTGATCACCCGCGAGCGCCAACGACGGGCGCTGGAAACGGTGCGATCGGCTCTTGTGCGCGCGGCCGGGCCGGAGCTCAGGCGGCGTGACGATCTGATTGCCGAAGAGCTGCGGACCGCGGCGCGCGCCTTGGGTCGGCTGACGGGCAGGGTGGATGTCGAAGATATTCTGGACGTGATCTTCCGCGATTTCTGCGTCGGGAAGTAGATTCACGCCGGGGATTGGCCGGCTGCGCCGAGCGGCGGCAAGTGAGGTCGTGCACCGTCGTCCAAACCGCGCATAACCCGGCTTGTTCGCCATTGCCGCCCTGTTTTGTCTTCGACCCTTGGATCGGGCGTGCCCGTTCGGGCAAATTTTCCATCGGTCATGAATCCCAGCGGCCCGGTCATGACCGTTCATCGGCCCGGTCATGAACGTTTCACGTGAAACAAACCGAACGCCCGATTTGCTTTGATCCCGCCTCAGGCCTCCGCTAAATACCCGCTGAATTTGTGGGCCAAAACCGAGCTTTTGAGCCGGATATGCGCGATTCCTACGATGTGATCGTCATCGGCGGCGGCCATGCCGGCTGCGAGGCCGCGGCCGCAGCCGCCCGCATGGGCGCCAAAACGGCCTTGGTCACGCACCGGTTCGCCACCATCGGCGCCATGTCTTGCAATCCGGCCATCGGCGGCCTCGGAAAGGGCCACCTGGTTCGCGAAATCGATGCCCTGGATGGCCTGATGGGTCGTGTGGCCGATCGGGGCGGCATCCAATTTCGCGTTCTGAACCGCCGCAAGGGCCCGGCCGTGCGCGGTCCGCGCGCCCAAGCGGACCGGAAGCTTTATGCCGCCGCCATGCAGGCGGCCATTCGCCTCGTTCCGAATCTCGAGGTGATCGAAGGTGAGGCCGATGACCTCACCCTCGATCGAGGTCGCGTTTCCGCGGTGACGCTCAAAGACGGACGTTCAATGACGACCGCTGCGGTGGTTCTCACCACCGGCACATTTCTGCGCGGCCTCATCCATATCGGCGAGACGCAGATTCCGGCTGGCCGGGTCGGCGAAGCGCCGGCGTTCGGACTTTCAAAGACGCTCGAACGCATCGGATTTTCGCTCGGCCGCTTGAAGACCGGCACGCCGCCGCGACTCGATGGGCGCACCATCGATTGGTCGGCACTCGACATGCAACCCGGCGATGAGCCGCCCGAGCCTTTCTCGATGCTGACGCAGCGCATTGAAAATCCGCAACTCCAATGCGGCATCACGCGCACCACCGAAGCGACGCACAAAATCATTCGCGACAACGTGCATCGCTCGCCGATGTATTCCGGTCAGATCGCATCGCGCGGCCCGCGCTATTGTCCGTCGATCGAAGACAAGATCGTCAAGTTCGGCGAGCGCGACGGTCACCAAATTTTCCTCGAGCCGGAAGGTCTCGACGATCACACCGTTTATCCGAACGGCATTTCGACCTCGCTGCCGGAAGACGTTCAGCACGCGCTCGTCGCGACGATTCCCGGATTGGAAAACGCGCGCATCATTCGTCCTGGCTACGCGATCGAATACGATCACGTCGATCCGCGCGAACTGAAACCGACGCTCGAAACGAAACGGTTGCGCGGCTTGTTTTTGGCCGGGCAGATCAACGGCACGACAGGCTATGAAGAGGCTGCGGCACAAGGACTTCTTGCCGGCCTCAACGCGGCCTCGCGCGCGGGTGAGGGCGCTGAAATCACATTCGATCGCGCGCAAGCTTATCTCGGCGTGATGATCGACGATCTCGTTACGCGCGGCGTCACCGAGCCTTATCGCATGTTCACCTCGCGCGCCGAATATCGTTTGGCGTTGCGCGCGGATAATGCCGATCAACGTCTGACCGCGAAAGGAATCGAGATCGGCTGCGTCGGAAACGAGCGCGCGAAAATTTTTGCCGAAAAAAATTCTGCGCTCAACGATGCGCGCGAATTTGCAAAATCGGTTTCCGTAACGCCGAAGGAAGCGGAGCGTCACGGGCTTGCCCTGAACAAGGATGGACAGCGGCGCACAGCATTTGAACTGCTGTCGTATCCGAACGTCACGAATCCCGATCTCGCAAAAATCTGGCCGCGCTTTGCCGAGCTCGCGCCGAAGATCGCCGAGCAAATCGAGATCGATGCGAAATACGATGTCTATCTTTCGCGGCAGGCCGCGGACGTCGCCGCGTATCGGCGCGATGAGAGTTTCGAACTGCCGGATGAAATCGATTACGCGGCCTTGCCCGGTCTGTCGAATGAAGTGAAACAGAAGCTGCAAGCGCATCGCCCCCGAACGATCGGACAGGCGGGGCGCATCGACGGCATGACGCCGGCGGCGTTGACTCTGCTCGTTGCCCACGTGCGGCGTGCAAAAAAATCGTCGGCCAGAAGCGCTTGAGCAAACCCCGATTCACGCCGCTCGATCTTGCCGCCGATAAAGCGCGCGCGCTCAAGCTGACGCCGGTTTCCCCCGAAACAGAAAAGCGTCTTGCAGAGTTCGTCGAGCTGCTGCTCCTTTGGCAGCAGAGAACAAACCTGATTGCCGACTCCACCGTTCAGCAAGTCTGGACGCGGCACGTCGCCGATTCGTTGCAGCTGCTTGATCCGGCTCCGGGTGCAAGGGTCTGGATCGATCTCGGATCGGGAGGCGGATTTCCCGGCATTCCGATCGCCTGCGCGCTGGCGAACGCGCCAGGCACTCGGGTCCATTTGGTCGACAGCAACGGCAAGAAGGCGGCCTTTCTGCGCGAGGCGGTGCGGCAACTCGGGGTACCCGCGGAAGTCCATCATCAAAGGATTGAGAATTTTGGGGAAAGCGTCGTCGGCAGGGCCGATGTCGTTACGGCCAGGGCGCTGGCCCCCCTAAAAGAGCTTTGCCGGCAGGCTTCTAGATTTATCGAAACCGGCGCGGTGGGCCTATTTCCAAAGGGCCAAGATGTAGAGGTCGAATTGACCGAAGCCGCTAAATATTGGAAGCTGACGGCGGAGCGGATCGGCAGCCGGACCGACCCTCAGGGCTCCATCGTGGTCATCCGCGCCCTCACGCGTAAAACCTAGTACCGCCTTCCAGATCAATGGCAACCGCGCGAAAGCGACTGAAATGTCTGAAATCCTCAAATCGGCCGATGCAGATGCTCCACCCTCACAGGTGATTCCCTTCGGTAAGCCAGACTCGGCCAATGACCCAGCACCGACCCTGCGGGAGCCGGTACGCCCGCGCATCCTCGCCGTCGCCAATCAGAAAGGCGGCGTCGGCAAAACGACAACCGCTATCAACCTCGGCACCGCGCTCGCCGCCACCGGCGAAACGGTACTGATCGTCGACCTCGACCCACAGGGCAACGCCTCGACCGGGCTCGGCATCGAGCGCCGCGCCCGCCGCACGTCGACCTATGACGTGCTCACCGGCAACGTGCCGATGCGCAGCGCCGTACTGCCGACGGCGGTGCCGCGCCTGCACATTGCGCCGTCCACCATGGATCTTTCCGGACTCGAGCTCGAGATTGGCCAACAACGCGACCGCGCTTTCCGTCTGCGCGCCGCCCTTGCCACGCTCAACGATGGCGCGCGGGAAATCGTTTTTACCTACGTGCTGGTCGATTGTCCGCCCTCGCTCAATCTCATCACCATCAACGCAATGGCGGCGGCGAACGCGATCCTCGTTCCGCTTCAATGCGAGTTCTTCGCGCTCGAAGGCTTGTCGCAACTGTTGCAGACGGTCGAGCAGGTGAGGACGAGCCTCAATCCGCAGCTTTCGATTCACGGCATCGTGCTGACGATGTTCGACGCGCGGAACAACTTGTCCAGCCAGGTCGTCGCCGACGTGCGTCAGTTCATGGGCAGCGCCGTTTACGAAACGGTGATCCCGCGCAACGTGCGCGTGTCGGAGGCGCCGTCCTACGGCAAGCCTGTGCTGGTCTACGATTTGAAGTGCGTCGGCAGCGAAGCGTACTTGCGCCTTGCGACGGAGATCATCCAGCGCGAGCGCGCGTTGAAGGCGGGCTAATCCCTCCCCGGAACGGGGAGGGTGGCGAGCGAAGCGAGCCGGGTGGGGGTCCAAGTCATTTGAAAGAAAACCCCACCCCGGCCCCCATACCGAAAGGATAGGGCGGCCCCCCCCCCCAGAAAGGGGGGGGGGAAAAAAGGCGGAGGGTTGGCCCGCAAACATAGGGTGCAGGGGTTAACAGCCCAGAAAGAGTTAC
>JAICMO010000051.1 GCA_025929185.1 Pseudolabrys sp.
AACTCTAAACCATATGCGAAGAACGCATATCTGAAACGCAATAAAATTACTTTTGCGCTGCAGCATGCCCGCTTATTTTACGCGTAGTTCGATTTGCCGGCCGTCCGGCCGGAACTTTGAGAAGAGGTCACGACAATGCTTATCACCCTCGTCCGCCTGTTTCGAAGCTGGCGGCGTTACAACCAGAGCCTGAACGAGCTTTCGCGCTTGGGCGACCGGGAACTGGCCGATATCGGCATCAGTCGCTCGGACATTCAGACGATCGCATGGCGCGAAGCCCATCGCGTCTAACCTACCTCAGCGGTATTGACGCAAACGCCCGCATCGAGCGGGCGTTTTCGTTTTTGTTGCCGGTTGCTCAGGGATACGCCCGCCCCTAGCTTCGGTCCATGCCCGTCCCAAGCACGGTCCACATCGTTGGCGGCGGCCTCGCCGGCTCGGAAGCCGCCTGGCAGCTCGCACAGCGCGGCGTCGCCGCCATAATCCATGAAATGCGGCCCGTGCACGCGACCGCCGCCCACAAGACGGCCGGGCTGGCCGAGCTTGTCTGCTCCAATTCGTTTCGTTCCGACGACAAGGACCATAACGCAGTCGGTCTCCTGCACGAGGAGATGCGGCATCTCGGCTCTCTCATCATGCGTGCCGCCGACGCCAACCAGGTCCCGGCCGGGGGCGCGCTTGCGGTCGACCGCGACGGGTTTTCCGCCGCCGTCACGCATGCTCTGGAGACGCATCCGCTGATAACGATCGTGCGGGAGGAGATCGGCGTCCCGCCGCCCGAGTGGGACAGCGTGATCGTCGCCACCGGCCCGCTCACCTCGCCGGCGCTTTCGTCAACCCTCCGGCAACTCAGCGGGCAAGACGCCCTCGCCTTCTTCGATGCGATTGCGCCGATCGTGCATCGCGACACCATCGACTTCGGCACCGCGTGGTTTCAGTCGCGCTACGACAAAACCGGTCCGGGCGGCTCAGGCGCCGACTACGTCAACTGCCCGCTCGACCGCGAGCAGTATCAGGCGTTCGTCGCGGCGCTGCTTGCCGGCGAGAAAACATCATTCCACGAATGGGAGACCTCGACGCCTTATTTCGACGGCTGCCTGCCTATCGAGGTCATGGCCGAGCGCGGGCCGGAAACATTGCGGCACGGTCCCATGAAGCCCTTTGGCCTCACCAACCCTCACCGGCCAGACCTGAAGCCCTATGCGGTCGTGCAGCTTCGGCAGGACAATAAGCTCGGCACGTTGTTCAACATGGTCGGATTTCAGACGAAGCTGAAGCACGGCGAGCAGGTCCGCATCTTCCGAAGCATCCCCGGCCTTGAGCGCGCGGAGTTTGCGCGGCTCGGCGGCCTGCATCGCAACACATTTCTCAATTCGCCCAAATTGCTCGATGGCACGCTGCGGCTCAATGCCGATCCGCGCCTGCGCTTCGCGGGCCAAATCACCGGCTGCGAAGGCTACGTGGAATCCGCAACCATTGGACTTTTGGCCGGGCGCTTTGCCGCGTCGGAACGGATTGGCGAAGCGCCGATCACGCCGCCGCCGACCACCGCGCACGGCGCGTTGCTCGCCCACATAACCGGTGGACATATCGATACCATTGACGCCGGTCCGCCTTCATTCCAGCCGATGAACGTGAATTTCGGGTTGTTTCCGCCGTTGTCCTCTGCGCCCGATTTTGACCCGGAAGGACGCCGGTTCGGCCGTGGCTCCGCCAAAAACCTTGCGCGCAAGGCCGCACTCAGCCGACGCGCGCTTGCCGATCTCGAACGGTGGCTGCGCGGCGATGAGACGCGTCCGGCCGCCGCCGAATAAGCTTCAGCGATTCCAGCTAGTCAAAAATACGATGTGGGTTATGCGCCGCGCGCCACAGCAGCCATTGACGGCGCCAGCGCGGAATCGCCGTGAACTTGAAGGGATCATCATTGTTCCGTTCCATGCGCGCGAGTGCCGGCCGTACCAGGGCGATCGGCAGCAGCGCGGGCAGAATGGCGTCTGGCAAAGCGGACATATTTTCGCGCGCAGTGTTCAAATGATGCTGCGCGTGCAGCCGCAATTCGGCGAGTGCAGCGGCCAATCCATCCGTCATCTGTCCGGCAAAAGCAGTCTGCGCGACCGCTCCATGACGCGTCATCAGCTCGAGCGGCACGTAAATTCGGCGGCGCGACGCATCCCGCGCAAAATCGCGCAATAAACCCGCTATCGCATAAGCAATTCCCGCACGGCGGATGACGGTCCTCGCTGCCGCAGACCCCCCTGCGAGGATATCAGCTGCGAGGGCAAACACGGTCACGTCGGTTCGTTCGGCGTAGATTTCAAGGTCGCTCAACCCGGTCATCGGCTCGCTGTACAAACCGAACGCGTGTGCATCGATCAATTCGGAAAGCGGCGGGCGATCGATGGCATACCGTTCGGTGATCGTGCACAGCGCAGCCGCGACCGGGTGCGCACGCCCTTCACTGGCCCGCTCGCCCGCCAGCACCTCGCGCCACCACTGCAACCTGATTTCGCCGGCCATCGGATCGCGCGCGACGTCGCGCACGCGCGCAATCTCGCAGTTGAATGCATAGAGCGCGTAAAGCGCGCCGCGATGGGATTCAGGTGCAAACAAAGATGCGAGAAACCGATCAGGATCGGACTCGCGCACCAGCGCGGCGCAATGCTCGAAATTGCCGTCCATCGGAAATGCGTGGCGATCAATCAACCGCAATCAAAGCAGCGCCGACGCGCCGACGCTCTGCAAGCAAGATATTATAAGTCCGCACTGCCGCCCCGGTCGGCATCGTTTCGAGCGAAACGTGCAAGTCGCGGAAGCGCGCCCGCAACGCGTCGGGCGCCAGACGCATGTCGGCACCGCATCCAATAAGGAACATGTCCAGTTCTGCGTTACGCGCAAAGGCCAGCGCGAGGCGCTCCTCGGTCAACCCGTCGAAACTCGTAACTGGCAGCGGCCATATGCCGTCCGGCAGGCACAGGAGCGAGCCGCGGTGCGACATACCGGCGAAACGAAAGCCGCCGTTGCCATAAGCTTCAATCGGCGCTGCGCTCGGCAGGTGCGGCAATTCCGCTCCGGGCCGGGTATCCGCCACTGCGTCAGGGCTTCTTGTCGCGGTCGGATGCTGTCAACGAATCGCGGCCTGTGCCGACGCCGAGATAGATCAGGATCGGCGAAGCGATGAACACCGATGTGTAGGTACCGACCAGCACCACGCCGAACATCATGGTCGCGGTGAAACTATGAATGGCCTCGCCCCCGAACAGCAGCAGCGCCAGCAGCGCAAGGCTGACGGTCACATGCGTGATGACGGAGCGTGACAGCGTCTGGTTTACCGATGCGTTGAGCAAATCCGGCATCGGCAGCTTTTTGTAGCGCCGCAGCATCTCACGAATACGGTCGTAGATGACGACCGTATCGTTAAGCGAATAACCCAAGATCGTGAGCAAGGCCGCGATACTGGTCAGGTCGAAATCGATCCGCGTCAGCGACATGAAACCGATGGTGAGCACCAGGTCGTGCACATTGGCGATCATGGCGCCGAGCGCAAACTGCCATTCGAAACGGAACCAAAGGTAGATCAGGATTCCGCCAATCGCGAAGATCAGGCCGATTGTGCCGTAGGACAACAGCTCATTGGAGACCCGCGGGCCGACCACCTCCACGCGACGATAGTCCACGTCGTTGCCCAGCGCGCCGCGCACTTTCGTGACCACCACCTGCTGCGCGGCATCGCCGCCGGGCTGCTCGGCGATACGGATCAGCACATCGTTGGGCGCTCCGAACTGCTGCAATTGAATTTCGCCGAGGCCGAGGCCGCCGAGCGTCGCGCGCATCTTGGCAAGATCGGTGGGGCCGGCTTTGGTTTGCACCTCCATCAAAGTACCGCCCTTGAAATCGATGCCGAAGTTGAGCCCGTGGAAGAAGTAAAGCGAGATGGCGATAATCGACAGCATCGCCGAAATAGGAAAGCTGATGCGCCGGAAACGCATGAAATCGAATTTGGTGTCGTCGGGTACGATGCGAAGCAGGCGCACGGCGCAAATTCCCGTCAGATCGGCACGCGTTGGGGACGCCGCCACCACACCCAGTAGGCGACGATGAGGCGCGTCATCGTGAACGCGGTGAACACCGTGGTGATGATGCCGATGCCGAGCGTCACGGCAAAACCGCGCACCGCGCCGGTTCCGATGTAGAACAGCACGGCGGCGGCGATGAAGGTGGTGATGTTGGAATCGAGGATGGTTGCAAGCGCGCGCGTGAACCCCGCGTCGATCGCGTTGATCGGAGTGCGCCCGTGCCGGACCTCTTCGCGGATGCGCTCGTAGATCAGCACGTTCGAATCGACGGCGATGCCGACGGTCAGCACGATGCCTGCGATGCCTGGCAGCGTCAGAGTGGCATTAAGCATCGACAGCGCGCCGAAAATCATCGCGACGTTGATGGCGACGGCGATGTTCGCGAAAATGCCGAAAAGGCCGTACGTCACCAACATGAAGATGACCACCATCGCCGCGCCGACATAGGACGACAGCTTTCCCTTCGCGATCGAGTCCTGGCCGAGACCGGGACCGACGGTGCGCTCTTCGATGATGGTCAGAGGCGCCGGCAAAGCGCCCGCGCGCAGCAGGATCGCAAGATCGTTGGCGCTCTGCACGGTGAAATTGCCGGAGATCTGCCCCGACCCGCCGAGGATGGGCTCGCGGATCACCGGGGCCGAGATCACTTCGTTGTCGAGTATGATCGCAAACGGCTTGCCGACATTCTCCTGCGTCACCTGGGCGAACTTGCGCGCTCCGCTCGTATTGAATCGGAAGTTTACGACCGGCTCGTTTGTGCGTTGATCGAAACCCGGCTGCGCGTCGGTCAAGTCGGCACCGGAAACCAGCACGCGCTTCTCGACAAGATATGGAATCTTCGGCTCGCTGGAGCTCATCAAGATTTCATCGTCCGGCGGAACGCCCGTCTGGCGCGCCTGTTCGGGCGTCATCGAGGTATCCACCATCCGGAAGTCCAGTTTTGCCGTCTTCCCAAGCAATTCCTTGAGCCGCGTCGGGTCCTGCAAGCCCGGCACCTGCACGAGAATGCGATCGGTCCCCTCCCGCTGGATCAGCGGCTCGACCGTGCCGAGCTCGTTGACGCGCCTTTCGACAATCTGGATCGACTGATCGACCGACTGGCGCACGCGCTCCAGGATCGCGGGCTCGGTAACCGTTAGGCGAAACAGGTTGCCCGGCTCTTTTGTGATATCGAGGCTGCGCTGCCCGGTGCTGGCCAGAATGCCGCCGAGCGGTTGCGACAGGCTATCGAGCTTCGATTCCGCCTGGCTCGAATTGGCGCCTTCGCGGATGCGGACCTCGACGCTATTTCCGCGCACCACGAGGCCGGTGTACCCAATGCGTGCTTCGCGCAGCACGCGGCGCACATCGTCGCGCAACGCCTCGAGCTTTTCCTTGCGCACCGCTTTGGTGTCGACCTCGAGCAGAATGTGTGAGCCGCCTTGCAGGTCGAGCCCCAGCACGATGTGCCGCTGAGCCCATTTTGGCCAGCTATCGACAACTTTGGCGGGGATAAAGTTCGGGACGGCGCACAGGCAGACGATGAATGCCGTGAGCAATATCGCCGCCGCCTTCCACCGCGTGAAATAAAGCATGATGTCCTTGCGCGAAACCAGGCCGCCGGCGCTCAGCCGGTCGCGGCCTCGTCCTTCACCGGCTCACCTTTGGCGCGAACGTCGGTCACCATCGAACGCACCTGGCGGATGCGCACGTCGTCCGCGATCTCGATCTCGATCTGCTCCTCGTCCACCACCTTGGTGACCTTGCCGATCAGGCCGCCATTCGTGATGACGGTATCGCCCCGCCGCACGTTTTTGACCATCTCCTGATGCGTTTTCACGCGCTTTTGCTGCGGGCGGATCATCAGGAAATACATGATGATGAAAATCAGCACAAACGGCAGCAGCGACATCAACACGCCGCCGTCGCCGCCTGCCCCTCCGCCGCCGAACAAGGAACCCAAGGAGCCTTGCGCAAAGGCAGGCGTGACCAGCATTGACCTTTCCTCACGTGTTTGGGGACGCGGCAGCAGGCTGTCCGGGCCGACTTTCGCGCTCGAATGCCGCGCGGACTATAGCGACCGCGGCCCCAATTGCAACGCCGCACGGGCCGCCGGAATTGGGCCTTTTGCCGTTATTTCAGGCCGTTACGACTTGCGAGGGTCACGCCGCCCCGCTAAGAGCAGCGCGACCTAAAGCACATTCACACGCCGATGGCCAAGCCAAAAACAAAGTCGAAATCAAAGCGGACTTCGAAGTCGAAGGCCGAGGCGACGGACGTGCACGGCTTGCACGGGAAAACCGATACTCTCGAGCGGATCGCAGCGGCGCTCGACCGGCTTGCGCCCGATCGTGCCTCCCTGCCCGATCTTACTGTCGCCGATGCGTTCGTCTGGCATCCGGAAGGGCGGCGGCTCGCGCCGGTGCCGCACGTCAACCGCGTCGAGATGTCGCTGCTCAAAGGCATCGATCGCGTGCGCGACACGCTTGTCGAGAATACGGAGCGTTTTGCGCGCGGACTGCCAGCGAACAATGCGCTGCTCTGGGGCGCGCGCGGCATGGGAAAGTCGTCGCTGGTGAAGGCATCGCACGCGGCCGTGAACGCCGCGTTCGCGCGCAAAAGCGCGGAAGGACCGCTCAAGCTCATCGAAATTCATCGCGAAGACATCGAAAGCCTGCCCGATCTGATGGCGATCACGCGCAATTCCAGCTATCGCTTCATCGTGTTTTGCGACGACCTTTCCTTCGATGCCGACGATACTTCGTACAAGTCGCTCAAAGCCGTGCTCGAAGGCGGCATCGAAGGGCGCCCCGCCAACGTGATCTTCTATGCGACCTCGAACCGCCGCCATCTGATGTCGCGCGACATGATGGAGAACGAGCGCTCGACCGCGATCAATCCCGGCGAAACCGTTGAAGAAAAGGTCTCTCTTTCAGACCGCTTCGGTCTTTGGCTTGGGTTTCATCGTTGCAGCCAGGACGAGT
This sequence comes from Pseudolabrys sp., assembly GCA_025929185.1. Taxonomy (GTDB): domain Bacteria; phylum Pseudomonadota; class Alphaproteobacteria; order Rhizobiales; family Xanthobacteraceae; genus Pseudolabrys. The sequence continues at coordinate 7,037 of JAICMO010000051.1, forward strand.
TCCTCGCCATGGTCGAAGGGTACGTGGCCCATTACAAGATTCCGAAAAAGGGCGAAGAGCTTCAGCGCGAAGCCTTGGAATGGGCGACGACACGCGGATCGCGCTCGGGCCGCGTGGCGTGGCAATTCATTCAGGATCTGGCTGGCCGCTTGGACGTGGCGCTGAAGGACTGATTTTTCCAAGTCATTCCGGGTGCGCACGAAGTGCGCGAACCCGGAATCCAGGCCGCGCAGAATTTCGCCGTATTTCTGGATTCCGGATTCGCACGCTTGCGCGTGCGCCCCGGAATGACTGGATATTTATTACGCCCCGCCGAGGAATTTCGCGGGATCGACCGGCACCGAGCCTTTGCGAATTTCAAAGTGGAGCTGCGGCGACGTGACGTTGCCGGTCTGGCCCGCGTGCGCAATCACCTGTCCACGCCGCACCTTGTCGCCGCGCTTGACGAGCAACTCGCTCGCGTTGGCATAGGCCGAGACGTAGCCGTTCGGGTGGCGAACAAGAACGAGATTGCCGTAGCCCTTGAGCTCGTTGCCCGCATAAGCGACGACGCCGTCATCGGCTGCTTTGATCGGCGTGCCTTCCGGTACCGCGAGGTTGATCCCGTCATTTTGCTGGCCATTCGGCTTGGCCCCGAACGCGGAAATGATGCGCCCGTGCACAGGCCAGCGGAACGACGGCATCGCGCCGGCGGCTTCCGCCGCTTTGGTCGGGCTCTGGGCTTCGGCCGGCTCAGGTGTTGCAAGCCGGACGCTCTGCGTCGGCACGCTCGCAACCGTCTCAACCGAAGCTGTATGATGCTCGGCCTTCGCATGCACGGCCGGCGTGCCTGTCGCCCGCTCGGCCACAACCGAATGGCCGCCGGGGATCACGACCCGATCGCCGACGTTGAGCTTCGTGTAAGCATTGATCTTGTTGGCTTTGGCAAATGCCGCGAGCGACATGCCGTGCTTGCGAGCAATGCCGATCAGCGTCTCGCCAGGCGCGACGATATGCACCTTTCCTTCGGCAATCTTTGCGAGATGCGCTGGCGCAGGCCGCGTTTCGGTGTTGCCCGCCACGTAGCGGGGGATGACAAGGCGCTGGCCTGGCCGCAGCCATGAGGCGTGCGTTATTCCGTTCGCTTGCATCAGCGCGGAAACAGGCACGCCGTATTTGCGCGCAAGCGTCTCGATCGTTTCGCCCGGCCTGACTGTGATCGGCTTGCCACCATTCCACGTCCAATGTCCGGCCGAAGCTGAATGATGCTCGCTCACCGAACCTGTGACCTCCGCGCCGGCGCTCGGCCGATAGGCGCCGACTCCGTGACCTCCTGCCGCCGCCCCGGTCGAGGCGACGGTGGTCGGGTGACTTGGCGGCGGCAACGGCTGCGAGGCCACGTGCGCAGGCGGCATTGGGCGCGACGAAATCGATCCCGTCGCCTCCGGCCCGCCATGGCGTGACGAAAATGGATTCGAATAAGGGCTGTCGAAACGCTGCGAGTCGGAGCAGCTTGCCGCGCCGAGAGCGATCAATGTGAGGGCAATGACGCGCGGGCTAACGCGCGGGAAAAATGACACGACGGAGCGCGGCATGTGGTTACTCGCTCGTACGCAACAAACTGAGACTTTGAAATAAACATGCCCTGAGTAAACAAGGCTTTAAGGTTTGCCCGCCCGGCGCGCCGCCGGCAAAAAAGTCACAATTCGCGGGCGCGCCCGGGCAGCAAAGGCACGAAGCGCACCGCAATCAGTTGCTCATGCTCGATGCCCGTTTGCGACTTGGTAAGCTTGACAATGTGTTGCGAGCCGCCGTGCGGCCCGAGCGGCAGGATCATGGCGCCGCCGTCCTTCAACTGCTCGATCAGCTCTTCCGGCAACTTTTCAGCGGCCGCCGTGACGATGATGCGGTCGAAGGGCGCGTGCTCGGGCGCGCCGGCGAAGCCGTCGCCGACGATCACCTCGACATTTTTATAGCCGAGCTTCTGCAGGCGCCGGCGCGCAATATCCGCGAGCGTGCGGTAGCGCTCGACGCTGACGACCTCGCGCGCCAGCAGCGACAGCACCGCCGCCTGGTATCCCGAGCCCGTACCGATTTCCAGCACGCGATGATGCGGACGCAAGCCGAGTTGCTCGGTCATGTAGGCAACCACATAAGGCTGGCTGATCGTCTGCCCGCAGGAAATCGGCAGCGCCTGATCGGCGTAGGCGCGCTCGAAATGATCCGCATCGACGAATTCGCTGCGCGGCACTTCCTCCATGGCACGCAATATGTCTTTGTCGGCAATGCCGCGCCGGCGCAATGTCAGCAGGAATTCCATGCGGCCGACGCCGTCCTGGTCCCGCGCGGATTGGGCCACCTGTCGCCTCTTATTCAAAGACGCCGGCAAGTCTCGTCATGAAGGGCTCGTCCGTCATATCGAGCCTGAGCGGCGTTACCGCAATTCGCTTCTCGTTGAGAGCGTGCAAATCGCTGCCTTGGGCTGCGCCGGCAATACCACCGCGCCCGAAGGCAATCCAGTAATAAGGATTGCCGCGGCCGTCACGCCTCGCCTCGATGTGCAGCAATTCCTGATCGCGCTTGCCTTGCTGCGTCACCGCGATGCCGGCCACCTGCTCAGGCGGGCAATCGGGAAAGTTGACGTTGACCAGCACGTCGCGCGGCATGCCGGCGTCGAGCACGCGGCGGATCAGATCGGGAGCAAAGTTTATCGCCGTGTCCCAAAAAGGCATGTGCTTGTTCGCCGACGCATAGGCCTGCGAGAGCGAGAACGAGGGAATGCCAAGCACGGTTCCTTCGATCGCGCCGGCCACCGTGCCGGAGTAGCTCACGTCTTCCGCTGCATTGCGCCCGCGATTGACGCCCGACAGCACGAGATCGGGCATCTCCTTCATCAGGTGCCGCGCACCCATGATAACGCAATCGGTCGGCGTGCCTTTGACGGCAAAGCGCCGCTCGCCGACTTCGCGCAGGCGTAGCGGATCGTTGAGCGAAAGCGAATGCGAGACGCCGGACTGATCGTTTTCCGGCGCAATGATCCACACCTCGTCCGACAGCACGCGCGCGATCTTCTCGCAGGCTTCGAGCCCCGGCGCATGGATGCCGTCGTCGTTGGTGACCAGGATGCGCATTTGTCGCTATCTGCTTGTCCTTACTTCGTCCGTCACCCTGAGGTGCGCGCGAAGCGCGCCTCGAAGGGCGACGGCCCCGACCGATCATCCTTCGAGGCCCGCCTTCGGCGGGCACCTCAGGATGACGGGGAAATGTCGTTTATGTCATCCGCTCAATCTTCTTCACGCCGCCCATGTACGGCTGCAACGCCGCCGGCACCTCGATCGAGCCGTCGGCCTGCTGATAGGTTTCCATCACCGCGATCAGCGCGCGGCCGACGGCGGTGCCGGAGCCGTTGAGCGTGTGCACGTGACCCTTCACCTTGCCGTCTTTGCCCTTGTAGCGCGCGTTCATGCGCCGCGCCTGGAAGTCGCCGCAGACGGAGCAGGAGGAAATCTCGCGATACATATTCTGGCCCGGCAGCCAGACTTCGATGTCGTAGGTCTTTTGCGAGGCAAATCCCATGTCGCCGGTGCAGAGCGTGACGACGCGATAATGGAGGTCGAGGCGTTTGAGCACTTCCTCGGCGCACGACAACATGCGCGCGTGCTCTGCCATCGATTGCTCAGGCGTGGTGATCGAGACCAATTCGACCTTGGTGAACTGGTGCTGGCGGATCATGCCGCGCGTGTCTTTTCCCGCAGCGCCCGCCTCCGCCCGGAAGCACGGCGTGCAGGCGGTCAGCCGCATCGGCAACTTGTCTTCGTCGACGATGGATTCGCGCACGAGATTGGTGAGCGGCACTTCGGCGGTGGGGATGAGCCACATTCGATCAAGTCGCGGCGCTTCTTCGAAGTCACGGATTATCATGCCTGCTTCCGCTCGTCCCCGCGCAAGCGGGGACCCAGTAATTTTCGATTCTGGATTCCCGCTTTCGCGGGAATGAGCGGAGGCACCGCGTTCCTCTAGTGTTTTTCTGTCATGCCACGCGAGGCGTTCGTTGAGATCAAGTGTTCGAAGCGCTTGAAACTGATCCTCTTCAAACTTTGGCAGTTGTGCCGTTCCAAACATCGTGTCGTCGCGCACCATCAATGGCGGATTGACTTCTGTGTATCCGTTATCCCCCGTCTGCACGTCGAGCATGAATTGCGCGAGGACGCGCTCCATGCGCGCGAGGCTGCCTTTCAAAACAACGAAACGCGCGCCGGATAATTTCGCAGCGGTCTCGAAATCCATCTGGCCAAGCGCCTCGCCCAATTCGAAATGCTGCTTCGGCGTGAACGCATAATGGCGTTTCGTGCCCCAGGCGTGATGCTCGACATTGCTACTGGCGTCGGGTCCATCCGGCACCTCATCGAGCGGCATGTTGGGAATTTGTGCGAGCTCTTTGTCGAGCGCGGCGGAGGCTTCCCTCTCCTCCGCCTCCATGGCGGGGATGGACGTCTTGAGCTCACCGACTTCCGCCATCAGCTTTTGCGCCGTGGCCTCGTCCTTTTTCACCTTGGCCTGACCGATTTCCTTTGAGGCCGCGTTGCGCCGCGCCTGCGCCTGCTCGAGCTTCACGATCAGCGCGCGGCGCTTCTCGTCGAGCTGCAGGAGCTTTCCTGACAACGGCTCCAGCCCGCGCCGTTTGAGCCCGCGGTCGAAGGCGTCCGGATGCTCGCGAATCCATCTGATGTCGTACATGGCGGGCGTTCTAGCACGTCATGCGCGGGCTTGACCCGCGCATCCATCTAAAAGAAAGCGGATTCACATAGGATGGATTGCCGGGTCAAGCCCGGCAATGACAAAGAACGGAATGGCTACTCCGCCGGATTGGCGGCCGCGCCGGCGGCTTCGGCTTTCGCTTTCGCCTCGGCTTCCGCCTTCGCCCGCTTCTCGACCATGCGCACCGACCAGACGGAGCCCTCGTAGAGCAACAGCAGCGGCACCGCGAGCGACATCTGGCTCAACACGTCGGGCGGCGTGAGCACCGCCGCCAGGATGAAGGCGCCGACCACGAAGTAGCGGCGCTTGGATTTGAGTTGCGCGGAGGTGATGAGGCCGACGCGGCCGAGCAGCGTCAGGATCACCGGCAACTGGAACGCCACGCCGAACGCCAGCACCAGCGACATCATCAGCGAGAGATATTCGCCGACCTTGGGCATCAGCGCGATGGTGGCGTCGTTCGCGCCGCCGGGCTGCTGCATGTGCAGCGAGAAGCGCACCAGCATCGGAAAGACGAGGAAATAGACGACCAGCGCGCCGAGCGTGAAGAAAATCGGCGTCGCGATCAGGTACGGCAGGAACGCCTTGCGCTCGTTGCGGTAAAGCCCCGGCGCGACGAACATGTAAAGCTGCGCTGCGATCACCGGAAACGAGAGAAACGCCGCGCCGAACATGGCGAGCTTCAGCTGCGTAACGAAATATTCGAGCAGCGCCGTATAGATGAACTTGGAATTTTCCGGCCCTGCGACCCAGACGAACGGCCAGACCAGAACATTGTAAATGTCGCGCGCGAAGAAAAAGCACACCACGAACATCACGCCGAACGCGAGCAACGCCTTGATGAGGCGCGAGCGCAGTTCGATCAGGTGGTCCATCAGAGGGGCCTTGGTGGCCTCGATGTCCTCGTGCGTCATGCCGCGCCCCCGGCCTGCTTTTGCGGGATCGGCTCGGCGATACCGAAGTCTTTTTCGGTGACAGGCTCGACCGGCTCGGGCAGCGGCACGGTAGGTTCCGGCAATGCTTCCGTCGTGACCGGGCTGGCCGGTACGGGCTCGATTTCCAACGGCTTGTGTTCCGCAACCGGCTCACCCGCCGCTCCCGTGTCAGCCGCAGCCAACTCCGGCTTGTCCTCCAACGCGCTCTCAAGTTGTTTTTGGGTGTCTGCGACCGGATCGAAATTGCTGATGTCGCTCACCGCCGCGTTCAAATCGTCGGCGTGCTTTTTCAGATCGGCCATTTCGGCTTCGCGCAGCGCTTCCTGGAACTGGCCCTGGAATTCGGACGCCATGCTCCGAATCTTGGCCATGTATTGGCCAAGCGTGCGCAAGACGGTCGGCAGCTCTTTCGGGCCGATCGCGATCAGCGCGACAATGCCGATAACGACAAGCTCGCCCCAACCAAAGTTGAACATGGATCAATCAACTCCACGGCCGGAACGCCGGAAGGTAACGCGCATGCGCGCCGCAGCGGCCGTTCAGGAGTGCGCGCCTTCCGGCCGGCGCTCGGCTTCGGTTTTCGGCGCGACACCGTTTGCCTGGTGATCGATCGTCTTCGGCTCGCTCTTTGCTTCCGTCGTCTTGTCGTCGTCGGCCATGCCCTTCTTGAAGGCCTTGATGCCTTGCGCGACGTCGCCCATCAGGTCGGAAATCTTGTTGCGGCCGAACAGCAGCAGCACCACGACGATGACGATCATCCAGTGCCATATACTCAGGGAACCCATCGGGAAATCCTCCGCAGCGACGGGCTTTGTTAACGCTCGTCCCGCCCATGATTTGACCTGAAACTAGGCTTGCGAAGCGGCAAAAACAAGGACTTCGCGCACGCGTGAGAGCGGCGGACGCGCGCCGAAACGCCGCTATTTACCTTGAATCCGCAAGCGCTATTCCTCGCGCCGCTCCTCCGGCGGCATCAGACCGAGATCGAGATCGCCGGGTTCCAGCGGATCTTCGTCATCGCGCAGGGTGCTGTCATCCGAAGGGGCGGGTACCGAGAATCCCGGCGGCAAGCTGCCTTCGAGCAGCCCGGCGCCCTTCAATTCGTCGAGACCGGGGAGATCGCTCACGGCTTCCAAGCCGAAATGCGAGAGGAACGCCTCGCTCGTTCCGTAGGTGAGCGGGCGGCCGGGAACCTTGCGGCGGCCGCGCGGACGAATCCAGCCGGTCTTCAGCAACACATCGAGCGTGCCTGCCGCGGTAACGATACCGCGAATTTCCTCGATCTCGGCGCGCGTCACCGGTTGATGGTAGGCGATGATGGCGAGCGTTTCGATCGCGGCGCGCGAGAGCTTGCGCGTCTCGACGGATTTCTTTGTCAGCAACCACGATAGGTCGGCGGCGGTGCGGAACGTCCATTTCTTGCCGATCCGCACGAGATTGACGCCGCGCGGCGCGTATTCCGCCTTGAGCCGCGTCAGCGCATCGCGCACATCCGTCCCCGCGGGCAGTTGCCGCGCGAGCTGTGCCTCGTCCAGCGGCTCCGACGCCGCGAACAAAAGCGCTTCGAGCAGCCGCAGTTCTTCAGGCCGCGGGCCCGGTTCCGGCGCGGATGACTCGTCGTTGCTCACGATCACGAGCTTCTTGGCCACACTCGGCATGGATACGGCCTCCTCATGCATTGCCCTGCACGCCGGCCGGCGCGCTCTCGTTTCGATTACCGCCGCCGAAACGCTTGCGCATGTAGATCGGCGCGTAAGGCTGCTTCTGATGAATTTCGGCGTGGCCCTCCCGCACCAGCTCCAGCGCCGACGCGAACGATGACGCCATGGCCGTCACGGCCATCGCCGGCTCGACGACGTACTGGATCAAATATTGGTCGATGCGCGTCCAGTCCGTGCTTTGCCCGATCATTCGTTCGAGGGCCGTCCGCGCCTCCGCCAATGACCACACAGTTCGCTTGCGCACACGCACGAACGACATCGCGCTGCGGCGTCGCTGCACCGCATAGGCGCTCAATAGGTCGTAAAGCGTTGCCGTCCATTCCGGCTGCTTGATCTCGGCGATCGGCTCGGGATCGCCGCGCGAGAAAACGTCGCGATCGAGCTGCGGCCGCTCCATCAGCTTCGCCGCGACTTCGCGCATGGCTTCGAGCCGCTTCAGCCGGAACGCCAGCGCGAGCGCCATGTCCTCGGCGCTCGGCCCCTCGCCAGGCGCCGTCTCAGGCAGCAGCAGGCGCGACTTCAAATACGCAAGCCATGCCGCCATCACCAGATAATCGGCGGCGAGCTCGAGCCGCATTTTGCGCGCGGCTTCGATGAAGACGAGATACTGATCGGCAAGCGCAAGGATCGAAATCTTCGCGAGGTCGACCTTCTGTTGGCGCGCTAACGTAAGAAGCAGATCGAGAGGCCCTTCGAATCCCTCGACATCGACCATCATGGCCGGCTCGCCGCTCGCGCGCTCTTCTCCGAGCGTCGTTTCGAAATCCTCAGGACTCATGAAGCCTCATTCCGTTGGTCGCCGGACGTTCGCCTGCGATCATTTTTGTGAAGATGCTGCGCGCGGCTTCGATGTCAAATTGCTCCGGCTGCTTGCGCGCCGCAAGAGCGGTCTCGGCGCGTTGCACGGATTCGCCCACAAGTATCGGCGCATTCGCGGCGATCTCTTGCATTTCATCGAGCTTGCCGTTGCAGTGAAGCACCACATCGCAGCCTGCGGCGAACACAGTCCGGCATCGCTCGGCGAACGTTCCCGACAATGCGCCCATCGATACGTCGTCGCTCATCAGCAAGCCTCTGAAGCCGATAAAGCCGCGAATCACTTCGCGTACCATTGTGACGGAACTGGTCGCCGGTGTGACGGGGTCTATCGCAGAAAATACGACATGGGCGGTCATGCCGAGCGGCAGGTGATTGAGCCGACGGAAGGCCGCGAAGTCGGTTGCTTCAAGTGTGGCCCGGTCGGCATCCACCACGGGAAGCCGGAGATGGCTATCGGCCGTTGCCCTCCCGTGCCCCGGCAAATGCTTGAGAACCGGCACCACGCCACCCTTTTGCAGCCCCTCCGCGATAGCGCCCGCGATGGCTGCGACCGTGTCTGCTCTGGTCCCATAAGCCCGGTCACCGATCACGGGATCCCCGCCTTGAACCGGGACATCGGCGATCGGGAGGCAATCGACGTCGATGCCGAGCGCCGCGAGGTCCGAGGCGATCAGCCGTCCCCCCAGGCGGGCCATAGCTAGCCCCAGCCCGGCATCCTGCTCATACAGCGCGCCATAGCGGGCGCCCGCCGGGTAGGTCCGCCAGTGCGGCGGACCGAGCCGTTGTACGCGTCCACCCTCCTGATCGACCAGAACCGGCGACCTCTTGCCGACTATGTCTCGAAAGGAGCTAACAAGAGCACGGACCTGGTCCGGCGTGCTAACATTACGCTTGAAAAGGATCAGCCCCCAAGGCTCAGCCTCCCTAAGGAAAGCGCACTCGTCGGATGTGATCGAAGGACCGGAAACCCCGGTGATGAATGCGCGTGGCGCCATCGGCGCGACTTAACGCCCGGCCAGAGCACGGGCAAGCATGCACGCCCTAATTTCTCTGGATGAGGCAGCTTCCGCCGGCAGCCTTCAGGCTGCTGCACAATTGGACGGCTTCGCTCGTGCCCGCAAAGGGGCCAATCAGCGCGCGGTAATAAACCCCCTTGGCGCCCAAATCGGCGCGATGGATCACCAGCTGCCGCCCACCGAGCTGCTTCGGATATTTGTTCTGCAAGGTGCGGAAGGACGCTTGCGCGTCGGCCTCGCTGCGCTGCGAACTGACCTGTACATATTCGCCATGCGCAGCGGCTGAGTGCGCGGGCACGGCCGCCGCCGGAGCGTTGGCCACGCGCATGGGCTGCCTGGCAGACGCTGGGGTCCCGCCTGGGCTGAGCGACAGCGGCGCGTTGGACGGCGCCGCTTGCGCCTGGTGCGCGGCAGCTTCAGCTCTGCGCGCGGTTGAGGCTGCGTGATGCGGCGGAGGCTCGGAGGCGGCCTGTTGCGGCTGCGCGTCCGCGATACGGCTGTTGGACGCACTTGCAACGGGCGGCGGTGGCGGCGGTGGAACGGCGGCCGTTGAAGCGGCGGAAGCCGTCGCCGTCGACGCTGGCAATCCCATGTCCGGCTGATCCGGCCGAATCACGATCGTGTGGATTTTCTTCGGCTCGGTGAAGCTCCCGTCTCCAGCCACGGCCTGCATTGCAGCGGCTGCGCCGTTCGCATCGCTGCCCGCGGCCGGTGGGATCACGCCCGTCGGCTTGCTTTTGATGTCGAGCGGTGTTTCTTCGCGCGAGACGACTTTTTCGTTCTGCCCGCGATCGCCGACACGGTCGTAGATGATCTTGCCGCCGCCTTTCTTGTCCGCTCCCGTTTGCGGAACGATTTTGCTGGGCGACGTATCGGCTTTGATAACCGGCGGCGGCATCGGCGAGCCGCCCGGACCGAAGAGTGCGCGATAACCGAACGCACCCGCGGTCCCTATCACACCTAATGCGAACACGCCGGCGATGGCCATGATCCCCACCCGGCGCCGAGAGGGCGACGTCTCGACGTAATAGTCGTCGGACGGCGGCATTTCGTCTTCGTAGTAGTCGGGCGTTCCGTCATCAGGATTGGGCAATCCTGCGTGGTTCGGATCATCGTACTGGGCGTGCGATGCAGCGCTCCCGTGCGGCTCGCGCGCATCCGTCCGATACGCGGATTGCGCGGGCGTCGCGGACGGCGCCTGTCGCCGCGCTTCGCTGCCGAATTCTGCAAACGGATCGTTCTGCCCTATCAGGCGCGCAAGCTCGGCAAGCGGGTCGTTGGCGGGGGTGTCCACGCTGCTTGAGGCGGCGTTGCGGCTGTAAGGGTCGTTCGAACGGAAGGAGCGTTGCGTATTGGTGTCGTCCGCCATTCTGTCCCCGTCTGGCAGTTGCGTGTTTGGTCCTTCCGATCGGAAAACGACGGAAGTCAAGCGAACTGCACTTATCTCATTTCCTCGGGCGCGGATACGCCAAGAAGCGCAAGCCCGGAGGCAAGTACGGTTACGATCCCCTGCACCAATGCGAGGCGAGCCTTGGTCGTTTCTGGATCATTCTGGATAATGAAGCGTAAATGAGGCAAGTCTTTTCCGCGCGTCCACAGCGCGTGAAATTCGCTTGCGAGTTCATAGAGATAGAACGCAATGCGATGGGGCTCGTGAGCGACCGCCGCGGCCTCGATGACACGCGGAAACGCTGCAATCCGCCGCATCAGGGAAAGTTCCCCGGAATCGCTGAGGCGCTCGATACGGGCGCCTTGGAGCATCGCCGCGCGCTCCGCGGCAGCCCGCGGCAGATCGGGCAGCATCTCGCGCGCGTTGCGGAAGACCGATTCGCCGCGCGCATGCGCGTACTGGACATAGAAGACGGGGTTGTCGCGCGACTGCTCGATCACCTTGGCCAGATCGAAATCAAGCACCGCATCGTTCTTGCGGTACAGCATCATGAAGCGGACGGCGTCGCGGCCGACTTCATCCACCACCTCGCGCAAGGTGACGAATTCGCCCGCGCGTTTCGACATTTTCACCGGCTCACCCGCGCGCAAGAGCTTCACAAGCTGGATGATCTTGACGTCGAGGTCGGCCTTGCCGCCGCTAACCGCTTTGACCGCCGCCTGCATGCGCTTGATGTAGCCGCCGTGGTCGGCGCCCCAGACGTCTATCATGTGCAGAAAGCCGCGATCGAATTTCGATTTGTGATAGGCGATGTCGGAAGCAAAATATGTGTAGCTGCCGTCCGACTTCATCAGCGGGCGGTCGACGTCATCGCCGAAATCTGTCGAGCGGAAGAGCGTCTGCTCGCGGTCTTCCCAATCTTCCGCCGCGCCGCCCTTCGGCGGTGGCAAGCGGCCTTGGTAGACTTCACCGCGTGCACGTAGCTCATCAATCGTTGCCGCGACTTGATCCTTTCCGCCCGCAATCAACGAACGTTCGGAAAAGAAGGCATCCTGCGACACATTGAGCGCGGCAAGATCGGCGCGGATAGCCGCCATCATCATGGCGATGGCCTTCGCGCGCGCAATCTGCAGCCATTCGGATTCAGGCTTGCCGACAAGCGCCCCGCCATGCTCGGCAGCGAGCGCCTCGCCGACCGGCTTCAGGTAATCGCCCGGATAAAGCCCTTCGGGAATTTGACCGATATTTTCCCCGAGCGCTTCGCGGTAACGAAGGTAGGCGGAGCGCGCGAGCACATCGACCTGCGCGCCCGCGTCATTGATGTAATATTCGCGCGTTACGTCGAAATCGGCAAACGTGAGCAGATTAGCAAGCGCGTCGCCGAACACGGCGCCGCGGCAATGACCGACGTGCATCGGCCCCGTCGGGTTGGCGGAAACGTATTCGACGTTCACCTTTTCCCTTTTGCCGATGTCGCTGCGGCCGTAGTCGGCGCCGCCGCGCAAAACCCTGCGTAGCTCTTCCGCCCATACGTGCGACTTAAGCGTGAGATTGATGAAGCCCGGTCCCGCGATCTCGACCTTCTCGACAATATCGTCGCTGCGGAGATTAGCACCGATCGCTTCTGCGAGATCGCGCGGCTTTTTTCCGGCGTCCTTCGCAAGCACCATGGCCGCGTTGGTCGCCATGTCGCCGTGCGTAGGATCACGCGGTGGCTCGACGAGAACGCGCGAGAAATCGGTGTCGGGCGCCAACAATGGCGTAGCCGCACCGCGCACGCGTTCGAGCACGTCGGCAAACACGTTTTTGGATTTTGCGGCCGCGTTCATTCTGGCGCTGCGGCTAACGCAATTCCGGCGTTGAGTCAAAATAGCGCGCGTGCTCGACGAGCGCATAACGATCTGTCATGCCGGCGATGAAATCGGCAACGAGCCGGCTGCGCGCGTCGTCGTTTCTCGGATCGAGGCCTTCGGCCCATTCGGCCGGGAGGTCGGTCGGCTTGCGCATGTAGTGCCCAAACAGGTCGCGCACAACGGCCTCGGCGTCGTTCATGATCCGCCACACCCGCTCGTGCCGATACATTCGCGGATAAAGAAAGCCCTTGATGCCGGCGTCGCCCGCCAGCATCTCGGCCGAAAAGCCAACCATCGGCTCTCCTGCGCCGCGCACCTCGTCCGCCGAATCCGGCTTGCGCACGGCAATCCGGCGCTTCGTCTCTGCGATGACGTCTTCGATCATGCGCGTGATCAGCCGCCGCGACAGCTCATGCACGCGACGCGCCGGCGGCAGGTTTTTGTGTTGCGTATCGATCTCACGGGTGATCGCACCGATCACCGGCACGTGTGCGATGTCGCCAAGCGCGAACAGGTCGGCCCGCAAGCCGTCATCGATGTCGTGCGCGTCATAGGCAATGTCGTCGGCAATGGCAGCAACCTGAGCTTCGGCACTGGCGAAGCTCCACAGTTGCAGGGATTGCGTTTGGTCATAGTCGCGAATGGCACCCGGGATTCCACGTTTGGCGTAACGGCCGACAGGTTTGCCTGCCCGATCCGTCAGCGGTCCGTTATGCTTGACCAGGCCCTCGAGCGTCTCCCAGGTCAGATTGAGACCGTCGAACGCGGGATACGGCCGCTCCAGATGGGTCACGATGCTGAGCGCCTGCGCATTGTGATCGAAGCCGCCGCGCTCGGCCAGGCAAGCATCGAGCGCGCGCTCGCCCGCGTGCCCGAACGGCGGATGGCCGAGGTCGTGTGCAAGCGCCAGTCCTTCGCTCAAATCCTCGTCGAGCCCGAGCGCGCGCGCCAGCGATCGGGCAATCTGCGCGACTTCCAGGGTGTGCGTCAGTCGCGTGCGGTAGTGGTCGCCTTCGTGAAAAACGAAAACCTGCGTCTTGTGCGCAAGCCGCCGGAAGGCGGTGGAATGGATGATGCGGTCGCAGTCGCGGCGGAAGTCGTTGCGCGTCGGGCTCGCCGGCTCGGCATAGAGCCGTCCCCGGCTTTTCAGCGGATCGGCCGCATAAAGGGCGCGCTCGCACCCGGCTTCGATAGCCATTTACCTCTCGTCCCCATCGCATTGACCCTGGGGGCCCGCACACTTAACTATCAGGAAAGCGTGCTCTGCCAACAAGAAGTACGGTTCGGGCAGTGTTTTGGGAAAAACGAGCGATGACTGCAAGCGTGACGGTGAGCGAACGGGCCGCCCGGCGGATCGGCGAAATCCTTAAAAAGGAGCCTGCCGGCACCATGCTTCGCGTCAGCGTGGAAGGCGGCGGCTGCTCGGGTTTTCAATACAAATTCGACATGGAGCGCGCCAGAGCCGACGGCGACATCGTCATTGCCCGCGACGGCGCGACGGTCCTCATCGATCCCGTATCGATCGGCTTCATGGCCGGCTCGGAGATCGATTTCGTCGAGGACCTGATCGGCGCCTCGTTCAAGGTCAAGAACCCGAACGCGACCGCCTCCTGCGGCTGCGGCACCAGCTTCGCGCTATAGTTTTGTGTCATTGCCGGGCTTGACCCGGCAATCCAGCATTTTTCGAAAAGAATGGATGCGCGGGCCTTCGCCCGCCGCAGGGGTTCGGAACGAAGCTCATCAACAAATGCTTCGGCCTGCAGGCGGGTCAAGCCCGCGCATGACGGTACGTCACTCCGCAGC
>JAICMO010000182.1 GCA_025929185.1 Pseudolabrys sp.
CGGGCTCGCGGGCCATCGCCCGCGCCCCGGAATGACGGGAGGTTAATACCCGAACGTCAGGAAGCCGCGGCCGCGCCGCTCCTCCGGCGGAAGATAGGGCCGCACGCGGTAATAATAGTACCTCGGCTCCTCGCGGTATTGCCGCCAGTATCCTGGCACCGTGCGACGCGCGCTATCGCGCGGCACCGTGACAGCAACAGCAGCATCATCAGCATCGTCGTCATCGGCATCGACGTCCGCATTCGCGCGGCCGACGGTCTGCGAGGGCGATCGGCTGGCGAAATCGGGCGTGATGTCCTGCGGCGCGTGATGGCGCGCGATCGCCGGCGCGGCCTCCGGAATTTCGCCGGTGAGCACCACGCGCGTATGGCTCATGCCTTCCTTCTTCACCAGCGCCCACAGCTTCGCGGCATCTTTCACATGCAGCCGCACGCAGCCGTGCGAAGCCGGCCGCCCGATGCTCGAATGATTGGTGCCGTGGATGGCGTGGCCCTGCTTGGTGAAAAAGATGGAGTAGGGCATCGGCGCGTCGTCCCACTCCTTGCTGAAATGGTCCTTTTCCATGCGGAACGGAGTGAACGCGCCGTCCGGCGTGTCGTAATCGGCGACGCCGGTCGACACCGGCCACACGTAGCGCTGCTCGCCGTCGACCGTGACGGTCATTTGCTGCGTCGCTTTATCGACCTGGACCAGCACGTCGGCGCGCGCCGCGCCTGAAAACGCCGCGACGACAACGCCTGCCGCCGCGATCCGCAACAGTGTCACACGCATGTTCACTTGTCCTAAATGCCCCCGCTACCCGCTGCCCGCCTGTACAAGCGCCGGAACGCGATTCCGTTCCGGTGCCTGTTCCGCAATCGAAACGGTTAATCTCGGCGGCATCGGGGCGGAAACGGGGCGCTCAACAAGTCGTCCTGCGGAGGCGATCGCGCGCAACGCCTGCCACGGGGTGTGAGAGACCGTTGCCACACGGCTTCCCCGGATGCGGTGCAGCGCGAGCTTTAGCGAAGCGGTGCATCGCTGATCTAGGGTCGTCAAAAAAGCGCGAGTCTGTAACGGTCCCGAGTCGGCGGCGCATCACTTCGTGCTGCGCCGCCCCGGTACAAGAAGCATTTACTCCGTCAGATACTGCTTCACTTTGTCGAGTCCGGCGTTGACACATTCGTCGTCCACGCCCGGCGAGCCGGAGGCGCCGACCGCGCCGATCACGTCCTTGCCGAGCTTGATCGGCACGCCGCCCGGGATCGCGATCACGCCGGACAGATGCGTCTGCTGCACGCGCACCGCCCGCGTCTTCATCTGCTCGACGAATTCCTTGCTCGGCATCTTGAACGTGAGGGCGGTATAGGCCTTGCGGCGTGCATTCTCGATGGTGTGCAGGCCGGCGCCGTCGTTGCGCAGGATCACCATCACGCGGCCGCCGCGGTCGAGCACCACGGCGGAGATCGCATAGGTGCGCGCCTGGCACGCTTCGAGCGTGCCTTGCGCGATGGTGAGCGCCATCGAGAACGAGAGATCCTTGTGCGTGACGAGCTGCGCGGACGCGGGCGCGGCGAAAGCGAGCGCACCGATGAGCGGCGCGGCGAGAAACAAATGACGCATGGATGACAACTCCGCATGAGGACTTAAGGACGGCGCAGATGAGAGCAGGCGCGTCCCTGCCGCCGCAAGCGCCCCCTCTTGCCGGATACGAAGTTGTGATCGGCGGCCTCTCGCGTGGCCAGCGGCATTAGCGCTATCGACATTACCCCGCAACAGGCGCACGCTGCCGGCGACCGAAACGCCAGCGCAAAGCGGCCGGGCCGTCACTCCAACTCGCGACCGGAACCCATCCGGGTGTCCGTAGCCCTCGCTCCGAAACGATGTCGGGCGAAAGGAAAACGCATGCAATTACCTACCATTCTGCAAGGCGACTCGCTGACACGCCTCATGCAGGGCGCCGCCGGCGGCGCCGTGATCGCCATGATCCTCGGCTTCGGCTGGGGCGGCTGGACGCTCGGCAGCAAGGCCGAGTCGATGGCCGACGAGCGCGCCACCGCCGCGGTGGTAAAGGCGCTGGCGCCGATCTGCGTCGACCGGTTCAAGACCGCATCCAATGCGCAGGCGACGCTGGTCGCGCTGAAAGCGGTCGATTCCTGGAATCGGGACTCCTTCGTCGCCAAGGGCGGCTGGGCGACCTTCCCCGGAAACGCCGAGCCGAATCGCAGCGTGGCCGAGGCCTGCGCCAAGATGCTCAGCGGCGCGAAATAGCGGCCGGTCGGCGCGAAGGAACGCCGCGTCCGGGACGAACGCCAACTTGTTCTGCTTCGCAGCCCGCACGGGCCGCGGGACGGGGGAACCCGAATCCAATACAGCTTGCAACGCGCCTTGCGCCGCCCACGCGTAAGGTCGATCATCGTGCTTTGGGCAATCCGAGGGGCGGGCCATGTATCTTTCAGGCGAAAGCATTGTCGTCATTCTGGTGGTCGGCCTCATCGCCGGCTGGCTGGCCGGCAAGATCGTGCGGGGGACCGGCTTCGGGCTGATCGGCGATATCGCCATCGGCATTGTCGGCGCATTCATCGCGAGCTGGCTGCTGCCGCGGCTCGGCATCGGGCTGGGCGTCGGGCTGATCCGCGCCATCATCAATTCCACTATCGGCGCCGTGCTGCTGCTGGTGATCATCCGGCTGGTGCGCCGCGGCGGCCGCTGGTAGCCGCTCGTCGCGGCGCAGCGAGCGTTGCACCTCGCCCGGCGCGAGCGCGCTCACTTCTTTTTGTGGCGAACCTTCTTGTGCCGCAGGCTCGCGCGCAGCAGCCGCGGCGGACGCGGGCCTTCGCCGCTCAATTCCATCACCCAATAGCGCCGGGCGCCCGACGTGACGGAGGCGATGCCGTAATGGTCGAGATCGCCACGCAGCATGTTGGCGCGGTGGCCGGGCGACGCCGCCCACTTGGCGATGGCGCAGGTTTCGCTCGCGCAGCCCCACAACACATTCTCCGCAAAGATGCTGCCACTACCCGCCATCGCGTGCGCATAGAAGCCGTCGTGATCGAGCGAGCCGCGCCGCGCCATGTCGTAAGCGTGCGCGCGCGCATAGGCCGCGAGCGCGCCGCTCACGCGCAGCGGCTTCAGGTGATGCTGCGCGCGGAAGCCGTTGAGCGTCAGCGCATGGGCGGGGAGGGCGAGGAACAGGGCGGCAAACGATAACGCGACAACAAACACTTTGCGCACGATCGTATCCCCCGCCCTGCAACATCCATCCAAAAGCTTATCGGGCAATTCGTGGCCGCATAATAGAGCGGCGCGACGCTGGCGATGCAAGGCAGCCTTGAGTGATCAGTTAAGATGCGCTGCGACAAGCTCAGCGTGCCCCCTCTCCCCAGCGGGGAGAGGGTGGGGTGAGGGGGTTTAAGATTTTCGATGAGTTGTAACCCCTCACCCGCCCGCCTTCGCTAAAGCTCCGGCGGGCGACCTCTCCCTATGGGAGAGGTGAAGCGAGGGCGCCGCTTCCGGCGCGGGCGAGGCATCGCCATATGAAGGGCCGCCGTTCACCTGAACCGGAGCGCGTTGCCCATGACCGAGCCGCTGATCGTCGTCATTCCCCACCGCCTCGGCAAGGACGAGGCGGCCCGCCGCATCAGGGACGGCGTCGCGCGCGCCAAGAGCGAGTTCGCCTACCTCATGCGCCTCGAGAACGACGTGTGGGAGGGCGACCGCCTGAGCTTTGCCGCGAGCGCGCTCGGCCAGCACGCGCACGGCTTCATCGACGTCTACGAGGGCGCGGTGCGGCTCGAGGTCACCTTGCCCTGGCTGCTCGCGCGCTTCGCCCGCGCCGTGCAGCGCGTCGTCGGGCAGCGCGGCACGCTGCTGCTGGAGAAGAAGTGAGCGCGACCTGCGGTCATCCCCCCGGAAGCCATCTTCACGTTAAATGATCCGGGGATCGCGCGCCTCCTTGGTGCAGCTTTGGCAGTTTGCCGAAGAACTCTTCGCCGTCATTCCGGACGCCGCGCATAGCGCGGCGATCCGGAATCCATAACCCCGGTGTCAGTTGGACGGAAAGACATAGGTTATGGATTCCGGGTTCGCGCTTTCAGCGCGCCCCGGAATGACTACGCGCTACCTTGCGTGCCGCTGCGCCTTGGTAAGCGCCGCCGCCACGGAATGCGGCCGCCGCCCGCCGCCGCTCACCTGCGCGGTGCATTTCTTCCCGTCCGCGCAATGCACGATGCAATCGGTGCCCGGGCCGCCCTTGCAATCGGTGCCGCAGTCATAGCCGTTGGAATCTTGCGAGAACTTGCCGCCGGCGGTCGTGCAGGCGCTCTTGAGCGCGTCGGCGTTCATCGCCGGGAAGGTGAGGTCGCGGGCGTGCGCCGCGCCGGTGGGCGCGAGCGCGCCGCCAAGCGCCAAGGCGCCGGTGAGGATGAGGAAGGCAATAGGGTGTCGCAAGGCCGATCCCCCCTTTGGGTCAAGCCGCCCGTGGCGGGGAGTATGGCATAGGTTTGGCAGGGTAACTGGATGCGTGAACCAGATGCGATCGGTGCGTCATCCAGACGTACGGTTGCGCGTGTAGACAACATCCAAGTCCAGGAGGGGCCGGCGTGCCGTTCGAGCTCGCGTTCTGGGGTTGCGCGTGTAGACAACATCCAAGTCCAGGAGGGACGCCTGACGTAAATATCTGAAATTATGGGGAAAACTATAGGGGAGCAGATCGAATTCCTTGACGAGAACATTTAGTGAACTATTGTGAGTGTATACTAAGGATATTTCAAATCGTGGGGGCTCCTTTGGCAAGTCCGCAACTGAAGCTCATCGTCACCAGCCCTCCTCGGCAATTTCGGAGCCCAAAAAAGAGACCCGATCTTCCGCAAAAAGATAATGAACGCGGATCTGTCGAAGTCCTGCTCGCTGCGAACAAATGGTGGCGAGAAAATCCGTGGCCGGCGCCGTTTCACAAAACGACGCATTTCGTGCGTTCTGCCGATGCTCGTGGACTAGGCCATGTCCATGCGAACAGTATCCATCTCATCGTTACATCGCCACCATACTTCAACATAAAGGCATACGAATCCGATGCTGGCGGGAAGCAACTCGGCCGGATGGATGAGTACGATCGTTTCCTCGACGAGTTGACAAAGTGTATGTCCGAATGGAGCCGCGTGCTTCTGCCGGGCGGGCGGGCCTGTTGCGTTGTGGGCGATGTTCTAATTCCGCGCAAAAAAGATGGCCGGCACAGAATTCTACCGTTGCCCGCCGACATTATGTCTCGTGCAAAAAAGGTCGGTCTCGACACGCTCACTCCGATTCTATGGTTTAAGATTGGAAATCGGACAAATGAGGCGGGCGGTGGTTCGTCTGGTTATTATGGAAAGCCATACCAACCGGGAGCGGTGATCAAAAACGATTTTGAGCATGTATTGATGCTCCGCAAGCCGGGTGCCTATCGTTCAACTTCCATGTTGCAAAAAGCTCTTTCAATGCTGCAAAAAGATGAAATGGATGCTTGGCAACGGCCATTTTGGCAGGATGTTCGCGGTGCCAGCCTCCGCAACGGCCACCCGGCGCCCTATCCCATAGAAATTGCTGAGAGGCTCATTCGCATGTTTAGCTTTGCAGGGGATATAGTGCTCGATCCATTTTGTGGTTCGGGCTCGACTGCTGTTGCAGCTTGCAGAGCAGGAAGAAATTCTATGTCTTCGGATGTCGAGTCTAAATACGTCGAGAGTGCTTTTGAACGCCTAAAGGATGAAATTGCCAATAAGGTTCAGCACGGAGCTTACGTTCGGCAGGCCGTGCTTGAAAGAACTTAGTGAATAGTAGCGGAACGATCGAAGAATTGATTGTCGCGGAAGTTGCTGCCGAGGCCTACCATCCGCGCACGTCAAAGCACAGTGATAGCCAATCTCTCCTTATCATTCGGGATTTGCTTGCCACATGTCCGGTTATTGCCAAACGTGCTGCCACAGGCGAAATCGTTGCGCAGCTCAGACACAGGCAACAGGTCGGTTATAATAAGTGGGTCATCGATATCGCGCTCGGTACTCCGGCAGGTGCGCCTCAGGTTCCCGAGCCGCCTGATTTAATTCGCTTCACACCTCCGTCACTGATCCAAATTGCTATCGAGCTAAAATCGATCTGGACCGAGCATGGGAAAGCGCGCCACAACAGATTGAGAGACTTTGATGCATTTCAAAGTCACGCTTTCAGTTACGATCCAAAAACAATTTCTGCCGCGTTTCTCGTCGTGAATGCCGCTGAGATCTTTCTGTCCCCTCTGAATTTAGACTCGCCGAAGCGGGAACCACTTACGCGCCACGGGCAAGCAGGAAAATCGTCGCATCAGATTGCAACGGAAACTATCGATATTTTTCGTGCGCTTCATCTGCGCAATTCTGCTGCCGAGAGCGGTGGACTCGATGCATTGGGCGTAGTCGTGGTGGAGCATGATAATCTAAGCTATTTAAAGGGGCGTGCTCAGTATTCCGAGCTCGAAATGAAATATAAGGACTTACAACGGTCGACGAGGGTTGCTCCAATTCCACCTAGTTTGCGTATAGGAGACCCATTGCACTACAGTGCGATGATTCAAAGAATTTGCAACGCCTACAACGAACGCTTCGCTTAGGTCCTCACACCCTCTCCACAAAACTATCCACCACGCGCTTCTCGCCCGCCTTGTCGAAGGCGATGGTGAGCTTGTTGCCGTCGACGGCGGTGACGTTGCCGTTGCCGAATTTCTGGTGAAACACGCGGTCGCCGACGGAGAAATCGGACACCGTGCC